>NZ_JAGQFP010000002.1:1861734-2172024 GCF_019090095.1 Stutzerimonas stutzeri | reverse complement strand
AACCGCTTGCGCTTCCGATCAACTATCCGTCTCTCGTCAGCGGGAGGCGAATCATACAGCGTTCAAAACCGCTGTCAACCACCTTTTCAACCGCTTCCGATCAACCCGACCGAAGCCACCAACAGGAATCAACCACCACCCTGTCAGCCCGGCGCATTCTACTCGAATTCGCCATCCGTGCAAGCCTTTATTTTCGCTAACTTCTTGATTTACAAGAGATTTTGCTAAAGGCCTGCGTCGGAGAAGGTGCGCATTATAGGGGCTCAGAAACTCACGTCAATGGCTGTTTTGGCGTTTCGGGCAAAAAGCCAATTAATGCATAAGCGGCGTGGCGACGCTGGCCAACCAAGACATACGCTCGATCTCCCTAGCGCTTCCTTCTAAGGACAAGCGACAGGCTTTACACTGAAGCCCCTTTGCCTGCGAAGACCTACATGCCCACTAACGCCGATCCACTCGACCTGCTACTACTCCCTACCTGGCTCGTTCCAGTCGAGCCGGCTGGCGTCGTCCTGAAAAACCATGGGCTCGGGATCCGCGATGGCCGCATTGTGCTCATAGCGCCGCGTGAAGATGCTATCCAACACGCCGCTCTCGAAACGCGTGACCTAAGCGGAATGCTGTTGACCCCTGGACTGGTCAACGCCCATGGGCACGCGGCCATGACTTTATTTCGCGGCTTGGCGGACGACCTGCCTTTGATGACTTGGCTGCGCGACCATATCTGGCCTGCCGAGGGCCGCTGGGTCGACGAAGCCTTTGTTCGAGCCGGGAGTGAGCTGGCGATCGCAGAGCAGATACAAAGCGGGATTACCTGCTTTTCTGACATGTACTTTTATCCTGATGTCATGAGCGAGCTGGTTCACAAGCATGGCGTGCGCGCTCAGATAGCGATTCCGGTATTGGACTTCCCTATCCCCGGAGCTCGGGATGCCGACGAAGCGCTCCGCAAAGGCGTCGCGCTATTCGACGACCTCAAACACCACCCGCGCGTGACTATTGCCTTCGGCCCTCATGCGCCCTACTCCGTGGCGGATGACAAGCTGGAAAGCATTCGCACGCTCGTCGCGGAAATGGATATCGCCATTCATATGCACGTGCATGAAACCGAGCACGAAGTGGATGAGGCGCAGAGCAAACATGGTGAACGACCTCTGGCGCGACTGGCCCGCTTGCAGCTGCTAGGCCCACGCTTCCAGGCGGTGCATATGACTCAAGTGAACGACGACGACATTGCCTTATTGGTCGAGCACAACTGCAGCGTGATTCATTGCCCTGAGTCCAATCTCAAATTGGCCAGCGGTTTTTGTCCGGTCGAGCGCTTGTGGGAAGCCGGCGTGAACGTCGCGATAGGTACTGACGGCGCCGCTAGTAACAACGATCTGGATCTATTAGGCGAAACCCGAACCGCAGCCTTGCTGGCGAAGGCTGTCGCCAGATCAGCCTCGGCACTCGATGCTCACAGGGCGTTGCGCATGGCCACCCTCAATGGTGCCCGTGCGCTCGGAATCGACGACCAGACAGGATCCCTGGAGATCGGCAAGTTCGCAGACCTGGTGGCATTCGACCTGTCGCGCCTCGCGCAGCAACCTGTTTACGATCCCGTTTCACAACTTATCTATTCCAGCAGTCGTGATCGTGTCCGCCATGTCTGGGTAGGTGGCAAGCAACTACTGGATGACGGGCAGCTGGTTCGTATGGATGAAGAGCGGATCGTTGCCGTCGCCCGAGAGTGGGGAGAGAAGATCGGCTCCAAGCACTGAGGCCCCACGCCGATGATTCGGGTGCGCCGCGGCAAACTGACCTATGCAAAGCGCCTCTCCGAAAGCGCTTTGCCTGACGGAAGCTGGCAACATGAACAATTTGCGGCTCAAGCTTCTCCTTCAAGCTTTCAAACGGAACAGATCATGAGCAACGTCGACCACGCTGAAATCGCCAAATTCGAAGCGCTCGCCCACCGCTGGTGGGACCGCGAAAGCGAATTCAAACCGCTGCATGAAATCAACCCGCTCCGAGTCAACTGGATCGACGAACACGTATCGCTGGCTGGCAAGAAGGTACTGGACGTAGGGTGCGGAGGCGGCATTCTCAGTGAGGCCATGGCCCAGCGCGGCGCCACCGTAAGCGGCATCGACATGGGCGAAGCCCCTCTCGCCGTTGCCCGGCTGCACTTATTGGAGTCAGGCCTGGAAATCGATTATCGGCAGATCACCGCCGAGGCATTGGCCGAGGAGTCGCCGGGGCAGTTCGACGTGGTGACATGTCTGGAGATGCTTGAACACGTGCCCGATCCGGCCTCGGTAATACGCGCATGCCACGCCTTGGTGAAGCCTGGCGGTCAGGTGTTCTTTTCGACGATCAACCGTAATCCGAAAGCTTATGCGCTCGCCATCGTCGGTGCGGAGTATGTGTTGAAGCTACTACCCAGGGGCACCCATGATTACCGCAAGTTCATCCGGCCTTCGGAGCTGGGTGCCTGGAGCCGTCAAGCCGGGCTTGCTGTCAATGATGTTATCGGGCTGACGTATAACCCGCTGACCAAGCACTACAAGCTGTCGCCGGACGTAGATGTCAACTACATGATTCAAACGCTTCGGGAGGCCTAATGCGTCTGCGCGCCGTGTTTTTCGACATGGACGGTACCTTGCTCGATACCGCTCCGGACTTCATTGCAGTCGCTCAAGCCATGCGCGTCGCACGAGGCCTCGATCGCGTGGCGGACCAGCAGATTCGCGACGTCGTTTCTGGCGGAGCCCGGGCCATGGTACTCAGCGCGTTCGACGTCGACCCGCTATCCGACGAATTCGAATCGCTTCGGCTTGAATTCCTGGAGCGCTATCAAGCCCACTGCGCGGTAGAAAGTCGGCTGTACGATGGGATGTCAGAGCTGCTGGACGAGATTGAAAAGGCCAACCTGATCTGGGGGGTAGTCACCAACAAGCCAGTCCGCTATGCCGAGCCGATCATGCAGCAGCTGGGCCTGGCATCGCGCTCCGCCGTGCTGGTGTGCCCCGATCATGTGAGCAAGAGCAAACCCGATCCGGAGCCGATGTTGCTGGCGTGCAGCCAGCTGGATCTGGATCCCGCGACCGTTCTCTTCGTCGGGGACGATCTACGCGATATCGAGTCGGGGCGCGCCGCAGGCAGCCGCACAGCCGCGGTGCGCTATGGCTATATCCATCCCGAAGACGATCCAGATACATGGGGTGCAGACGTTGTCGTCGATCACCCCCTCGAGCTGCGCAGCCTGCTCAATCGCGCGGCCTGGACCCGCTGATAACCATTTTCTCAGCATTGCGCTGACAATCACGGTGGGCAGTGACCCACGCTTTGCATACGAGGCATCCGATGTTCGAGTACTCAGCCCGCCCCGACCTCCTAAAAGGTCGGATCATCATGGTCACTGGCGCAGGCCGCGGAATTGGGGAAGCCGCGGCCAAGGCTTACGCCGCACACGGCGCGACCGTGCTGCTGCTGGGCAAGAACGAGGAGAATCTCAACCGCGTATACGACGACATCGAAGCCGCTGGCGGTCCGCAACCCGTGGTCATTCCGCTCAATCTCGAGACGGCACTGCCCCACCAATACGACGAACTGGCAGCCACCGTCGAAGGTGCATTCGGCAAGCTGGACGGCCTTTTGCACAACGCAGGCATCGTCGGTCCGCGCACGCCGATAGAGCAGCTGTCAGGCGACAACTTCATGCGCGTGATGCAGGTGAACGTCAACGCCACCTTCATGCTGACCAGCACACTGCTTCCCCTGCTCAAACTATCCGACGACGCCTCGGTCGTCTTCACCTCGAGCAGCGTCGGCAGGAAGGGCCGCGCCTATTGGGGCGGTTACGCGGTATCGAAGTTCGCGATCGAGGGTTTGATGCAAGTACTGGCCGATGAGCTGGACGGGACCAACCCAGTACGTAGTAACAGTGTCAACCCCGGCGCGACCCGCACAGACATGCGCGCAAAGGCATATCCCGGAGAAAACCCTGCCGTCAATCCGCTACCCGCAGAGATCATGCCGGTCTACTTGTATCTGATGGGCCCAGACAGTGCCGGAGTCAACGGCCAGGCCTTCAACGCTCAGTGAGCGTCGCGCGGTTGAAGCGCCTGTTTCCTGGCGCTTTCACCCGCCCGGCATATCAAATTGATATCAAACCGCCGTTTCGCTGACGAATGGCCCATGGCGAAAGCCCGGATCCCTTCTAACACACGGAAAAATAACGAGAAAACTACTTGGCACAGAAATAGCTAGTAAGGCTTCGATAGCGCACATTGCGTATTGAGGTCTCACCTATGCTGCCAGATAAACAGAACAGTGCCACCGTCTATATCGGAGCCGCTCGCGCGCGGCGCTTGGACATCGGTACAGGTGGCGCCGCACCGACACGACCGCTCGATCTTTTCGAACGGGTGCGCAGCTTGTCGTCACGTCTTCAGACCAGCCTGGAAATCGACCGACTGCTGTTGTTCTTTCTCGAGGACGCCTGCGACCTGCTTCCACTGCACGCGCTATCGTATCGGCATTCCGGGACCGACCTGGATGTGCAAATCGGGGAAGCCGAGGGCTACGAGGTACACTTCACGCTGGCTCAGCAAGCGGAGCGCCTCGGCGAGCTCCACCTATTCAGCCATGCACGACTGTCCGAGCTAGCGCTTGTGCAAGTCGAAGAGCTGCTGGCTTGCTTGCTGTTTCCGTTACGCAACGCTTTGCTGTACCGACGAGCTGTTCAAGCATCGCTGAAGGACTCGCTCACCGGAGCAGGCAATCGTGTTGCGCTGGAGCAGAGCCTGACTCGCGAGACAGAACTTGCCTGGCGTCACGGCCAGCTCCTGTCAGTGGTCATGCTGGACATGGATCACTTCAAACGCCTCAACGACACTTATGGACACCAGGCGGGCGACGCTGCGCTGAAAGCGACTGCCCTGCTGCTCAAAGAACAGCTGCGCAATATCGACATGGTGTTCCGGTTCGGCGGTGAGGAGTTCGCGCTGGTGCTATCCAATACCGGGCACGAGGCGGCAGCCGTTGTCGCTGAACGCATCAGAGCGGCCATCCAGAATCTGTGCTTCCTGGTTGGCGAGCGGACCGTTCACCTGTCGGCCAGCCTCGGCTACGCCACTTACAAGCCAGGCGAAACGCCGGATGAACTCCTGCAACGGGCGGATCAGGCGCTTTACCAAGCCAAGCATGACGGTCGAAACCGGGTGTGCGCCGCGCCAGTGTGAGCCGCACAGCACTGATCGACATAAAAAAGGCGAGTCCTCACGGCCTCGCCTTTTCATATCGACCTACAACCAGCCCTTACGGCCGCTTGGATCGGTCACCCCGGCTGAATCCAGGACGCTGCCCCTCCGCACCAGCCGGCCCTCCACGCTTGGCCGGAGAAGGTTTGCCGCGATTACGACCAACCGCGCTCGGTCGCTCGGCAACAGGCGTACCGCGCCCCGGCTTGCCGCGTTGCTCATCAGCATCCCGCGGCTTGCGTGACGGCGGGTTCTCGCGGGAACGGCGCCCCTTGTCGCCATCATGTGCTACATCCGCCTCATGCGCAGCGCGCAGTACCCTCGGACGACGCTCGCCGCGCCCGACAGGTTTGGCAACCTTGCGCTGCATGCGATCGAGCTTTTCCTTGGTTTTCGACTTCATGCCAGGCAGCGCCACCGGCTTGAGGCCAACCTCCTCACTGAGAATGTCGACCTCGCTCTGGGACATCTCGCGCCAGCGGCCCATCGGCAAATCGGAGGTCATGAACACGGGACCGAATCGGACACGCTTCAGACGGCTGACCACGAGCCCCTGCGATTCCCACAGCCGACGCACCTCACGGTTGCGACCTTCCATCACCACGCAGTGGTACCAATGGTTGAAGCCCTCGCCACCAGGCGCTTGCTGAATGTCGGTAAACCGCGCCGGCCCGTCTTCGAGCATGACACCTGTCTTCAGGCGCTCGATCATCTCGTCGTCAACCTCTCCCCTTACCCGAACCGCGTATTCGCGGTCCATCTCGTAAGAGGGATGCATCAGGCGGTTGGCCAGCTCACCATCGGTGGTGAACAGCAGCAGACCAGTGGTGTTGATATCGAGACGACCAATATTGATCCAGCGCCCTTCTTTAGGACGCGGCAAACGGTCGAACACGGTCGGACGACCCTCGGGATCGTCCCGGGTGCAAATCTCGCCATCTGGTTTGTTGTAGATCAGAACGCGACGGACCACTTCGGTGGCTTCTTCACGCTTGAGCAGCCGCCCGTCGACGGCAATCGCATCATGCGAGTCGACGCGTTGACCGAGGGTGGCTACGGCGCCATTGACCTTGACCCGTCCGGCCGCGATCCAATTTTCCACGTCACGACGCGAGGCCAGGCCAAGACGGGCCAGGACCTTCTGCAGTTTCTCGCCGTGAGCGATATGGGGGGTTGTTTCTTCGTGCTCGGTCATCTAGGCACCTCCCGGTGTGGCAGTTCCGATTGAAAGGTCGCGCACTATACGCGCAGCGGTTACTCTACGCACTAGGGCCCGCCCTCAATTCGCAAGTTACGCTGAATCGAGGGCGGGCCCTATGACGTTAGCAGTCCGAACCGCGTCGCGCGCGGCGGCTGTTCTTCAGCGAGACAAACTCAGCGCTTGTCCAGCGCCGCGAGCGCCTCGGCCGTGGCTTGCTGAATGCTGTTCCAGTCGCCGTTCTTGAGCGCCGCACCGTCGATCATCCACGTACCGCCCACGCACATGACATTGGGAAGCGCCAGATACTGCGGAGCATTGCTCGCGTTGACGCCGCCAGTCGGGCAGAAACGCACATCAGCGAAGGGGCCTCCGAGCGCCTTGATCGCGGCTACGCCGCCGCACACCTCGGCAGGGAACAGCTTGAATCGGCGATAGCCGAGCGCGTAGCCACGCATGATGTCGGACGCGTTGCTGATACCCGCCAACAACGGCACAGCGCTGTTGACCCCGGCTTGTAGCAGCTCATCGGTGCAACCCGGCGAGACGATGAACTGCGCGCCCGCCGCCTCGACTTCGTCCATCATGCGTTTGTCGAGCACCGTACCGGCGCCGATCAGAAGCTCAGGGCGCTCCTGACGCAAGCGGCGGATTGCGGTGAGGCCGTGCGCCGAGCGCAAGGTGATCTCGAGCGCCGTCAGCCCGCCTGCGGCAAGCGCATCGGCCAAGGGCAGAATCTGCTCCTCGCTGCCGATGGTGATGACGGGAAGGATACGAGCTTCGGTACAGATCTTTTCGATCAGAGCGTTTTTCTGGTCCATGTTCATGGCTGATTCCTCGGGCCTCACGGGCACCAATAGATCTCTAGTGGGGAATGCAGGAATGCACGGATAGGCATCTGCAAGGCTTCGAGCTGCATGGCTTGACGCAGGGTGTCCAGCTTGGCCTGACCTTGGATGGCGAGGCATTGCACCCTGGCAGAGGCCAGCAATGGATAGGTCATACTGATGCGTTGCGTCGGCGAGGACGGCGCCAGCATCGGCAGGCAGGCCGCAGGCTCGTTGCTGTCGAGGCCGCGCGCCAACAACGGGCTGTTCGGGAACAGCGAAGCGGTATGGCCATCGTTGCCCATGCCCAATACCAGCACATCGATTGGGCGGCTGAGGCTTTCCAACCGTTGGCTTGCGCGTTCGGCGGCGCGCTCAAGCGTATCGGCTGGCTGGTAGAGTCCAAGCAGCTCGGCCTGGCCCGCGGCGTTCTGCAACAGATGGCGGCGCACCAGCCCCTCGTTGCTGTCCGCATCCTCCACCGCGACCCAGCGTTCGTCAGCAAGACTGACCTGCACCCTCGACCAGTCGAGTTCACGCGTCGATAGCGCCTCGAAAAAGGCGATCGGGCTGCGACCACCGGACACCACCAGACTTGCGCGACCCTTGCTGTCGACGGCGTGACCGAGCGCTTCGGCAACCCGATCAGCCAACGTGCGAGCCAGCTGATCGGGATCAGCGAGACTGCGCGTGGCCAGCTCCGATGGCAGCCCGATTTCAGAGATCGCCATACCAGGACCTCCCGTCACGGGTGATCAGGGCGATGGAGGCCACCGGCCCCCACGAACCTGCTGGGTAGGGTTTAGGTGCGTCACCCAGGCGCGACCAGCCATCGATCAACTGATCGCACCACTTCCAGGCGTATTCGATTTCATCCTTGCGCACGAACAGATTTTGATTGCCCTGCATCACCTCGAGCAGGAGGCGCTCGTAGGCATCAGGAATCCGCGAGCTCTTGTAGGTTTCGGAAAAATTCAGCTGCAGCGGGCCACTGCGAAGGTGCATGCCTTTATCGAGGCCCTGCTCCTTGGTCATCACCTGCAAGGAAATGCCCTCGTCCGGCTGCAAGCGGATGATCAGCCGGTTGCTGATCAGCGAACGCTGCTCGGGCGCAAAGATGTAGAACGGTGGCTCTTTGAAATGGATGACGATCTGCGAAACCTTTTCGGCCATGCGCTTGCCGGTACGCAGGTAGAACGGCACGCCGGACCAGCGCCAGTTGCAAATATCGGCGCGCAGCGCGACGAAGGTCTCGGTGCTGCTCTCGGCGTTGGAGTTCTCTTCCTCGAGATAGCCCGGAACGGCCTTGCCGCCCACCGAACCACCCACGTATTGGCCGCGGACCACCTGCTTGCCGAGGCGCTCCGGAGTGATTGGAGCCAGCGCTTTGAGCACCTTGACCTTTTCATCGCGAATGCTATCGGCGGTGAGGTCGCTGGGCGGGTCCATCGCAATCAGGCACAACAGCTGCAACAGATGGTTCTGGATCATGTCGCGCAGTTGCCCGGCCTGATCGAAATACCCCCAGCGCCCTTCGATGCCCACGGTTTCAGCCACGGTGATCTCGACGTGGGAGATGTGGTGCTGGTTCCATTGCGTCTCGAACAGGCTGTTGGCGAAGCGCAGCGCGATCAGGTTCTGCACCGTCTCCTTGCCCAGGTAATGATCGATGCGGTAGATCCGGCTCTCAGGGAAATACTGCGCGACGGCGTCGTTAACCACCCGCGAAGACTCGAGGTCGTGCCCGATGGGCTTCTCGAGCACCACCCGGGTTTGCTCGGCCAATCCGGCGGCGGCGAGGTGCTCGCAGATCGAGCCGTAAACCGACGCCGGCGTGGCAAAATAGGCGATCAATGGGATGTCGGACGAAACCTGCTCGGCCAACGCCAGGTAGTCCTGCGCGTTGCGAAAGTCCATGGTGAGGTACTGCAGCCTTGCCTCGAACCGTGCCAGTACCGTCTCGTCCAGCTGCGCGGCCGGTATGTATCGGCGCAAGGCCTGATCGATCCGCTCCAGATGAGACGAGGGCTCTCCTTTATCCCGCGACAAGGCCAAGATGCACGTGTCGCTATGGAGGAGTCCCGCCCGGTCCAGCTGGTACAGTGCAGGAAACAATTTGCGCAGCGCCAGATCGCCCAGGGCGCCGAACAAAGCAAAGGTGGTCGCGTCAACAGTAATAGCAGGCATGTTTTTTATACTAACCAAATTAGGCTGTACGACTGATAGGTTTGCCCAGTTTAAGCCCATAATGTTGTTATTAAAACAACATTGACCTATTTTTTCGCGCACTGGACTCGTTTTTCACAGCCGTCCTGGGCGTGAGCCTCCTGAAAGAAGAGACAGGGATCGCATGAAAAATCTCTTGGAACAGATCAAAAATCGGCTCGATGAGCTGAACAAAGCGGAAAGAAAGGTCGCCGAAGTGATCCTGCGTGATCCGCAGCAGGCCACTCGCTACAGCATTGCCGCCCTGGCGCAGGAAGCGAAGGTCAGCGAACCGACCGTCAACCGGTTCTGCCGCTCATTCGGCGCGGCCGGTTATCCGGTGCTCAAGATCCAGCTGGCGCAAAGCCTGGCCAGTGGCGCGGCCTACGTCAGCCGTGCCGTCGAGGCGGATGACGGCCCCGAGGCCTACACTCGCAAGATCTTCGGTAGCGCCATCGCTTCGCTCGACAGCGCGTGCCAAGCCATCGATCCGCAGGTAATCAGCCATGCGGTGGACCTGATGATCCAAGCCCGTCAAATCCACTTCTTTGGTCTTGGCGCCTCGGCTTCGGTAGCGCTGGACGCGCAGCACAAGTTCTTTCGCTTCAACCTGCCGGTGACCGCCCACAGTGACGTACTCATGCAGCGGATGCTGGCATCGGTGGCTCATACGGGCGATCTGTTCGTGATCATTTCCTATACGGGCCGCACCCGTGAGCTGGTCGAAGCGGCCATGATGGCACGCGACAACGGAGCCTCCGTATTGGGCCTGACCGCGGCAGACTCGCCGCTGGCCAAGGTCTGTACGCTGAGCCTGGACATACCGCTACCGGAAGACACAGATATCTATATGCCGATGACCTCGCGGATCATCCAGCTCACCGTGCTCGACGCGCTGGCTGCTGGTGTAACGCTACGGCGCGGCATCGACTTCCAACCGCATCTGCGCAAGATCAAGGAAAGCCTGATGGCCACTCGTTACCCGGCTGAAGAAAGCTGATCACTTCTTTTTCTTTCTCGCCTTGCCCATGGACTGCAGTCGCTCGGCGGCCAGCGCATTGACCGCCTTGCGCTCCTTGTTCTTCATCCCCTTCCAGGCCTTCATCTCATCCCGGCTGCGACCGCAGCCGATGCAGATGTCGTCCTTGAGCTTGCAGAGACTGATGCAGGGGTTCTTCGCTTTATCGCCCAATAAAAACCTCCGATTCCGTCTCGAACCTCTACGTCTGGCTAAGTAGAGGCCCGTTTCGGACGGAGGTTCTAATGAGACGGCTCTATCGCGCCGATCAGTCCCACCAGTACTCGACCTGAACGCCGAAGTTCGACCCGTGCCGGTCGCCACCGAAGGCCCCCGTGTCGGATAGCGCACTGCCAGCTGCCATCAGATTGGCCGCCTCCTGCGCCGCGTCGTTCCATTGCGCGTAGGTGTAGTACAGACGGATCTCTGGGCGCGCCCAGAACTCGGGACCTGCTGGCGACCAAGTAGGGGCCACGGTGAACTTCGTCAGTTTGCGCGTTCCTTCCGGCGCATCGATCTGGTCATGCCCCAGCTCGGCAACCAACTTGAATTGATTGGTCAAGGCATAGGACGGCCGAACCCCCACCGAAACCCAGTCCTGATCACCGCCATCCTGGCGCTTGTCCTTCTGATACACCGCCTGGAACTGCCCGCCAAAGCGCGGCGTGACCTGCCAATCGAAGTATTCGACCACTCGCCAGCTCTTGTCGCTGCTGTCCAGCGTCACGTCGCCGGTGTAGCCAAGGCCAGTCCCCGGCCCCTCGCCATACTGGAGCGCAACGGTGTTGCTGCCGCCCAGGAAGCCAACCTGCTTGTGCTGCGCGGTAACGGCCCAACCATTGTTGGCGTTGTCGCGATCCGGTGCGTCGATGTAGCTGACACCGAATTCCAGCTCCCCGCCAGGATTGCTATCGAAGCCACCGACATTGAAATCGTGGCGATTGATATAGTTTTTCTGGAAGACGTTGTCCTTGCGCGAAAACGCGTAGCTGTATTTCAGCCCGCCAATCTCCATGTCCTCGATACCGGCACCGGTTGCACTCTGGTTCCAGTAGTAGAAGTCGGAGATATGGATGTCATTTCGCTTGTAGAAGCGCCGCCCAGCCCACAGCGAACCACCATTGAGCGCCGGTACCTTGCTCCACTCGGCGTACGCCTGGACCATCCGCGCCCAACCGTGATCACCGGTGAACTTGGGTGTGTGATCGTACTGGTTGTACAGCGCCGCCATGCCCTCCAGGCTTACCACCGAACCATCGTCCAGCGTCAGCAGATCCTGCCGCAGGCCAAGCTCGGCGTATTGCTCGCACTCGTTACCGAGGCGGAACTTGGACGGGGCTCCCGGTAGCTGGAAGCAGGCTTGCGAAGCGCTAGCACTGGATTCACCGATCCCGCTGCGCACGTAGCCGTTGAAATCCAATGCGTGAGCCGTAAACGGCATAGCCAGGCTCGCCATCGAAATCGCCAAACCCAGGCGTGTAGTTTTATTCATATTCGCTCCAATTAGCTCTTATTGTTGTTACTGCCTTGGATCGAGCCGAACCGGCTCTCCTTACGATCCACAGCCAGCGTCCTGCCCGCCGCGGTTCGTCTCGTCGCCCCAGGGAAAGCCCGGGGCATAATTCCTGAATCTAGTGAAAGGGCAGCGCGAGTATCGTTCCGCAAAGCAGCTCAGGCAGTTGCCATGCCACTTTCCTGACCCTCAGACCATAAACCTAACACCTTGATAAAAAACGATATTCCGCTCTCTTGCCGACCTGCTGTAACCAACTTGTAAAGCAAATCGGCATGACAGCTGTAAAAGGCCTGTAAAAGGGGCTCGACACCGGTTGCCTGGCTGTGACTCAGAGATACCACCTCGAGCTCGCCGGCGCCGGTACGCAAATACCCCTCCCCTGAGCATTTTTCCCACTGCGGGCCACGGCTTACTGAGCAGCGAGCCGGGTGACGGTTCCGTTGCGTC
The DNA here is from genome assembly GCF_019090095.1 of Stutzerimonas stutzeri. Classification (NCBI taxonomy): domain Bacteria; kingdom Pseudomonadati; phylum Pseudomonadota; class Gammaproteobacteria; order Pseudomonadales; family Pseudomonadaceae; genus Stutzerimonas; species Stutzerimonas stutzeri. The sequence continues at coordinate 2,159,567 of NZ_JAGQFP010000002.1, read as the reverse complement.
CCGACGAACCGTTCGCAGGCAACAAGCCCAGGCGCTCCCCCGTCTGCGCATCGAACAGCAACACCTTGCCCGGCTCGAATTGCAGCATCAGTGTTTCACCGGGATTGGGCACCGCATCCGGCGCCATACGGCAACAGACCTTGGTCTGGTTGAGCGTGACGAACACCATGGTGTCCGGACCGGTTGGCTCGACGACCTGAACTTCGGCCTGCAGCGACGGCAGCTCGCCCGGCGCGCCGACACCGATCTGCTCCGGTCGGATACCCAGGATCACATCGCGCCCCTCCAGGGTTTCGCCCGGCGCGACATTGAGCGGTAGCTCACAGCGATCCTGACCGCTGTCCAGCAGCGCACACCAGCCGCTTCCCCGCTTGCTCAGGCGCAGCGGTATGAAGTTCATCGGTGGCGAGCCGATGAAACTTGCTACGAACAGGTTGGCCGGGTCGTTGTAGATATCCTTCGGCGTGCCGAACTGTTGGACGACGCCATCCTTCATCACCGCGACCTTGTCACCGAGCGTCATCGCCTCGATCTGGTCATGCGTGACATACACCGTGGTGGTCTTGAGCCGCTGGTGCATCAGCTTGATCTCGGTGCGCATCTCCACTCGCAGCTTGGCGTCGAGGTTCGACAACGGCTCGTCGAACAGATAGATCTTTGGCCGCCGCGCCAGTGCCCGTCCCATCGCCACACGCTGCTGCTGGCCGCCGGACAATTGCGACGGTTTGCGCCGGAGCAGGTGCTCGATCTGCAGCAGCTGCGCTACACGCGTCACTTCCTCCTGGATCTTCGCCGCTGGGACCTTGCGCATCTTCAAGCCGAACGCGATGTTTTCCTCCACGGTCATGGTTGGATACAGTGCGTAGGACTGAAACACCATCGCGATATCGCGATCCTTGGGACTGGCCCCGCTGATATCCGCACCATCGACCCTGATTTCGCCACCGGTGATGTCTTCCAGCCCGGCGATGCAGTTCATCAGGGTGGATTTGCCGCAACCGGACGGTCCGACAAGGATGAGGAACTCACCGTCCTCGATGCGCAGATCGATATCCTTGAGCGTGTCGTGGTTGCTTCCGGGATAGCTCTTGCGAACGTTGCAAAGTTCAAGTGCAGCCATGGTCGTCTCCTAACCCTTGACCGCGCCGGCCGTGAGGCCGCGCAGGAAATACTTGCCGGCGAGGATGTACACCACCAGCGTTGGCAGCCCGGCGATCATCGCCGCGGCCATATCGACGTTGTATTCCTTGACACCCGTGCTGGTGTTTACAAGGTTGTTCAGTGCCACCGTGATCGGCTGGGTATCGCCGCTGGCGAACACCACACCGAAGAGGAAGTCGTTCCAGATCTGGGTGAACTGCCAGATCAGGCAAACCATGATGGTCGGGATCGACATCGGCAGCAGGATCCGCCCAAAGATCGTGAAGAACCCCGCCCCATCGAGCCGCGCGGCCCGGATCAGTGCATCCGGCACGCTGACATAGAAGTTGCGAAAGAACAGGGTCGTGAAGGCCAGGCCATACACCAGATGCACCAGCACCAGCCCAGGCGTGGTATTCGCCAGGCCGAGCTGACCCAGGGTGAACGAGGCCGGCAGCAGGATCACCTGGAACGGCAGGAAGCACCCGAACAGCAGCAGCCCGAAGAACAGCTGCGAACCACGGAAGCGCCACATGGCCAACACATAGCCGTTGAGCGCACCGAGCAAGGTGGAAATGATCACGGCCGGTACGGTGATTTTCACCGAGTTCCAGAAATAGCCGCCCACGGCGTCCCATGCTTTCACCCAGCCGATCACCGTAATCACGTCGGGCCACGACAGCAGGTTGCCGGTGCGGATGTCTTCGGGCGTCTTCAAGCTGGTCAGCAGCATGACCACCAGGGGCACCAGATAAAGCGCGACGGCCGTCAGCAGGGTCGCGTAGATCGCGACGCGGCTGAACGTCAGGCGCTTGTGCGCGACGAGGCTAGTCATGGCGCTTGTTCCTCAATTCCGAATAGAGATAGGGCACGACGATCGCCATCACCGCGCCGAGCATGAGCACGGCGCTGGCCGCGCCGAGGCCCATCTGGCCACGCGTGAAGGTATGGGCATACATGAACATCGCCGGCAGGTCGGACGCATACCCCGGGCCACCCGCGGTCATGGCCGCCACCAGGTCGAATGCCTTGATCGCGATATGGGCGAGGATCATCAGGGCGCTGAAGAACACCGGCCGCAGGCTCGGCAGGATGATTCTCAGATAGATGCTCGGCAGGCTCGCCCCGTCGATCTGCGCCGCACGCACGATGGATTGATCGACACCCCGCAGACCGGCCAGGAATAGCGCCATGACGAAGCCCGAGGCCTGCCACACCGCCGCGATGACCAGGCAATAGACCACTCGATCAGGGTCGACCAGCCAGTCGAAACGGAAGCCCTCCCAGCCCCAGTCGCGAAGCATCTTGTCTATCCCGAGGCCCGGGTTGAGCAGCCATTTCCAAGCCGTGCCGGTGACGATCATCGACAGCGCCATCGGATAGAGATAGACGGTTCGGATGAAGCCTTCACGACGAATGCGCTGATCCAGCAACACCGCCAGCAGCACGCCGATGGCGAGACTGACGACGATGAACAACCCGCCGAAGACCAGCAGGTTCTTGCTGGCGACCCACCAGCGGTCGTTGTTCCAGAGACGCTCGTACTGCAGCAATCCCACCCACTTGTAGCTCGGCATGAAGCGCGAGCTGGTGAACGAAAGCAGGAAGGTCCAAAAGATGTAGCCGTAGAAGCCAACCAGAACGATCAGCATGCTCGGCGCCAAGACCAGCTTGGGCAACCAGTTCTGCAACGCGTCCAGCGGCGAGGCTTTGGTGAAGACGGCAGTTGAACTCATGCTCGGCTCCAGGGATAGAGATGATCCATGACGCAATTCCTATATTTCAGGCGCAGCGCACCCGCCACGACCGATCGACGAACGGGCCGCTGGGGCCGGTGCGTCGACACCGGCTCGTTTGCGATGAAATGGGGCCGTCGCGATCACGACGACCCGTATGGGCTACTGAACCGCCTGGATCGCCGCAGCCAGTTGCTGCGCCGCTTTCTTCGGGTCGGCGGAGGGGTCGTTGAAGAAATTGGTGACCACGTCGAAGACCGCCCCTTGGACATAGCTGGAGGCCGCCATGCCATGGGCCAGGCTCGGTACCAATCCCGGGCCTTGCGCCGAGGATTTGAAGTCTTCCATGGACTGTTGAGCGCAGGTATCGAACTCGCTCATGTCCTGGTCGAGGCGCACCGGAATCGAACCCTTGTTCTGGTTGAAGAACTGCTGGAACTCAGGCTCCAGAACGATTCGGGCGAGGTCCTGCTGCGCCTTGCGGTCCTCTTCGTTGCTGAGCTTGAACATGGCCAGCGAGTCGATGTTGTAGGTGAAGCTGCCCTGGGTGCCGGGAAATGGCAGGCATTGATAGTCATCACCTGCAATCTTGTTGGCCGCACTCCATTCGCTCTTGGCCCAGTCACCCATGATCTGCATGCCGGCCTTGCCGTTCATCACCATGGCGGTTGCACTGTTCCAATCGCGGCCTGCTGCGTTGTTGTCGATGTACCCGTGCAGTTTTTTCAGCGCCGCGAACGCCTCGACCATCTTGTCGCCGGTGAGTACCTCGCGGTCGAGCTCGACGAATGCCTTGCGGAAGTCTTCCGGCCCGAGGGACGCCAGTGCCAGGTCTTCGAAGACGGTGCCGTCTTGCCACGGCTGGCCGCCATGGGCGATCGGTATGTAACCGGCCGCCTTGAGCTTTTCGGCGGCGGCGAAGAATTCATCGAGGCTCTTCGGTGGCGTGGCACCGGCTTTTTCGAAGACGTCCGGGTTGATCCAGAGCCAGTTGACCCGGTGTACGTTCACCGGCACCGCGACGTAGTCGCCGTCGTACTTCATGGCCGCCGAGACCTGCTTGGGCAGCAATTCGTCCCACTTGGCCTTTTCGGCCACTTCGTTGAGATCGGTCAGCAGGCCCAGCTCGCCCCATTCCTGGATATCGGGGCCTTTGATCTGCGCTGCGGCCGGCGCGTTACCGGATACGGCGCGGGTCTTGAGCACGGTCATGGCCGCCTCGCCACCGCCGCCCGCAACGGCGAAGTCCTTCCAGGTATGACCCTGCTCTTCGACCAGCCGCCGCAAGGTGTCGGCGGCGCGCTTCTCGCCGCCGGAGGTCCACCAGTGCAGCACTTCAACTTCACCGGCGTGAGCGAACGGAACGAGGGAAACGAGGGAAACAGCTGCAACCAGACGATTAATCGTATTCATTGGTTTTCCTTTCTTGTTGTTATCGGTGCAAGTTCAGCTTGCGTGCCACCGATTCTAGGCGGGCCAGGCGAAGGCTCGGGTAACGAAGGGATAGTGAATGGTCACCGTTTCGTTACAAAGGGCGGGCTGCTGTAACGAAGCGACGGCAGAGACGGCGCCCTCACCCGGAATGACGTGGCAGGCTCAGGGTCACGCGCAGCCCCGCGTCCGGCAGGTTGCACAAACTGATCTCGCCGCCGTGGGCATGGGCGATATTGCGGGCGATCCCGAGGCCGAGACCATAACCGGACTGCTTCGTCGCCAACCGGAAGTTCGGCTCGAAAACCTGTTCCAGCCACGCCTGAGGAACGCCCGGTCCCTCGTCGTCGACGTGCAGGATGAACGTCTCGCCGTCATCGACGATATGCAGATGCGCCCGCTCGCCGTACTTCAGCGCATTGTCGAGCAAGTTACCGATGCAGCGCCGAAGCGCGAGCGGCTTGCCGGCGTATGGCCCCGCCGGCTTACCGTGGACGGTGACACGGCCGTTGCCGGTAGGCGCCAAGTAGGGTTCGGTGACGCAGTCGAGCAGGACATTCAGGTCCAGCGGCTCGATATTCTCGTGGATATCGGTGTCCTTGACGCACTGCAGCGCGCCCTTGACCAACAGTTCGAGCTCGTCAAGATCCCGGGTGAACTTGCTCTGCAGCACTTCGTCATCGAGCAGTTCCACGCGCAGGCGCAACCGCGTGATGGGTGTACGCAAGTCGTGCGAAATGGCGCTGAACAACTGGCTGCGCTCGGTCAGGTAGCGGCCGATGCGCTCACGCATGCTGTTGAACGCGCGGCTGACTTCCACCACCTCGCTGCCACCGGCCTCCGGCAGCAGCTCCACCTCGCTGCCCAGCGACATCTCGCGGGCCGCCTGAGCCAGGCGTTTGAGCGGTCGACTCTGCCAATGCACCAGGATGCCGATGAACAGCAAGAGGAAGCTGGTGGTGAAAAATATGAACCACAGCTGCTGGGTCGGAATGCTGTCATCTTCCAGGCTGACATACGGGGCCGGCATCAACGAGGCGAGGTACAGCCACTCGCCAGGGGCAATCTGGACCTGGGTGACCAACACGGGTGGGTTCAGCGGCTCCAGGCTCAACGCATAATGCGCCCAGGAGCGCGGTAGCTCATCGAGTTTCAGCCCGCCATTGAAGATGCGCAGGTCGTCGGGGCTGACGAAGCTGACGGACACGTCGGCGTCCCTGCCGAGACGCTCGCGCAGCACCTGGTCGACCGCCGCCAGCACCGCCTGTTTGCGCTCGGTAGCAGGCAGAATCCGCATCTCCAGCGGTTTGTCGTTCAACGAAACGAAAAAGCGCGTCCCGCCCATGCTGCGCAACTGGTCGAGTACCAACGGCCGATACCCGAGCGGCAGGGAACGAAAATAGCTGACGCTCGCCGCCATCGAGTGCGCCAGGCTGCGGGCGCTGGCCAGCAGCCCCTCCATCTGGCTCGCCCTCAATTGGGAGACCCAGATAAAACTCGACAGCGCTTGTGCCAGCAGCACGACCAGCAGGGTCAGGAACAGCATCCGACCGAGCAGCGAGCGCGGCACGGGCAGCCAGCGCGGCTTAGCCGAACGCATCGTGATGAGGCACGACCTGCGCAGCGAGCAAGTAGCCACTGCCGCGCACGGTACGAATCAGACGAGGGCATTTGCCGGTGTCGCGCAACCGCTGGCGCAGACGGCTGACCGCCATGTCGACGATGCGCTCGAGCGGCATGACCTCTCGGCCACGCGTGGCATTGGCGATGGTGTCGCGATCGAGAATCTGCTGCGGATGATCGAGAAACAGCTTCAACAGGGCAAAGTCGGCACCGGACAGCAACACCTCTTCGCCGTCCTGGTGAAACAGCCGGTGGCTGACCATATCCAGCCGCCACTCGTCGAACGCCAGAACGTCACTGGTACGCTCCTGGCTGAAACTGGCCCTGCGCAGCAATGCCTTGATTCGAGCCAGCAGCTCACGGGGGCTGAAAGGCTTTCCAAGGTAATCGTCGGCACCCAGTTCGAGGCCGATGACCCGATCGGCCTCGTCCGAGCTGGCCGTCAGCATGATGATCGGCATCTGGGCCAGACGCTGATGCCCGCGCACCCAACGACAGAGGCTGAAACCGTCTTCGTCGGGCAGCATCACGTCAAGAATCACCAGGTCGGCCGGATCGTTGGCCATCGCCTGACGAAACAAAGCGCCATCGGCCACGGTGCGTACCTGAAAACCGGACCGGCTAAGGTACGCCTCCAGTAGCTCGCGAATTTCCTGGTCATCATCGACCAGCAGAATCGATCGTCCAGCCTGGTTCACCTGGCTTCCTTTCTCTTGTTATTGAGCGGGTCAACGTCCGCCAGACGCGCCCTCCAGCAATTGCTGCAACGCCACGCCTGCACCTTCCAGCCCGGGATAATCCGCCGTCACGACCCAGACGGGAAGGCCATCAAAGTACCGGCTCATGCAACCCTTGTCGCGAAAACTTTGGCGGAAGCCGCTGCGCAGAAAAAACTCGACGAAGCGTGGCACGATACCGCCAGCAATATAGACCCCGCCTCGCGCGCCTGTGGTCAGCACATTGTCACCGGCGATGCGCCCCAACCAGACGCAGAACTGCTCCAGCACCGCAGCGGCGTAGCCATCGCCAGCCAACGCGGCGGCAGTCACCTCGGCCGGGGTGGTGAATCGTGGCGACTCGCCGTCGACAGCGCAACTGGTTCGATACAGCTCGAGCAGACCACCGCCGCTGAGAATCGCCTCGGCATTCACGTGCCCCAACTTGTCGTGCAGGCGAGCCCACAAGGCAGCCTCCCTGGCCGTGCCGATCGGCAGGCCGACATGCCCACCCTCTCCTGGCAGCGCATGCCAGGCGCCGCCATCGAGCGGCAGCAAGGTGGCGACACCAAGCCCAGTGCCAGGCCCGATCACCAAGCGAGCCCGGCCCACTTCTGACTGCCCGGGACAGACTTCGATCAGCTCGCCATCGCGCAGACGTGTCATCCCCAGCGCCATCGCAGTGAAGTCGTTGATCAACAGCAGATCGCTGAGCCCGAGGTCCTGGCAGAAGGCTTTGCGACTCAGGCGCCAGTGATTGTTGGTGAATACGAATTCGTCGCCGGAAACCGGGCCGGCACAGGCCAGGCAGACGGCCTGCAACGCCTCGACGCTCTGCCCGACGCCCTGCAGATAGGCACGGATGGCATCCTCAGGCCGCGGATAATCGATGGTCGGCAATACCCGTACCGATTCGATCTGCTGGTCACGCCACAATGCGAAACGTGCATTGGTACCGCCGATATCGCCTACCAGTGCCGTCACTTGAGCGCCTCCAGCTCCTCGGTGAACACACTTGCGCCTTTCTCAGCCGGACTGAAGGCCGCACGAAGAAAGCCGAACAGCTCGCGGCCACAGCCAATGCCCAGATCATTCGGCGCCATCACGCGCTCACGGCTGTCGAACTCGGCCTGGTCGACCAACACACGCAACTCACCCGTCTCGCCGTCGACGCGGATGATATCGCCGTCACGCACCCGGCACAGCGGCCCGCCATCGAGCGCCTCGGGACTGACGTGAATCGCCGCCGGCACCTTGCCCGACGCGCCCGACATGCGCCCATCGGTGACCAGTGCCACCTTGTAACCACGGTCCTGCAACACACCCAGGAAGGGCGTCAGTTTGTGCAGTTCCGGCATACCGTTGGCCTTCGGCCCCTGGAAACGCACCACCGCGACGAAGTCCCGTTCCAGCTCGCCGTCCTTGAATGCCTTGGCCAGTTCAGCCTGGTCGCCGAACACCCGTGCCGGCGCCTCGACCACACGATGCTCCGGAGCGACCGCCGAAATCTTGGTGACGCCTCGCCCCAGGTTGCCCTCCAGCACACGCAAGCCGCCTTCCGGCGAGAACGGCCGGTCGGCTGGGCGCAGGATCGCCTCATCCAGGCTGCCCTCGGGGCCTTCCCGCCAGACCAGCCGGCCTTCTTCGAAAAACGGCTCGCGGGTGTACTGCTTGAGGCCCTGCCCCATGACGGTATAGACATCCTCGTGCAACAGCCCGGCGTCGAGCAGCGTGCGCACCATGAACGGCACGCCACCACAGGCATGGAAGTGATTCACGTCCGCCTGACCGTTGGGATAGACCTTGGCCAGCGTCGGCGTCACCGCCGAGATGTCGGCCATGTCCTGCCAGGTCAGCTGGATGCCCGCCGCCTGGGCGAAGGCCGGAATGTGCAGGGTGTGGTTGGTCGAGCCACCAGTGGCATTCAGTGCGACCACCGAATTGATGATCGCCTTCTCGTCGACGATCTTGCACAGCGGCAGGTAGTTGCCCGACTGTGGCGTCAGCCGCGCGACCTGGCGCGCCGCCTCGCGGGTCAGCTCGTCACGCAACGGCGTGTAGGGATTGACGAAGGACGAGCCCGGCAGATGCAGGCCCATGATCTCCATCACCACCTGGTTGGTGTTCGCGGTGCCGTAGAAGGTGCAGGTGCCGGGGCTGTGATAGGACAGCATTTCGGACTCCAGCAGCTCTTCGCGGCTGGCCTTGCCTTCGGCATAACGCTGCCTGACTTCGGCTTTCTGCTTGTTCGGAATGCCCGACGGCATCGGCCCGCCCGGCACGAATACGGCCGGCAGATGGCCGAAGCGCAAAGCACCGATCATCAAGCCGGGGATGATCTTGTCGCAGATGCCCAAATACAGCGCCGCGTCGAACATGTTGTGCGACAACGCGATGGCGGTCGCCATGGCGATCACCTCGCGACTGGCCAGGCTCATCTCCATGCCCGCCTCACCCTGGGTCACCCCATCGCACATGGCCGGCACGCCGCCCGCGAACTGCCCGATCGAGCCGACGTCGCGAAGCGCCTGCTTGATGATCTCGGGGAAATGCTCGTACGGCTGGTGCGCCGACAACATGTCGTTGTACGCCGAGACGATGGCTACGTTGGCTTCGTTCATCAGACGCAGCTGCTGCTTGTCGCTGGTCGACGCGCAACCCGCCACGCCGTGCGCGAAGTTGGCGCATTGCAGTTTGCCGCGCTGGGGCCCGTCGCTCGCGGCGCCAGCCATCTGGGCGAGATAGCGCTGCCGCGACGGACGGCTGCGCTCGATCAAACGTTCGGTAACTTCTTGAATCCGCGGGTGCATGCCATCACTCCTGCTCGTGAATCTGTAGTTTTACCAACAAAACAACATGTATTTGGGCTTGATTTCTATTTTGACAGGAATAATCTTGTAATTCCTACAACAAATTCCATCCAGGGACCCATTATGACTATTCGCATCGCCATCAACGGCTTCGGCCGTATCGGACGCAACGTTCTGCGCGCCCTGTACAGTCAGAATTACCGCGAGCATCTCCAGGTCGTGGCGATCAACGATCTGGGCAGCTCGGCGATGAACGCCCACCTCTTGCAGTACGACAGCGTCCATGGTCATTTCGACGCAAAAATCGAGGTTGGTGACGACCGCCTGACGGTCAATGGCGACCCGATCGCGGTGACGGCGATCCGCAACCCGGCGGAGCTGCCCTGGCGCCAGCACCAGGTCGACGTGGTCTTCGAGTGTACCGGGCTCTTCACTTCGCGCGAGAAAGCCAGCGCACACCTGGAAGCCGGGGCCAGCAAGGTGATCATTTCCGCTCCTGCCTCGGGCGCCGATGCCACCATCGTCTACGGCGTCAACCATGACATTCTGCGCCAGTCTCACCAGATCATCTCCAACGCTTCCTGTACCACCAATTGCCTGGCGCCGGTCGCGCAGGTCCTGTCGCGCGAGTTCGGCATCGCCCACGGCCTGATGACCACCATCCATGCCTACACCAACGACCAGAACCTGTCTGATGTCTACCACAGCGACCCTTACCGGGCTCGCTCCGCCACGCAGTCGATGATTCCGACCAAGACCGGCGCCGCCGAAGCCGTCGGGCTGGTTCTGCCGGAGCTGGCGGGCAAGCTGACCGGCATGGCCGTCCGGGTACCGGTGATCAACGTCTCGCTGGTCGACCTGACCCTGGAGCTGAACCGCGAAACCACCGCTGAAGAGGTCAACGCGTTGATGCTCGAAGCCAGCCAGCGCTCTCCGATCCTGGCCTGCAACTCGCTGCCGCTGGTGTCCTGCGACTTCAACCACAACCCGATGTCGTCGATTTTCGATACCAACCACACTAAGGTTAGCGGACGCCTGCTCAAAGTGATGGCCTGGTATGACAACGAATGGGGATTCTCCAACCGCATGTTGGACACCTGCCGCGCCCTGCACGAAGCGCCATAACCCGGCTCGTCGCCTCCCCGCAGACCAAGGAAGACCATGAACCGCATCGATTTCGTCACCGCGACACTGCCGGCGCGCAAGCGCATCGCCCTGGTCGCTCACGATCACTGCAAAGAGCGCCTGCTGGAATGGGCCGATCGGCAAAAGGACAAGCTGCTGAACCACCAGCTGCTTGCCACCGGCACCACCGGGCTATTGCTCGAGCGACGGCTGGGGCTTGCAGTCGAATGCATGATCAGTGGTCCGCTGGGCGGCGATCAGCAGATCGGTGCGCGCATCGCCGAGCGTCGCATCGACATGCTGGTCTTCTTCTGGGATCCGTTCGAGCCACAACCGCATGACCCGGACGTGAAAGCGTTGTTGCGGGTCGCTGCGGTGTGGAACATTCCCCTGGCAGCCAATGAAAGCACCGCCGATTATCTGCTGACGAGCCCGCTGCTCAACGAAGCGCATGGGTATCGAATCCCGGACTACGCCGGTTATCTGACCCACCGCAGCTAACCGAACCCGGCAGGCATGGCGATACAGGCGATGCGTTGACGGCGTCTCGCGCGCTTGGGCTATTCTGAGCTCTGCCCAGGAGACGCCACCACCGCCATGCTGCAATCCCATGTGACTACCCTGCACTCGGTCGCGCTCGTGCTGGAGCTGATCGATGCCGAGACGGCTGATCAGCTGCTCGGCGGGAGTGGCATCACCCCTGAGGATCTCCAGCACCCGGACATGCGCATCACCCGTGCTCAGGAGCTTCGGGTGTTTGCCAATGCGCTGCCGCATTGCCGCGCTCTCGGCCTTGTCCTGGGGCGGCGCATGCACGTGTCGTCTTACGGCCCGCTCGGCTACGCGATGCTGTCCAGCGCGACGCTGGGCGATGCGCTACGGCTGGCACTGGACTACCCCGCCCTGCTCGGCACCTATTTCCATCTGGAGTTGCTGAACGAAGGCGATACCATCTGGCTCTCAGCCGGCGACTATCGCTACACGGCGGAGCTGGAGACCTTCAGCGTCGAGTTCTGCCTCGCCTCACTGAAACAGGTGTGCGACGACCTCCTCGGCCGTCCCTTGACGCTGACCGCGGCGACCTTTTGTCATCCGGTTCCGGCATACGAAGAGGCCTACCTCGGTAGCTTTTCCTGTGAGCGACGTTTTCTAGCGCGACGCAACGCATTCGGCTTCTCGGTTGCGGACATGGAGCTACCCCTTCCCCTGGCTGATCGGGTCACTACGCGGGACATGCGTGAGCTGTGTCAACGTCTGAATAACGAATTCATCAATCGCCAGGGGATCGTCGAGCGGTGCCGTGAAATGCTGGCCGGGCAGTTATGCGAACCTCCCGGGTTGTATGGCCTGGCGCGCCAGCTCCACTGCTCCTCACGCACCCTGAGACGTCACCTGCAGGAAGCCGGCACGGGCTATCAGCGGCTGCTCGACGAGCTGCGCTATGAGCGCGCACGCGCCCTGTTGGAAGAAGGCTCGCTGAGCATCAACGCCATCGCCGAAACGATGGGCTTCAGCGAGACCGCCAGCTTCCGTCACGCCTTCCAGCGCTGGAGCGGACTCGCGCCCAGCCGCTTCCGCGCCGAGCGCGGCACCCTGCCCCACACGCTGCGCACTCCCGCCATTTGACCCCAGCGGCTCGCCCGGCCATCGGGGCCCTCTCGCAGATATTGGCCACTTCGATCCCCTCTTGGCCGCTTCGATCGTTCTCAGCCGCCAATTGGGATACGAACAATGAGGACAGGAGCCGCCAGGAGAAAATAACAATATGCTCACGTTCTACAGCGACGACCATCGCCTGCATCACTTGCAGGGCGAAATGGTCGCAGGCGAACCGAAACCTTGCTTCGAAATGCCGGCCCGTGCCGACCACGTGCTGTCCCGGGTGCGCGAACGGGGGCTCGGCGAGGTGCGGCCCAGCGCCGACTTCGGACTGGCACCGGTGGCGCGCGTTCACACCACCGAATACCTCGATTTTCTCAAGACCGCCTGGGATCGCTGGGCCGCGGAAGGCAACAGCGCCGACCTGTCGCCCGGTGTGTTTCCGGCCCGGCATCTGCGCGCCAAACGCCCGGACGACCTCTACGGACAGCTCGGCTACCACAGCTTCGACGGCTTCGCGGGCATCACCGCAGGCACCTGGCAAGCCATCTATACCGCCGCCCAACTGGCACTGACCGGCCAGCAAGCGGTCGCCAATGGCGCGCACGGTGCGTTCGCGCTCTGCCGTCCACCGGGCCATCACGCCAGCGCGGATGTGATGGGCGGTTACTGCTACCTGAACAACGCCGCCATCGCTGCCCAGGCGTTCGTGGACCAGGGCGCCGCACGCGTGGCGATCCTCGACGTGGATTACCACCACGGCAACGGCACGCAATCGATTTTCTACGAGCGCAGCGATGTACTGGTCGCCAACATCCACGCCAGCCCATCGTTCGACTATCCACATTTCCTGGGCTATGCCGATGAGACCGGAGCGGGTGCCGGCGAGGGATTCAACCTCAACCTGCCGCTTGCCGCCGCCAGTGGCTGGGACGCCTGGGGTGCGGCCCTGGATACCGCTTGCCGTGCGATTGCCCGCTTCGCACCCGATGCGTTGGTGGTTTCGCTTGGGGTCGACACCTACAAGGACGACCCCATCTCGCGTTTCAGGCTCGACAGCCCTGACTACCTGCGCATCGGACAGGCCATCGCCGGGCTGGGTCGCCCGACGCTGTTCGTCATGGAAGGTGGCTACGCCGTCGCAGAAATTGGCATCAATGCCGTCAACGTGCTCGAAGGCTTCGAGCAGGGCTAACCCCCTCAACACGCATCCGCTGAAGGAGAGAATCATGAATCGCTATCGCCAATGGATCACGGCAGCCTGTTGCGGGGCCGCTCTGCTGGGCTCACAAGCCCAGGCCGCCGAACGCGAGTTGAAGGTTTACAACTGGTTCGACTACATCACGCCGCAAACCCTGGAAGCCTTCAAGCAAGACTCCGGCATCAAGCTGACCTACGATATTTTCGATACCAACGAAGCGCTGGAGGCCAAGCTCCTGGCCGGCAATTCAGGCTATGACCTGGTCGTTCCCTCCAACGTGTTCCTGGCCAAGCAGGTCGAGGCTGGGGTCTTCCAGACGCTCGACCGCAGCAAACTGCCGAACTGGGAACACCTGAACCCGAACCTGATGAAGCTGATCGAGGCCAACGATCCGGGCAACGCGCACAGCGTTCCGTACATGTACGGCACCGTGCTGATCGGCTTCAACGTCGAGAAGGTCAAGGCAGCGCTCGGCGAGGACGCGCCGGTGAACAGTTGGGATCTGCTGTTCAAGGAAGAGTACGTCAGCAAGCTGGCCGGCTGCGGTGTGGCCATGCTCGACTCACCGTCCGAAATCATGCCCATCGTCCTGGACTACCTGGGCCTGCCGCCCAATAGCCACGACCCGGACGATTACGACAAGGCCGAGGCGCTGTTGACCAAGGTCCGCCCCCATGTGCGTTACTTCCATAGCTCCAAGTACATGAGCGACATCGCCAATGGCGAGATCTGCGCAGCCATCGGCTACTCGGGCAGCTTCCATCAGGCGGCGAACAACGCCAGGCAGGCCAACAATGGGGTGACCGTGGACATGCGCCTGCCCAAGGAAGGCGCGCCGATCTGGTTCGACCTGATGGCGATTCCGAAGGACGCCAAGAATGTGGATGAAGCCCATGCGTTCATCAACTTCCTGCTCCAACCGCAGGTGATTGCCCCCATTTCGGATTTCGTCGGTTACCCCAACCCCAACAAGGACGCCACGCCCCTGGTCGAGGAATCGATTCGTAACAACCCGAACCTCTACCCGACCGATGAAGCGATGAACACGCTCTACACGCTCGAACCATTGCCGAGAAAGGCCGAGCGCGCCCGCACCCGAGCCTGGAGCAAGGTCAAGAACGGGGTGTAACGACGACGCCGAACTAACGTGACGAGGTATCGGACGATGCGGTGGCGTCCGGTGCCTCCGGGGGCTCGTCTGCCTGGTCGACGAGATCATCGAAGTCGACCTTGAGCCCTTGTTCCATGCCGTCCAGCTCGGCCAGCAGGCTCCGGAAACTGGTCTGTTCGCGCGGCACCTCGGTTTCCAGCTCGGCATCGGCACGAGCCTGCAACGCGGCCGGGACAGGCGCATCCTCGGCGTCGACCGGCAACGGCTCCGGCTCCATTTCCCGCAGCACGGCCAGAGGCGGTAGCTCGTCGAGACTTTTCAGGTTGAAGTGATCGAGAAACTGCCTGGTGGTGGCGAACATGGCCGGGCGGCCTGGTACGTCGCGATGACCGACGACCCTGATCCACTCGCGCTCGAGCAGCGTCTTGACGATCTGGCTGTTGACCGCGACGCCACGGATGTCCTCGATTTCGCCGCGGGTGATCGGCTGGCGGTAGGCAATCAGCACCAGCGTCTCCAGCAAGGCACGCGAGTAGCGCTGCGGGCGTTCCTCCCAGAGGCGTCCCACCCAGGGCGAAAAGCGCTCGCGCACCTGCAAACGGTAGCCGCTGGCGACCTGTTTGAGCTCGAAGGCGCGACCTTTGCACCCCTTTTCGAGCACCTCCAGCGCCTTTCGCAGCAGTGCTGGCGTCGGGCGCTCGGCCTCGTCGAACAGCTCGGCCATCCGCTCGATGGTCATCGGCTTGCCCGAAGCCAACAAAAGCGCCTCGAGCAGCGAGGCGAGGTCTTTAGGCTCGGAAAGATTCAACGCTGACTACCTCCACCATACCGACCATCACTCCACCCGAGCACGCACGTGAATAGGGCCAAAGGGTTCGTTCTGCACCAGCTCGACCAGCGATTCCTTGATCAGCTCCAGCACCGCCATGAACGTCACCACGACCCCGAGCCTGCCCTCTTCGACCGTGAACAGCGTGGCGAACGCGACGAAGGCACCACCCTTGAGCCGCTCCAGCACGTCGCTCATGCGCTCACGCGTCGACAAGGTTTCCCGCGTCACCTGGTGGCTCTCGAACATGTCGGCACGACGGAGCACCTCGGCCATGAAAATGAGCAACTCCTCGAGGCTCACCTCTGGCAGCAGCTTGCGTGCCCGCGCATCGGGCGCATCGATTCTGGGCACGTGCAGATCGCGACCGACCCGCGGCAATTGATCGAGATCTTCCGAGGCCGCCTTGAAGCGCTCGTACTCCTGCAACCGGCGTATCAATTCGGCACGGGGGTCGAGTTCTTCCTCTTCCACCTCGGCCGAACGCGGCAACAGCATGCGCGACTTGATCTCGGCCAGCATGGCGGCCATCACCAGGTATTCAGCGGCCAGCTCGAGCCGCACGGCCTTCATCAGCTCGACATAGCCCATGTACTGACGGGTTATCTCGGCGACGGGAATATCGAGGATGTCGATGTTCTGCTTGCGGATCAGGTACAGCAGCAAATCCAGCGGCCCTTCGAATGCCTCGAGAAACACCTCGAGCGCGTCCGGCGGGATGTAGAGATCCTGCGGCAGGTTGTTGAAGGCCTCGCCGTAGACCAGTGCCAGCCGCAGCTGCTCACCCGGCGGATCGATTACCGCCTCGGTCTGGGGTTGCTGCATGCTTTCTCCATGGAACGACAGGGGTTCAATTGACTACGCAAGACCGCGGGCCGAGCGCTAGCGGTAGTTCAGGCCCATGGCCTGCCGCACCACGACCAGGGTTTCGCGGGCTTCGTCACGCGCCTGCTCGGCACCTTCGGCCAGGATGCTACGCACCAGGTCCGGGTTCTGCTCATAGTCCGATGCGCGCTCCTGGAGAGGCGCCAGCTCGAGCTTGATCGCTTCTATCAGCGGCGCCTTGCATTCCAGACAACCGATGCCTGCACTGCGGCAGCCCTGTTCGGCCCACTGACAGACCTCATCGCCCGAGTGCGCCAGATGCATCTGCCAAGCCGGACAACGGGTCGGCTCACCGGAATCGTGACGATG
This sequence comes from Stutzerimonas stutzeri, assembly GCF_019090095.1. Taxonomy (NCBI): domain Bacteria; kingdom Pseudomonadati; phylum Pseudomonadota; class Gammaproteobacteria; order Pseudomonadales; family Pseudomonadaceae; genus Stutzerimonas; species Stutzerimonas stutzeri. The sequence continues at coordinate 2,143,052 of NZ_JAGQFP010000002.1, read as the reverse complement.
GACGCGCGCCGGATCGGTCGGCATGCGCTTGATCTTGTCCTCGATTTCCGCCGGCGTATCGCGCAGGAAGATGGAATTGCTGGCGGATTTGGCCATCTTGCCGCCATCCAGGCCAGACACTTTGGGCGAGTCGCTTAGCAGAGCCTGTGGCTCGGGAAGCAACAGCCTGCCGCCACCCTCCAGGTAGCCGAACAAGCGCTCCTGATCGCCCAGAGTGATGGTCTGCTGATCCTTGAGCAGTGCTCGCGCAGTATTCAGCGCCTCGAGATCGCCCTGCTCCTGGTAGCTTTTGCGCAGGCTGGCATAAAGCTTGGAGCTTTTTCGACCGAGTTTGCGGATTGCCGCCTCGGCCTTCGCCTCGAAATCCTCTTCACTCCCGTAGAGGTGATTGAAGCGCCGTGCCACGTCGCGCGCGAACTCGATATGCGGCAACTGATCGGCGCCAACCGGCACCACGCCGGCGCGATAAGCCAGGATGTCGGCTGCCTGGAGCAACGGGTAGCCGAGAAACCCGTAGGTGCCGAGGTCCTTGTGCTGCGCGTCGAGTTGCATCTCCTTGTACGAAGGCACCCGCTCCAGCCAGGCCAAAGGGCAGACCATCGACAGCAGCAGGTGAAGCTCGGCGTGCTCGGGCACCTGGGACTGGATGAACAAGGTCGCCGAGCTGGGGCTGATGCCCGCCGCCAGCCAGTCGATCGCCATGTCCTGGACATTACGCGCGATGTCGCTGCCTGCCGCATGATCGGTCGTCAGCGCGTGCCAGTCGACAATGCAGAAGAAGCACTGGTATTCGTGCTGCAATCTGATCCAGTTCTTCAGTACGCCGTGATAGTGGCCCAGGTGAAGACGGCCGTTAGGCCGCATGCCGGAGACCACACGTCGCTGCGAATCCATGGAGCTCAAAAGGGTTTCCTTTGTTGGTTCTTGACAGGGCGAATCCGGTCAGCCGGTGAACGCCGCCGGATCACCGCAGCCCACCCGCACGATTTCCGGCTCGCCATCCACCAGGCTGATGACCGTGGACGCTTCGACGCCACCGTAACCGCCGTCAATGATCAGGTCTACCTGATGTTCGAGCGTCTGACGGATCTCGTAGGGGTCGCTCATGGGCTCGGACTCGCCCGGAAGAATCAGGCTCACGCTCATCAAGGGCTCGCCCAATTCGGCCAACAGCGCCTGCGCGATGGGTTGCGCCGGTACGCGCAGGCCGATGGTACGGCGTTTGGGGTGCAACAGCATGCGTGGGACTTCGCGGGTCGCGCTGAGAATGATGGTGTAAGGCCCCGGCAGGGTCGTCTTGAGCAGACGGAACGCAGCGGTGTCGACCTTGGCGAACAGCCCGAGCTGCGACAGGTCGCGGCAGACCAAGGTGAAGTTGTGCTTGTCATCCAGCTGGCGCAGGCGACGGATCCGCTCAATACCCGACTTGTTACCCATCGAGCAGCCGATCGCATAGGACGAGTCGGTGGGATAGACCACGACACCACCGTCGCGAATGATCTCCACGGCTTGCTTGATCAGCCTGGCTTGGGGATTGTCGGGATGTATCTGAAAGAACTGGCTCATGGAAACTCCCTGTTCAGCGGGCAACAGACTCGCATGGTTCATGATCGAAATGCCTCCATACAGGCTGCAAATCTTCTGGCAAGCTCCGGTACATCCCCAGCTCAGACCAGTCACCGGGCGCGTGGAAATCGCTTCCGACGCTGGCCATCAAGCCGAACTCGCGCGTCAGAATCGACAGACCGCCAACCTGCTCCAGCGGCTGCATACCATTGACCACTTCCAACGCGTGCCCACCCGCCTCGGCGAATTCGGTGACCAGGCGGCGCCGTTTGCTGCGCGTGAGGTCATATTGCCAAGGGTGCGCCAGGCTGATCCAGGCGCCGGCGCTGCGCAACGTCGTCACGGTTTGCTCGAGACTCGGCCAATGCTGCTTCACGTCGCCGAGCTTGCCCGAGCCAAGCCACTTGCGAAACGCTTCGGCACGGTCACGTACATGTCCGGCACGCACCAGGAATTCCGCGAAATGTGGCCGCGCCGGGGCGTTGCCACTATCGCCCAGCTCCTGCTGGATAGCGCGCGCGCCTTCCAGTGCGCCCGGCATCCCTTTCGCCGCCAGACGCTGGGCAATCAATTCGGCACGCAGCCAGCGGCCGTCGCGCAGTGCCTCGATGGCCGCCTGCAGAGGCGCCGCATCCGGACGGAAGGCATAGCCCAGGATATGCACGGTGGCGCCGCTCCAGACGCAGGACAGTTCGATGCCGTTGATCAGCCGGATACCCAACGAATCTGCCTTGGCACGAGCGGCATCGAGACCTTCCAGCGTGTCGTGGTCGGTCAACGCCAGCATCTCGATACCCCGCGCATGTGCCCGCTCGACCAGCGCTTCGGGCGCCAAGACGCCATCGGAAGCCGTGCTGTGGCAATGCAGATCAACAATCATTCCGACCTATTCTCCAGGAGGTTGGCGACTTACGGTTGTGACCCTCAGGGTCAGCACTCGTGCCGTCATTCACCTCGTCAAAGCTTGCGCCACGTCCCCGAATTCACCGGCGTATGGCATTCTGCCAAGAGCACGGTTTGTTATTATGCCGGCCACTCACCGCTTCTGGCTCTCTCTCGTGAAACAAATAATCGACTTCATCCCGCTGCTGCTGTTCTTCGTGACCTACAAACTCGAGCCAAGAACCTTCGAAGTGGCCGACCTGAGCGTCACTGTCGGAGGTGTCTTCAATGCCACCGCTGTGCTCATCGTCAGCTCGGTGATCGTCTATGCGGGACTGTTCATCCACCAGCGTCGCCTGGAAAAAAGCCAATGGCTGACCTTGGGCGCTTGCCTGCTGTTCGGCGGGCTGACGCTGGCCCTGCACAGCGAGACCATTCTCAAATGGAAGGCGCCGGTGCTGAACTGGATATTCGCGCTGGCGTTTTTCGGCAGCCATTTCATCGGCGATAAGCCGCTTGTCCAACGCATGATCGGCCATGCCGTGCAGTTGGAGCCCAAGCAATGGGCGCAACTGAACGTGGCGTGGATCCTGTTCTTTCTCGTCTGTGGTTTCGCCAACCTGTTCGTGGCCTTCGTCTACCCGTCCATCTGGGTCGACTTCAAGGTCTTCGGCAGCCTCGGCCTGACACTGCTTTTCATGGCGGGCCAGGCGGTTTACCTCGCCCGTCACGTGCGCCCTGCACCTGAACAATCCTAGGAGGCAACATGCTTTACGCCATCATCGCTACCGACGTACCCGGCTCGCTGCAGAACCGCCTGGCCGCCCGTCCGGCCCACCTGGCGCGTCTTGAGCAGCTGAAAACTGAAGGCCGCATGGTGCTGGCCGGCCCACATCCAGCGATCGACAGCAACGACCCAGGCGAAGCCGGCTTTAGCGGCAGCCTGGTGGTCGCGGAGTTCGACTCCCTGCAAGCCGCCGAAGCCTGGGCCGCGGCCGACCCATACAAAGCCGCCGGCGTCTACGGCGAGGTGGTGGTCAAACCCTTCAAGCGAGTGTTTCCCTGAATCAATCGCCAACGCTACAGCTATGGTCAGGCCGCCGCTCGGCGGCCGTGAGGAAAAAGGAGTTCCGATGCGCCAAGGTTCGCTGTTCCTGATGCTTGTCCTGAGTCTTGCTCTGGCATCCGCGCAAGCCAACGAAGAGTCGATCGCCCCACCCCTCGAACAACAGGACGAACTGAAGCAACCCCTGCTCGAAGAAGAGGCGCAACGCGACGCGCCGAGCGGCCGCCTCGAGACGGCGGTCACCGATGCCGAGCGGGCCCAGTTGTCGCATCTGCGCCAGGAGAACCATCGGCTGCGCATGCAGCTGCAACAGGGGCAACCGAAGGTCCAGCCGCCCCTGCTGAACGACCAGCAACAGTGGTTCGCCGTGGGCGGAGGCGTTGGCGTGCTTGGGTTTCTGCTCGGCGTGCTGACCACGCGGGGTCGCCGGCGTCGGCAATGGCTGAATTAAGACAAGTACGAGCGAGAGCATGAGCGAACTGCTACTGATCGACGACGATGAAGAACTTTGCGAGCTGCTGGTGAGCTGGCTGGCGCAGGAAGGATTCGTCGCCCACGCCTGCCATGACGGACGCAGCGCACGCGCCGCATTGGCCGAGCACCAACCGGCGGCGGTGGTGCTCGATGTAATGCTGCCCGATGGCAGTGGCCTCGAGTTGCTCAAGCAGCTACGCAGTGAACATCCCGACCTGCCCGTGTTGATGCTTTCAGGCCGCGGCGAGCCGCTGGATCGCATCCTTGGCCTGGAGCTGGGCGCCGATGACTATCTGGCCAAGCCATGCGATCCGCGCGAACTCACCGCCCGGCTGCGCGCGGTGCTACGACGCAGCCAACCGGCGAGCGCACCGACCCAGCTGGAACTGGGCGATCTGTGCTACAGCCCGGCGCGCGGTGTCGCCAGCGTCGGCGAGCACGAAGTGACCCTGACATTGTCCGAGGGACGCATCCTGGAAGCGTTGCTCAGCCAGCCCGGCGAACCGCTCGACAAGCAAGCCCTGGCGCAGCTGGCCCTGGGACGCAAGCTGACCCTGTACGACCGCAGCCTCGACATGCACGTCAGCAACCTGCGGCGCAAGCTCGGCCCGCATCCCGACGGCCGCCCTCGCATCGTCGCACTCCGCAGCCGCGGGTACCTCTACGCATCCTGAGCGCCTTTACCCAGCCTTTACCCTGCACTGACCGCGCTTGACCTTGCCCGCCATAGACTGTGCTCATCCGATCAACGCCAGAACCGTCAGGCCTTCTGGGATCGGCCCTCATGCACAGGAGAAACCATGATGCGCAAGACACTGATCGCCCTGCTGTTTGCCGCTACCCTTCCCGCCGTCGCCATGGCCATGCCCGGTGACGGCCAACGGCACCATGGCGGGCATACGCCATTCGAGCAGCTCGACCTGACCAAGGAGCAGCAAAGCCAGATGCGCAAGCTGATGGGCGAGCAAATGCAGGCCCATCGCGAAATCACCCAGCGCTACCTGGACAAACTGCCCAAAGCCGAGCGCAAAGCGATGCAAGATGAGCTAGCCAGTAGCCAGGCAAAAACCCACAAGCAGATGCGTGACCTGCTCAAGCCTGAACAACAGAAGCAGTTCGACGAGATGTATAAGAAAATGGAAGCCAAGCGAGCCGAACGTGCCGAGTTCCAGCAATGGAAAGCCGAGCGCGACCAGCAGAACTGATCGCCAAACCCTTGTACATCACCCCGCCCGACCCGCGCTGCAGGATGCAGCGCCGTTCGGGCTTTGCCTTGGAGAGCTGACCGGTGCGATCACTGTTCTGGCGCATTCTGGCGACATTCTGGCTTGCCATCGCACTGGTAGCGGGCCTCGCCGTGCTGCTCGGGCACGCACTGAATCAGGACAGCTGGATCATCAATCGCCACCCCGGAGTGCGGAATCTGGCGGAAATCTGGACCCAGGTCTACGAGCGCCACGGCCCCATCGCTGCGCAATTTCTGCTCGAACAGCACCGTCGCCGCTTCCACATTGATGTGCAGGTTCTTGCCGAGAACGGCCAACCCGCCATTCGCGGTACCTTTCCGGCGCGCGCCGCGGCCTTCGAGGCACGTCAGCAGAATCGTGACGAAGGCTTGCCCTGGCGCCGGCTGACGACCGACTACACCAGCCCCGTCTCGGGCGAGACCTATCTGTTCATCTACCGTATCCCCAACTCCGAACTGCAAGCGTGGCATCGCGGCAGCCTGTTCTGGCCGTTGAGCGCGATCGGGATCGCGCTGGTCGTGCTGACCGGCTTCAGTTTGCTGCTCACCTTGTCCATCACTCGCCCCCTTGATCGCCTCCGCGGTGCCGTCCACGACCTGGGGCAGACCACGTACCAGCAGAACTCACTGGCGCGCCTGGCCAACCGACGCGACGAGCTCGGCGTCCTGGCTCGGGATTTCAACCGTATGGGTGCGCGGCTGCAAAGCCTGATCAACAGCCAGAGGCAGCTGTTGCGCGACGTTTCTCACGAGCTGCGCTCGCCACTGGCGCGCCTCCGTATCGCCCTCGCGCTGGCCGAGCGGGCCACCCCAACGGAACGTGAAGTCATCTGGCCGCGTCTGGCCAAGGAGTGTGATCGCCTGGAAGCGCTGATCAGCGAGATCTTGCAACTGGCGCGTCTGGATGCCGACCCCGGCGCTGCCGCGACCGTGGACCTGCCGGCGATGTTCGACCAGTTGGAGGAGAACGCACGTATCGTCGCGCCCTCCCAGCGCATCGAAACCCGAATGGACGCCGATATCGCACTGCGCGGCTGGCCGGACATGCTGGAGCGGGCACTGGACAACCTGCTGCGCAACGCCTTGCGCTTCAACCCCGAGGGCGAACCGATCGAGCTTGGCGCCCGAAAGGATGGCGATTGGTTGCTCCTGAGCATCCGCGACCACGGACCGGGCGTCGATGACGAGCATCTTGCGCGCCTGAGCGAACCCTTCTTCCGTGCGCCCGGGCAAACCACGGCCGGCCACGGATTGGGGCTGGCCATCGCCCGTCGCGCCGCCGAACGGCACGGCGGCGAACTGCTGCTGAGCAATCACCCGGCGGGCGGCTTCGTTGCCTGCTTGAAACTGCCGCTGATCCCGACCCGTATCGCCCTCCCTCGCCTGGAGTGACCGCCGCTACTGGCTGCCGTCCCAGCGCGTGACGTATGAGCGAGGATTCAACGCTGGCGGTGTGCGCAAGTCGCCTTCCGGGGTCCCGAGGTAGATGAAACCCACCACTTGCTCGTTGTCGGCCAAGCCCAACCGCTGCGCCACGTGCCGATCATAGGCATAGTCGCCGGTTCGCCAGACAGCCCCGAGCCCCTGCGCATGTGCCGCCAGCAATATGCCGTGCGCTGCGCAGGCAACCGCAAGCACCTGTTCGGAAGCCGGGATCTTCGGATGCGGCAATACCTGGGCGATCACGATCAGTACCATCGGCGCCCGCAGCGGCATCTTGCGCGGCTTGGCCAAGGCCTCTTCGGTTACGTCAGGCTCACGTAGGCGAAGCGCCTCGGCAAACACCTCTCCCAGGCGTCCCCGCGCGTCGCCTTCGACGGTCAGGAAACGCCAGGGCCGAAGCTGGCCATGATCCGGCGCGCGCAACGCGGCGCGAAGCAGCACGTCCAGCTGGGCAGCGGTCGGTGCGGGATCCACGAGCCGTGTGACGGAGACGCGGTTTAGCAACAGTTCGAGAGCATCCATCGACAACCTCCAAAAACGAATCCGACATTCTAGGACGCCGGCGCGTTCGTTTGGCAATCAATGACGCTGTATCCAGGCTGCTAGGCGTCAGGCCACCCGATCGGGCGAGACCTGCGGCTCCAGCGGCGGCGTCAGCGGAGGCAAGCCATGGGCCGCACGTGCCGCATCGCAGCGCGCGTTGTGCTGACCATCGGCCCAGGACGCCTCGAACTCGCGGCAGGAGCTCGAGCGCTGTTCGTACATCGTGCAGCGCACCCCGCAGCCGACGTCCCCCATCAGCGCAACGCAACGTGCAGGCTTGGATTCGGTCCCCAGCATCGCGACATGAAAAGGGCTGACCTGAACGGTCGCGGCATCCGGAACGGTGCCGCCGGAGGAGGCGCATTCGCCCCAGAAAAAAGACACACGAAAGTACGCGCAGCAAGCGCCGCACGTGAGGCAGGGATTGTCGATCGACATGGGGAGATGAATACCGAGAAACCGGCAAAGGGCCGGCACCGGGCGGCTATTCTATTCATCGCGGCGAACTTGGGAAGAGCCCGACCGGTCCGTCGCGAAAGATTTTTCGTCAGGCCGATCGCCGGTTTACTGCCGCCGTCACAGGGGTAGAATGGCGACCTCATTTTTCGAGCCGAGCATCAATCAAAAATGGCCTTGCCGACGCTGCGCATTATCGGTTTCATACTCGGCATCTTCCTGATCACTCTCGCTGTCAGCATGGTCATTCCCATGATCACGCTGTTCGCATTCGATCGCACCGACGACCTCCAGGCGTTTCTCTGGGCCAGCCTGATCACCTTCAGCTCCGGCATCGCGCTGGTTGCTCCGGGCCGCCCCGAGCTGGCTCAGTTGCGTCCGCGCGACATGTATTTCCTGACCACGGTCAGCTGGGTAGTGGTCTGCTGCTTCGCCGCGCTGCCGATGATGTTGATTCACCACATCAGCTACACCAATGCGTTCTTCGAGACCATGTCGGGGATCACCACCACCGGATCGACCGTTCTATCGGGCCTGGACACGGCATCGCCGGGGCTGCTGATGTGGCGATCGATGCTCCAGTGGCTCGGTGGCATCGGCTTTATCGGGATGGCGGTTGCGATTCTGCCGTTGCTGCGCATCGGTGGGATGCGCCTGTTCCAGACCGAGTCGTCGGACTGGTCGCAAAAGGCGATGCCTCGCTCGCACGTGATGGCCAAATCGATCCTGCTCGTTTACCTCGCCCTCACCTTGCTCTGCGGTATCTGCTACTGGCTCAGCGGCATGACGCCCTTCGAGGCCATCAACCACGCCATGACCACCATTTCCACTGGCGGCTACTCCACCACGGACAGCTCCATGGGCAAGTTCTCGCCCGCTGCGCACTGGACGGCGGTGGTCTTCATGTTGCTGGGCGGATTGCCATTCATTCTGATGGTGTCCACGGTACGGGGAAATCGCTACGCGCTGTTCCACGACCAACAGGTGCAAGGCTTTATCGCGATGCTGTTTGCAATGTGCATCGCATTCGCCATCTGGCTGACGCTCAACTCCGATTACGGCTTCCTCGATGCGCTGCGCATCGTGTCGCTGAACGTGGTCTCGGTGGTCACCACGACCGGCTTCGCGCTGGGCGATTACACCCAGTGGGGAGAGTTTGCGGTACTGGCGTTCTTCTACCTGACCTTCATCGGTGGCTGCTCCGGCTCGACCTCAGGCGGCCTGAAGATCTTTCGCTTCCAGGTGGCCTACTCGTTGCTGCGTGCCAACCTGGCGCAGCTGGTACACCCTCGCGCGGTCATCAAGCAACAGTACAACCGCCATGCGCTCGACGAAGAAATCGTTCGGTCGATCCTGACATTCTCGTTCTTTTTCACCATTACCATCGGCGCGCTGGCCCTCGCGCTCGCACTTCTGGGGCTGGACATGCTGACGGCACTGACCGCGGCAGCGACCGCCGTGTGCAACGTTGGCCCGGGCTTGGGTCCCATCATCGGGCCAGCGGGCAATTTCTCGACCTTGCCGGACTCGGCCAAGTGGCTGCTGTCGCTCGGCATGCTGCTCGGTCGCCTGGAAATCATCACCGTGCTGGTCATGCTGACGCCTTCGTTCTGGCGCCACTGAGCGACGTTAGACTTCGCCGATGTCTTCGTTCCACAGCTCGGGGCGCTGCGCGATGAAACCGCGCATCAGCTCGATGCAGGTCGTGTCCTGCAGCACGTCGATCTCCACCCCGCGATCACGCAGCAGTTGTTCCTCGCCCATGAAGGTCTGGTTCTCGCCGATCACGACCTTGGGGATGCCGTAGAGAAGTATGGCGCCGCTGCACATCGAACAGGGTGACAGAGTGGTGTAGAGCACCGAGTCGGCATAGACGCTCGCGGGTTGCCGGCCGGCATTCTCGAAGGCGTCCATCTCCCCGTGCAGCACAGCGCTACCTTGCTGCACCCGCCGATTATGGCCTCGGCCGATGATTCGCCCTTGATGAACGATGACCGAGCCGATCGGGATGCCGCCTTCGGCCAGCCCTTTGTTCGCCTCATCGATTGCCGCCTGCATGAATGCGTCCACCGTCTGCCTCCTGTGATGACCCTCTGGGTGCCCGCACCGATCTGCCAGATTCGCGTATCGCTGCGGGAAAACCGGCCAGCTGTGCTGCCTAGCCGTTGCGTTTGAACAACCGAGCGCCGAGCGTAACGGCTGCGAAGACCAGCCCGCCGGCAAGAATGCCGAAAGCGGCGTCGAGCACCGTCGGCACCAGCCCGGCCAGTACCGAGCCGAAGTAAGGCAGCGCTAGCGTGTGCTCGGCGCTGCTCTCGATGAGCTGGTGAATAGCCTTGATCCCGTGAGTCAGGATGCCGCCGCCCACCATGAACATGGCAGCGGTGCCCACCACCGACAGGGATTTCATCAGCCACGGGGCGACGACCAGGATACCGCGTCCGATCCGCTGCCCTGCGGCATTGGCGCTCTTGCTCAGGGCCAGACCGGCGTCATCCAGTTTGACGATGCCGGCCACCACGCCATACACGCCGATCGTCATGATGAGGGCGATTCCAGCAAGCACCACGAGCTGCTCGACGAACGACGCCGTGGCCACCGTGCCCAGCGTAATGGCGATGATTTCGGCCGACAGGATGAAATCGGTGCGCACCGCGCCGCTGATCTTGTCCCGCTCGAACGCCACCATATCAACGGCCGGATCGGACAAGGCATCGAGCTGCCGGGCATGAGCGTCCTCATCACGATGCATGAAACGGTGGGCGAGCTTCTCGAAGCCCTCGAAGCAGAGAAAAGCACCACCGAGCATCAGCAGCGGCGTGACGGCCCTGGGAACGAACGCACTGATCAACAACGCGGCCGGCACCAGGATCAGCTTGTTCCGCAGTGAGCCCTTGGCAACCGCCCATACAACCGGCAGCTCACGGTCAGCCTTTACGCCGGTGACCTGTTGTGCGTTGAGCGCCAGATCGTCGCCAAGTACACCTGCGGTTTTCTTCGCGGCGACTTTGGTCATGACGGAGACGTCATCCAGAACGGTCGCGATGTCATCAATCAGGGCGAGCAGGCTACTGGCCAAAGTCGGGCGTCCTAACAATAGGGAGGGAAGGCAAAGCGGCAAAAGCATGCCACCGTTTCGCGCAGTTGAACATTAAGGCGCCAAGCCGCAGCACAAGTTCCAGCACCCCCGCGCCGAAACGGATCGCCCATCGGCGAGGCGCTGGTCCAGCGGTCGCGTTGACCACATGGCCAGAAGCAGCCGATGGACCTAGACTGCAAGCTCGTCACAACAAGAGGTGCAACATGAGCACACACGCCGCCGAACGCTTTACGAAATTCGCTGATTTCTACCCGTTCTATCTGGCCGAACACAGCAACCCCGTCTGCCGTCGTCTGCACTACATCGGTAGCCTGCTGGTGCTGGCCATACTTGGTTACGCGTTGGTCACCCAGCAATGGCTCTGGCTGCTCGCCGTGCCGCTGGCCGGATACGGGTTCGCCTGGGTCGGACATTTCATTTTTGAAAAAAACCGCCCGGCGACCTTTCAGTATCCGCTGTACAGCTTCCTGGGCGACTGGGTGATGCTCAAGGACATGCTCACTGGCAAGATCCGTTTTTAACCAAAACGCCCGTTATTCAACCGTTTAACGCGCCTGGTCACGGATTGAGATGGGTGGTTTGGCGCATTGGCGGTGACTTGGTTATGATCACCGGCCAGCACCGCACAATGCGCGCTCGGCTCGAATGTGCATCCTAGAGCGGTGGAATCTTTCAGGGACTGTTAATCACCATGCCAACCGTGACCGGTGAACGGCGAAACGGGCTCGCGACTCGCCCACTGCGCGAATACTACGCCCGGGTTCTAGCCTATCTGAGCTGTGCCGCCACACTTGCCGCCGGTGTCTACACGCAGGAGTTCGCGCTCGATCTGTTGTGGATGGTGCCCTACACCCTGCTCTATCCGCACTTCGCCTACCACCTGAGCTATCGCTTCAAGCGGGAGCACCCGGAACGAACGTCGCAAATCCTGCTCTCTCTCGACGCCCTGAACGCAGGCGCCGGCATCGTGCTGCTCGGCTGGAATCTGGTGCCCAGCCTGATGTTCCTGCTGACGCTCGGCTTCAGCGCGCTGGTCATCGGCAGTTTGCGCCACCTGTTGATGACGGCGCTGCTGGTTGCCGGCGGCATGGGGCTGACCAGCCTGCTGGTACCGCTGCGTTTCGATCTCTCGACCCCTCCGCTGGTGGCCGCCGTCAGCATCCTGTTCAGCACGCTGTACGTCTGCATCACGGCCTACTACGTGCATCAGCAGGGCGAACGACTGGCGCAAGCGCGCCGTGAAATCGAAGCCGAGCAAGCCAAAGCCGCACGTCTGGCCCGCAACCTCGCCAAATACCTGTCACCCCAGGTGTGGGAGTCGATCTTCTCCGGCAAGCGCAGCGTCCGGTTGGAAACCCAGCGCAAGAAACTCACCGTATTCTTCTCCGACATCAAGGGCTTCACCGAGCTCTCCGAAGAACTGGAAGCCGAAGCCCTTACCGATCTGCTCAACAACTACCTCAACGAAATGTCGAAGATCACCCTCAAATACGGTGGCACCATCGACAAGTTCGTCGGTGACTGCGTGATGGTGTTCTTCGGCGACCCCGCGAGCCAGGGCGCCAAGAAGGATGCCGTCGCGGCGGTGTCCATGGCCATCGCCATGCGCAAGCACATGAAGGTGCTGCGTCAGCAATGGCGCGCCCAGGGCATCACCAAACCGATGGAAATCCGCATGGGCATCAACACCGGCTACTGCACGGTCGGGAACTTCGGCGCCGATACCCGCATGGACTACACAATCATCGGTCGCGAAGTGAATCTGGCCAGCCGCCTGGAAAGCTCCGCCGAGGCCGGCGAGATTCTGATTTCCCACGAAACCTATTCGCTGGTCAAAGACGTCATCATGTGCCGTGACAATGGCCAGATCACGGTCAAGGGCTTCTCCCGGCCGGTGCAGATCTACCAGGTCGTGGATTTTCGCCGCGATCTCGGCGCGACCAGCAGCTTCGTCGAGCACGAGCTGCCAGGCTTCTCCATGTACCTGGACACCAACGGTGTGCAGAACTTCGACAAGGAACGCGTCATCCAGGCGCTCAACCAGGCTGCCGACAAACTGCGCGACAAGGTCATCATGTAATACCCTTGGCTCTGGCCGCCGTCCGCATACAGCCCGAGAACACCATGTCGCCCATCCTGTCCCTGCGTCATTACAACCACGACCAGATCATCCACAGCCATCACCACACGCAGCTGGTGTTCGGTTTGCGCGGGCGCCTGGACTTCGAAATCGAGGGCCGGGGCAGTCGTATCCAGCAGCAATTCCTCGCCGTCGTGCCCAGCGATGCGCGCCACGCCTGCGGCAGCCCTGACGGGAGCATGTGTCTGGTGCTGGATGTTCCGGACGGCGACTGGTTGCAGCAGCGCCTCGGCCATCACGTCGACTCCGCTCAGCACTTGCTGGAGCAAAGCGCGGCGTTGCATCTGAATCCCATGCAAAGCCAGCTGGTCGGCTGGCTCGCCGCCAGCCCGATCAATGATCCGATCATCAACGAACAAGGCGCCGCCCTGCTTTTGGCCAGCCTTGCCAGCGGCTGCGAGCCGGCAGACTGGCATCGCCCGCTGCCGCTGGCCGCGCTTCGCGACCACGTCGACCGGCATCTGGCGCACCCGCTCGAAGTGCGGGATCTGGCACGACTGGCAGGCCTCTCCGTAGGGCGTTTCCACGCCCGATTCGCCAGTGAAACAGGGCAAACCCCTCAGGAATTCATTCGGCTGCGGCGCCTGCATCAGGGCCGGGCGCTGCTGTTGAGCACCCAGCTGACGGTCGGTGAGATCGCGGCGCGTGTCGGCTATGCGTCACAAAGCGCCTTCACCGCCGCCCTTGCCCGTGAATTCGGGACCACGCCGCGCGGGGTCCGACGCGAGGCGCACGACAAACCGCGAGAGTGACGCGACAGACTGATCGCTTCACGCTCCGTAGCATGGGCACTCACCGCAATCATCGATGCCACGAGGCATCTCGTCGTGAGGCTCCTATGTTTCCAATCGATCTATCGGCTGTCCGCGCTCGACGCCACCGAGCCGCACCGGAAGCCAGAGCATGACCCATCGCAACGCCTTGCTGGCGATTCACTTCGGTGCGCTGATGTTCGGGTTGTCAGGCATTTTCGGCAAACTGGCGACCAGCACACCCTTGATCATCGCCCTCGGCCGAGCCGGCTTCGCTGTGGCGGCGCTGATCGTGGCCGGTCAGCTGCTACGCAGTACCCGCGCGCGCGCGAGCTTGCGTCAGCGCGTTGGCCTGCTGCTCGGCGGGCTACTGCTCGGCGCCCACTGGCTGACCTTCTTCCTGGCGGTAAAGGTGGCCGGCGTCGGCATTGCCACGCTGGGGTTCGCCAGTTTCCCCGCCTTCACCGTACTGCTCGAAGGCATGCTGTTTCGCGAGCGCACCCGGCCGGTGGAATTCGGCATGGTTGCGCTGGTCTGCCTCGGGCTGCTGCTGGTCACCCCGCAGTTCGACCTTGCTAGCCAAAGCACCTTGGGTCTGGTCTACGGCATTCTCTCGGGGTTCCTGTTCGCCGTACTGTCGTTGCTCAACCGAGCGGTCACTCGCGGCGTCGACCCGGTGCAGGCCGCGCTCTGGCAGAACGGTACCGTCCTGCTGTGCTTCCTACCCTTCTCATGGTCGTCGCTGCCGGCCGTCCCGGCGATGGACTGGCTGTGGTTGGCACTGCTCGGCGTGCTCTGTACAGGCCTGGCACACAGCCTGTTCGTGGCGAGCCTGAAGGTGTTGAAGGCACGCACCACCGCGGTGATCTTCGCGCTGGAGCCGGTCTACGGCATCGCCTTTGCCTGGTGGTTGTTCGATGAACAACCCACCGCTCGCATGTTGGTCGGCGGCGCCTTGATCATTCTTGCGTCGGTCATCACCAGCCGGTTGAAAACCGCGACCGAAACGACCGCCGTCTCGCCGCTAGGCAAAGCGCCGTAGCGGCGAGCGAGCCATGACGCTGGCCGCCATGGCGGCGGCCAATCGGGCTCAGTGCGAATGGCGCGGCACCTCGGCGCCTCGGCAACCCACCAGGAAGTCGAAGTCGCAGCCCTCGTCAGCCTGCATCACATGCTCGACGAACAACCGCCGATAGCCCCCGTCCCACAGCAGGCCCTGCGGGGCTTGCCAGGCGGCCAACCGCTCTTGCAGCTCGGCTGCCGGTATGTCCAGATGCAAGCGACCCTCGTAGCAGTCCAACTCGATGAAATCGCCGTTGCGTACCACGGCCAGCGGCCCGCCTGCCGCCGCTTCCGGCGCCACATGCAGCACCACGGTGCCGTAGGCGGTACCGCTCATACGGGCATCGGAGATCCGCACCATGTCGGTGATGCCCTTGGCCAGCACCTTGGGCGGCAGGCCCATGTTGCCGACCTCGGCCATGCCCGGATAACCCTTCGGGCCACAGTTCTTCATGACCAGTACGCAGGTTTCGTCAACGTCCAGATCGGGGTCGGCAATGCGCGCCTTGTAATCATCGAAGTCTTCGAACACCACTGCTCGCCCGCGGTGCTTCATCAGTTCCGGCGTTGCTGCCGAGGGTTTCAACACCGCGCCGCTGGGCGCCAGATTGCCACGCAACACACAGATGCCGCCGTCCTGGCGCAGCGGATTGTCCAGCGCACGAATGACCTCATCCTCGCCGTAAATCGGGGCCTGGGCGCAGTTGTCCCAAAGCGACTTGCCGTTGACGGTCAGCGCATCAGGGTTTGGCAGGAGATTGTTCTCGCCGAGCCGGCGGATCACCGCCGGCAGCCCGCCCGCGTAGTAGAACTCTTCCATCAGGAAGCGCCCCGATGGCTGCAGGTCGACAATGGTCGGCATGCCCCGGCCAATACGCGTCCAGTCATCCAGCTCGAGCTCGACGCCAATCCGCCCGGCGATGGCCTTGAGATGGATCACGGCATTGGTCGAGCCGCCGATGGCCGCGTTGACTCGGATGGCGTTTTCGAAGGCTTGCTTGGTCAGCACCTTGGACAAGCGCAGGTCTTCGTGAACCATCTCGACGATGCGCATACCGGACAGGTGCGCCAGCACATAGCGACGCGAATCGACCGCCGGAATCGCCGCGTTGTGCGGCAATGAAGTCCCCAGCGCCTCGGCCATGCACGCCATGGTCGAAGCCGTACCCATGGTGTTGCAGGTGCCAGCGGAGCGCGACATGCCGGCCTCGGCGGAGAGAAACTCGTTGAGGTCGATCTGCCCCGCCTTGTACTGCTCGTGCATCTGCCAGACGATGGTGCCCGCACCGATATCGCGGCCCTTGTGCTTGCCGTTGAGCATCGGCCCACCGGTGACGACGATGGCGGGCACGTCGCAGCTCGCCGCGCCCATCAGCAGCGCCGGTGTGGTCTTGTCACAGCCGACCAGCAGGACCACGGCGTCTACCGGATTGCCGCGAATCGATTCCTCGACATCCATGCTGGCCAGGTTGCGCGTCAGCATGGCGGTCGGTCGCAGGTTCGACTCACCATTGGAGAACACCGGGAACTCGACCGGGTAGCCGCCGGCTTCCAGCACGCCCTTCTTCACGTGCTCGGCGATCTTACGAAAGTGCGCGTTGCAGGGGGTCAGCTCCGACCAGGTATTGCAGATGCCGACGATCGGCTTGCCTTGGAATTCATGATCCGGAATGCCCTGGTTCTTCATCCAGCTGCGGTACATGAAACCGTTCTTGTCAGTGGTGCCAAACCATTGAGCGGAGCGCAGGGGGCGTTTGTCAGTCATGTTGCATGCACCTCTCCAGCGACAGGCCGTACGGGACTGCCGGTTGATCGTTTGTGAGTTGGGTCAAAGCAGCCACGTCGAGATGGCCGGGAAATACAGCAGCAGGCCGAGTACCGCGATCTGGATGACGATGAAGGGCACCATCGCGCGGAAGATGTCGGTCAGGGTGATATCGGGTGGCGCCACACTCTTGAGATAGAAGGCCGCCGGGCCGAACGGAGGCGAGATGTAGGACACCTGCATGCTCACCGCGAAAAGGATGCCGAACCACACCGGGTCGTAGCCGAGGGCGACGACGATGGGCACGAAGATCGGCAGGCAGAGCATGGCGATGCCGATCCAGTCGAGGAACATGCCCAGCAAGAGAAAGATCAGCATCATCACCAGCACGATGACGAAGGGCGCAACCTCCAGCCCGGTAATGGCCGATGAGACGAAGCGGTTGCCGCCCATGAGGTTGTAGACGCCGACCAGACAGGCCGCGCCGATGCCGATCCAGACGATCATCCCGCAGGTTTCCAGGGTCTGGGTCAGGCTTTCCTGGAGCAGCTTGATGCTGAACTCGCCGCGTACCAGCACGGCCAGCAGTACGCCCAGCGCGCCCATGGCGGCCGCCTCGGTGACCGACGCGATGCCGCCATAGATGCTCCCCAGCACCAGCCCGGCGATGGCAATCGGAAAGAACATGCCCTTGAAGGCTTCGCCCAGGGTCAAGCGCGGCACGCTGGTGTCTTTCTCCAGGTGCGCACCGCCCATGTGCGGGTAACGCATGCACATCACCACCACATAGAGCATGTAGCTGCCCATCAGCAGCGCGGCAGGAATGATCGCCGCCTTGAACAGATCGGCGATGGAGACGCTGGCGATCAGGCCGTAGATGATCAACACGATCGAGGGCGGCACCATGGTGCCCAAGGACCCACCGGCACAGACCACGCCGATGGCGATGCGCTTGTCGTAGCCCAGGCGCAGCATCTGCGGCAAGGCGAGCACGCCGAGCAGGACGATTTCACCGCCGATGATTCCGGAGATGGCGGCGAGAAAGAACGCCACGACGATGGTCTGTACCGCGACCCCGCCCGGCAGCCGGCCGGCGAAGAAACGCATGGAGTTGAACAGGTCGCGCGCCAGCCCGGATCGGTCCAGCAAGCCCGCCATGAAGACGAACATTGGCACCGCCACCAGCGAATATTCGGTGATGAAGCCGAACATGCGGCTGGCCACCAGCGGCACCGCCACCGGACCGAACCAGCCGAAGGTGAAGCCAGCGGCGACCAGACCAGTGACGAAGGCCAGCGGCAGGCCCAGCACCAGCAGCGCAAAGATCGCGAAGATCATCAGGTAGGTTGCGATCTCGATACTCATTTCGTGGCATCCGTATCGAGACGCGCGCGTCGGTGAGTCGCGAGCCGTACCACCTGCTGCACGCACATCAGCGCGATGGAGACCAGGATGATGATCTTGGTGAACGCCGGCAGCGGCTGGTTCCAGGACGACCCCGAGGTCTCAAGCCGCCAAGTGCCATCGGGCGCATGCGTCGCATTGTAGGCCAGCACCCAGGCGGCATAACCGATGGCCAGGCAGAACAGGATGCCCAGCACCAGGTTCAGCAGCTCCAGCCAGCTGCGCTTACGCGGCGAAAGGCGGTCGAGCAGGATGCGGATCTGGATGTGGCGGTTGGTCGCCAACGCATAGGGTCCGCCCAGCGCGAAGATGGCAGCAACCAGAAAGGTGGTGGTTTCGTGCGCCCACTCGGTGGGCGAATTGAAGCCGTAGCGCATGATCACTTCGAACACACTGACCAGCATGGCGAGGAAAACCAGCCAGGCGATCGCCTGGCCACCACGTCGAATGCCGCGATCAAGCAGGCCGTGCCCCGGCTCAGGTGCGCAGACGTCCAGATGATCGTCAGAGGAAGGTAGGTTTTTTTTCACAGCGAAACTCCTCGGGCTGTCCGGCCGTGGCCGGAAAGCCGTTGCTCATCGAAGATGGAAGCCGCATTGCGCGGCTCAGAGCATGCCTTTGTCCTGCAAATAGGCCTGGATGGAGTCCACCGCCTCCTGGGCCTGGGGACTGCGCTCACGCCAGCGCGCCCATTCGTCTCGCGCGGACTGGCGGAACTTCTTCAGCTCGTCCTCGGTGAGCGAAGTCAGGGTCACGTCGCCTTTCTGCTTGGCCGCTGCGACCTGCTCGTCGTCTTTTTTCTGCAGGTCGCTGACCAGCTGCTCGGTGAAGGCATCGACGGAGTCTTCGAGGATCTTCTGCTGTTCGGGTGTCAGGTCGTCCCACAGCGCCTTGTTCACCGAAATGTCCTTCATCGGCATCGAGTGGAAGCCGGGATAGACCGCGAACGGCGCGTACTTGTGGTAGCCCTGCTGATAGTTGGTGGAGAACACCGTGTAATCGGCCGCGTCGATCACGCCTTTCTCCAGGCCGGTGTAGACCTCCGAGGTCGGCAGGTTCACGGGCGCCGCGCCGACCAGCTTGAAGATGTTCGAAACCATGCCTTCAGGGGCGCGCACTTTCAGGCCCTTGAGGTCATCGAGGGTTTCGATCTTGCGCTTGCTGATCAGCGATTCTGCCCCGACGGCTCCGGCACGGATGAGATGGACGTTATAGGGCTCGACCAGGCGGTTGTAGCCCGCCTCCCCGCCAGCATTACGCATGTAGTCGAGAAACGGCGCCGGGCCGCTCCAGGCGCCGACCATATTGCCGTACACCGCGAACGCGGGGTTCTTGCCCGAGAAATAACCGGGATCGGTGATATGACCCTGGATGATGCCGGCGCCAACCGCGTCCAGCGTCTCGTTGTTGCCAACGATGGTGCCGGTGGGCAGGACTTCGATGTTGATCTCGCCGTTGGTTTTCTCGCCGACGCTTTTCGCCCATTGCTGCGCGATGCGGTACTCGTCGTCACCGGCATTGACGTTGATCTGGAATTTCCAGTCCTGGGCAGCAGCGGCGCTGCCGGAGCCAAGAATCAGGCTCGCCGCAAGGACAAGACCGGCACGGGGGGTAATCGGTTGCATGGTTGCCTCTCCACTTATTGTTATTCGGCATCTATGGCCGCGGTGACAGTGCTTCTGGTGCCTGTCCGCTGTTGAAAAGAGTAAAGAGCGCAGCCATCATCAACAAATACAAAATCTCGCCAGACCGATGCATAAACGGGTATACCTGACATGAAGCCGATCAACAGCAACTGGTTCGTGCGGGCTCGCCTGAAGAACCGCCACATCCCTCTACTCGTGGCCCTAGGCGACACCGGCAACCTCAACCGAGCCGCCGAAGGCCTGGGCATTTCCCAACCGGCGATCTCGAAGCTGTTGAAGGAGCTGGAAGACGGGCTTGGCGTCGCGCTTTTCGAGCGTCATGCGCGAGGCGTGGTCCCGACCCTTTACGGCGAGACCATGATCCGCCACGCCAGGCGCTTGCAGAGCACACTGGACAACGTCTACAGCGAAGTGGACGCGCTGCGCCAGGGCCAGCAAGGACACGTGCGGATCGGCACCATCCTCACACCGTGTGCCGACCTGCTGCCGGAAGTGGTTGGCCGCGCCAAGCAGCGCTTCCCGAACCTGGAGCTGAGCATTCGGACTGGCTCGAGCCGTGACCTGATGGCGATCCTCGACGATGGCGAACTGGACTTTCTGGTGGCGCGCTTCTTCGCCGGGAGCCAGCAGCATGATCTGCGTTTCGAACCACTGGCCAAGGAACCGCTACGGATCTGCGCCCGTGCGGGACTCATCCAGGGGCCGATGACCCGCGCCGAGCTGAACGCCGCCGACTGGGTATTGCCGCCGGCAGGGAGTGTGTTGCGTCAGGAGTTCGATGCCTTGTTCCAGCGTGTCGGCATGCGCCCACCCTCCAAGGTGGTCAACGCCGAGAACCTGCTGATGGTTACCACACTGGTGGAGAAGAACGACATGCTGACCGTTCTGCCACGCGACGTGCTGGCGCACTACGCGCGTTATGGAATGCTCGCTGAGATCGAAGTCGACGCCAGCATCGACACCGACCTGAATCAGGGCCTGATGGATTTCGGCATCATCACCAAGGATCAGCGCCTGCTCTCCCCGGCCGCACGCAACGTGCTGGAACTGCTACGCGAAGTCGCCGAGACAACGCTGGCTTGACCCCGCCCGGTAAAGACACACTGGAGCGCCATCGACATGGCGCTCCAGATCGTCGTTCGGCTGATGGCCAGCACACCGGCCATCACGTTGAGTTAGATCGCATTACGGGTCGTTTCGCCATCCACGAGGCGGTTGATACCCAGCGGGTTGGCATTTTTCAGCGCATCGGGCAGTAACGAGTCCGGGAAGTTCTGATAGCACACCGGCCGCAGGAAGCGGTCGATCGCCAACGTACCGACCGAGGTGCCGCGCGGATCGGAGGTGGCCGGGTACGGCCCGCCATGCACCATCGAATCGCACACCTCGACGCCAGTCGGATAGCCATTGAGCAGCAAGCGCCCGGCCTTTTGCTCCAGCAGTGCGGTGAAATCGGCGAAGGCGTCCAGATCTGCCTCGTCTGCGATCAAGGTCGCGGTGAGCTGGCCACGCAAGCCGTGCAGTGCTCGCAGCAACTCCGCCTTGTCGGTAACCTCGACGACGATGGTCGTGGGCCCGAAGACCTCTTCCTGCAGCAACTCATCCCCATCGATCAGCAGTTGCGCATCCGCCTTGAACAACTGCGGCCGCGCCTGGTTGCCCTCCTGCGCGGCGCCAGCCAGATGGGTCATGCCCGGATGCGCCTGCAAATGCTCCAGACCCTTGGCATAGCTCGCCAGCGTACCGGCATTGAGCATCGTCTGTGCCGGCTGTTCGGACATGAAGCCGGTGAGCCGCTCAAGGAACGACGAAAATTCCGCCGAACGAATGCCGATCACCATGCCGGGATTGGTGCAGAACTGGCCACAACCCAGCACCACGGACGCCGCCAGCTCGTTGGCGATGGCATCTCCGCGCGCTTTCAGCGCTTCGGGCAACACCAGCACCGGGTTGATGCTGGACATCTCGGCAAATACCGGGATCGGCTGTGGACGTGCGGCCGCCATGTCGCACAGCGCACGTCCGCCGCGCAGCGAGCCGGTGAAGCCGACCGCCTGGATTGCCGGGTGCTTGACCAGCCACTCGCCAACACCGCCGCCGTAGATCATGTTGAACACGCCCTTGGGCATGCCGGTTTTCTCGGCGGCGCGCAGTATCGCATCGGCAACCAGCTCGGCCGTGGCCATGTGTCCGCTGTGGGCCTTGAAGACTACCGGGCAGCCGGCGGCCAGCGCCGAGGCGGTGTCGCCGCCAGCCGTGGAAAATGCCAGCGGAAAATTGCTGGCGCCGAATACCGCGACCGGGCCCAGGCCCATGCGGCATTGGCGCAGATCGGGACGCGGCAACGGTTTGCGCTCCGGCAGTGCGCGATCGATACGTGCACCGTAGAAATCACCACGCCGCAGCACCTTGGCGAACAGTCGCATCTGCCCGCTGGTACGTCCGCGCTCGCCCTGGATGCGCCCGGCCGGCAGCGCGGTTTCCTGGCAGACCAGCGCGACGAAGTCGTCACCGAGCGCGTCGAGCTCGTCGGCGATGGCGTCGAGAAATTCGGCGCGCCGTTCAGCGGAGAGCGCACGGTAGGTTGGGTAGGCCGTCGCAGCGGCTTCAGCGGCAGCGTTCACTTCCTCTTCGGTTGCCTGAATGAATTCGAAGGGCAGCGCCGCGCCGCTGGTGGCGTCATGGCTCTGTAGCTTGCGGGTGCCAGCGGCGCTGCGCGCGCCGGCAATGTAGTTGTGGCCAATAATGGCGGACATGGAAATATCTCCTCTACCTGGTGGTTCAGGGGCTCCGCATGACGTGCGGAGAATGGCCGGCGGCCCGTGGCCGTAACTGCCGGTCTCAACGACTCGCTCAGCTGTTCGCCACGTATGACAGCACGGTTGCCCAGCGCCTAACTCAGAGCGCCTTTACACCGCCGGCCTTGATGCCGGCCTGGCGGACGGCGATGCCATTGCGCAGGGGCTCACCGAAGGCATCGAGACTGATCTCGAACTGGTCGCCCGGCTGCGCCCTGATCCCGTCGGCGAACGACAGCGTAGCCGTGCCGAAGAAATGCACGTGTACATCGCCAGGACGCAGGAACTGCGTGTACTTGAAATGATGGTATTCAAGATTCTCCAGGCTATGGCACATGTTCTCCTCGCCAGAGAGAAACTCCTTCTCCCAGAGCACCGCTCCGTTGCGGCGGATGCGGCTGACGCCTGACAGGTTCGCCGGCAGCTCGCCGACCCGCAGTTCCGGGCCGAAGGAGCAAAACCTCAGTTTGGAGTGAGCCAGGTACAGGTAGTTCTTGCGTTCGGTCACATGATCGGAGAATTCGTTGCCAAGCGCGAAACCGAGCCGGTATGGCTGGCCGTCGTCACCGATCACATAAAGACCAGTCAGCTCAGGCTCTTCGCCGAAGTCCTCGGAAAAGTCGGGGGCGGGAAAATCCGCTCCGGGACGAACCACGACGCTGCCGTCCCCCTTGTAGAACCACTCGGGCTGCGCTCCGACAGTCCCCGGTTTTGGCTTTCCACCTTGCATACCCCAACGGAACATCTGCATCGTGTCGGTCAGCTTTTCCTCGGCCTGCTCGACCTGCTGATGCATTTTGTCTCGTGTCGAAGCGCTGCCCAGATGTGTCAGGCCAGTACCACTGACCAGGCAGTGCGCCGGGTCTTGATGATCCAGCGGCGGCAACACCCGGCCCGTTTCCAGCAGCTGCCGATACGCCGGACCTGCATCGTAGCCCTGGGCGTCGATCTGGGCAGCCAGGCTGTTGCCATTGCGGATGGCGGCCAGCGCCAGCTCGCGGGTGCTGCTCATCCCACGCACCACAGCGATGCGCTCATCGCCCACCACGCCGACCTGGCGCTGGCCCTGTTCGTTCTCGAATTGAATCAACCGCATGAGACGTCCTCTTTCGTCTTGAAGGCCCGCACGTGCAGGCAGCTGCTGCGATCACTTTAAAAAGCACCGCAGGTGGTGCCTAATGAAAGCTTCTGATTGAGTGATAACTTCCCGTCATCCCCATGATCGCTGCCCTGCCCTCCATCGTTTCTCGCCTGCGGCTCAAACAGCTGCGTCTTCTCATCGCGCTTGATGAACAAGGCTCGCTGCACCGCGCCGCCGAACAGGTAGCGATCAGCCAGCCCGGTGCGACCAAGGCGTTGCACGAAATCGAAGCGACCTTCGCCGCCGAGCTGTTCACCCGCAGCAGCCAAGGGCTGCAACCCAACGATCTGGGCCGTTGCGTGATCCGCTATGCACGGCTGATTCATAGCGATCTGGCGCACCTGCGCGAGGAAATGGTCGGCATTCTGCAGGGCCACGGCGGGCGGCTATCGGTAGGCGTGATCATGGGTGCCGTGCCCCTGTTGATGCGCGTGCTGGGTCGCCTGCGGCGCAAGCAGCCGGAGCTGTCGGTGGAAATCGTTGAAGACACCAGTGCGCGCCTGCTCGGGCTGATCGATGAGGGTCGTCTGGACCTTGCGATCTGTCGGAGCAGCGTCAGCCGGCGTCCGGATGCCTACGACTGCCTGACCCTGCACGAGGAGCAGCTGGCCGTAGTCGCCCATCCCCAACACCCGCTGGCCGGTGCGGAGCGGTTGAGCCTGGCTGATTTGAACGGTTATCGCTGGGTCATCTACCCGGCGAACATGCCGATGCGCCAGTTGCTCGAGCGCGAGTTCAGCGAAGCCAGCCTCGAGTTTCCGCGCTATCCGGTCGAAACCGCGTCCACCTTCACCACCCTCAGCCTGTTGCAGGAAGACCCCGAGCTGGTCGCGGTGATGCCGCTGTCGGTCGCCCGCTTCAGTGAAGGATTCGGCATGCTCCGGCGCCTGCCGCTAGAACTGCGCTCACGCAGTGAGCCCTACGGCGTCATCGTCCGGCACGGCGGCAGCCTGTCGCCGGCGGCGCGGCTGTTGCTCGAGGAACTGCGGGCAGAGAACGACCCGCCGGCCTCGGCCGCGCCGCGCGAGGGCTGACACCAGTCCCAATGCGACGCCCTCTTGTGTGCCGTCGCGTTTGAGCCGTTAACGCTTGTCGTTATGCCCGAGATCCCGCTGCGGATCGATCTCGTCGCGAACCCGCTGCTTCAGCTCCTTGGCTTCGGGAAAACCACCGTCGCGTTTGCGCTCCCAGATCTGCTTGCCGTTACAGCTGATGTGAAAGGTGCCCCCACTGGCCGGCGCCAGCGCGACCGTGCCCAGATCCTCGCCGAACGTCGACAGCAGCTCCTGCGCCAGCCAGGCCGCGCGCAGCAGCCACTGGCATTGCGTGCAGTAGGTAATCACGATGACGGGTTTGGTATCGGGCATGACAGAGCGCTCGCGGGCTGACGGGACGCCTATAATAGCCGCCATTTCGCTGTCGTCCCGTCGGTATTGCCATGTCCCGCCTACTCTTGCTGCTGATCCTTCTGCTACCGCTGACAGGATTCGCCGATTCTCAACCCACCACCGGCCTGGTCCTTTCTGGCGGTGCCGCACGGGGGCTGGCGCATATCGGCGTGCTCAAGGCGTTGGAAGAACACGGCGTGCGCATCGACGCCATCGCCGGCACCAGCATGGGCGCGGTCATCGGTGGGCTCTACGCAGCAGGCTACAGCGTCGAAGAACTGGAACAGCTGGCCAACAGCCTCGACTGGCAGCAGGTGTTGTCCGACGATCCGGCGCGCCAGGACGTCCCCTTTCGCCGCAAGCAGGACGACCGGGACTTCCTGGTCAAACGCAAGCTCAGTTTCCGCGACGACGGTAGCCTCGGCCTTCCCCTGGGGGTGATCCAGGGCCAGAACCTGGCGTTGCTGCTCGAGCGTCTGCTGGTACACGCCAGCGATACCCGGGATTTCGACCAGCTGCCGATTCCGTTTCGCGCGGTCGCCACCGATATCGCCAATGACCAGAAGGTCGTGTTCCGTAGCGGTCACCTGCCACAGGCTATCCGCGCCAGCATGTCCATTCCCGCCGTATTCGCGCCGGTGGAGGTCAACGGTCGGCTGCTCGTCGATGGCGGCATGGTGGACAACATCCCGATGGATGTCGCCCGCGAGATGGGCGTCGACCGGCTGATCGTGGTGGATATCGGCACGCCACTGCTGCCCCGCGAGCAGCTGCTCACGGTGGTCGACGTGCTCAACCAGTCCATCACCATGATGACGCGACGCAATTCCGAGGCGCAGCTGGCCACACTGCGCAGCGAAGACCTGCTGGTGCAGCCGATGCTGGCCGGCTTCGGCTCGACCGATTTCGGCCGGGCGGAGCAGCTGATCGA
This sequence comes from Stutzerimonas stutzeri, assembly GCF_019090095.1. Taxonomy (NCBI): domain Bacteria; kingdom Pseudomonadati; phylum Pseudomonadota; class Gammaproteobacteria; order Pseudomonadales; family Pseudomonadaceae; genus Stutzerimonas; species Stutzerimonas stutzeri. The sequence continues at coordinate 2,117,249 of NZ_JAGQFP010000002.1, read as the reverse complement.
TGCCGGTTATCGAGCCGCCAACGCGCTGGAAGGTCGCCTGCAGAGCATGCGGCAGGAAAGCGGTGGCAACCTTGCGCTCAGCCTCGCCCGCTCAGCCGAACCCCGCGCGCCGCTGATTACCGCGGTGCGCATCGAGAACAATTCGAAGGTCGGCGATGCGGTGATCCGCCAGTACATACGCCAGCAGGTCGGCGAACGTCTGGACCTGCAGGGCCTGCAAAAGGACATGGGCACGCTGTACGGGCTGGATTATTTCGAACAGGTCGAATACCGCGTCGTACATGGCAAGGAGGGGGGCAATACGCTCGTCATCACCACACGGGAGAAGCGTTCGGGCACCGACTATCTGCGCCTGGGCATCAATCTTTCCGACGACTTCCGAGGCAGCAGCGTGTTCAACATCGGCGCCAGCTTCCGCAAGAACGGTATCAACGAGCTGGGGGCCGAATGGCTGACGCGGCTACAGCTGGGGGATCACCAGGAACTCTTCAGCGAGTTCTACCAACCGCTGGATGCCGGCTCGCGCTGGTTCGTCGCGCCGAGCCTGTTCGCCGAAGCGCAGAACGTCGAGGCGATCATCGACAACGACCCCATCGCCGATTATCGCCTGCAGCGTTATGGCTATGGACTGGACCTGGGTCGGCAGATCGCCAACAACGGCGAGTTTCGCGTTGGTGTCGGCCAGGCCTGGGGCGAGGCGGACGTACGGGTCGGTGACCAAGCGCTGCCGGACTACTCCTTCAAGGAAGGCTACTACCAGCTCCGCTACTCGTTCGATACCGTGGACAACGTCGATTTCCCCCGCGAAGGCGAGGACATCGGCATTACCTTGCGCCAGTACGACCCGAGCCTGGGTTCCGACGAACGCTACCGGCAATGGGAGCTGCGGCTGGACAAGGCCGTCAGCTTCGGCCTGGACTCGCTGGTCATCGGCGGTCGCTACGGTCGCACGCTCGACGATGCCGACGTCGTGACCTCGAGCTTTCTGCTCGGCGGCGCTCGGCAGCTATCGGGCTTTCGGCAGGATGCCCTCTCCGGCCAGAACGTCAGCCTCGGACGTTTAATCTATTTCCGCCGGATGACACCCCGCTCGTTCCTACCGTTGGATTTTCCGCTGTACGTTGGCGCTTCGCTGGAGCGCGGGCGCGTCTGGAACAACGACAACGCGTTCGACAGTGGCTACATCAACGCCGGCAGCGTATTCATCGGATACGAGACGCCGCTAGGCCCGCTCAACTTCAGTTACGGGCTCAATGACGAAGCCGAGCGGGCGCTATACATGAACCTGGGGCGCAGCTTCTGATCGGGCGCCCCACTCTGCGGACTTGGCCTCAGGCGATTCTGGCAAGCAACTCGTTGACCTGCCGGCGCTGCTGCTCGTCGCCTTCGATGGCAAGGCTGTCGAGGATGGCGCAAGCGGCCTCCATATCGCCCTGCTTGATGTAGGCGACAGCCTGATTGAGGCGAACCAGGTGCTCAGGGTTAGGCTCCAGGCGGCGCAGCTCTTCGGCAGACGGCATCGACGCGAAGCTCTGCGCGTCATCGAGCAAGCTGGGCAGCTCGCCGATGGTCAGCAGGTCTTCATCGAAGTCACTCAGCCATGGTTGCGAATCTGTGGTCGGAACCTCGACTGCGCTCTCGGCCAGAGGCGCGCTCGGTACCGCCAGCGCCACCAGGGGTTCGTCCAATACGAAGCTAACGTCGGGATCGAACAGGTGCTCGGCTGACGGCTCCACCGGTGCGATCGCTGCCGCCAACGCGGGATGTAACGCCAACAGCTGATCCAGCTGTACCTGACTACCGCCTGTTTCCAGATAGCCGGCCGTCGACGCAACGTAACCGTCGACGTCGCCAGATTCGGCCAGAAGCCCGAGGTGGCGCAGCCGATAGTCGAGTCGTTCAGGCGCGCGCTCGATACCACGCACCAGCACCTCGATCGCCTCGTCGCGACGCCCATAGGACTGGTAGATGTCGGCCGCTTCGAGCGCGTCGGTTTCGCTTACCGAGGCCTGGGCCGGCTGGCGCGGCATCTCCACTGGCGCCGCCGCGGTCACGGGCACGGTGCCAGCCGAGGGGCTGGCCTTCGGCATCACTGCATCGGGAAAGCTGGGTTCGGATTTGGTGCGACGGCTAAACCACAAGCCGCCGAGCAGCAAGGCAATCAGGGCGCCGCCGCCTGGTAATGTCCAGTCTTGCCAGTTGAATGACGAAGCAGCGCTAGCTGGAGGTTCCACGACCGGCTGACCGCTCTGTGCCTCGGCCGGCGCCGGCACCTCCTGCTGTGGTGACGCGGATGCTTGCGAGTGTTCCCGCTCGGCCAGCTGTGCACTGACGTTGTTCAACTCCAGACGCATGTCGATGAGCAGTTGCTTGAGCTGCTGGTTCTCCTCGCGGCTGGCCGCGAGCTGCTCGGCGAACTGACGACGCAGGGCTGCCAACTCATCCACGGCGGGTTCCAAGACTGGCGTCGACAAGGGCTGAGCGTCTGATTCGACCGCTGACTGAAGCTGCCCCGCATCGACTCCGTCCGACACGGCTTCGGCAGCCGCGGGTGCGGTTCGCTCGGCACTATCGGGCAACAGCAGGTTAGCGTTCGCCTTGAGCCGTGCGGCGTCTCCACCGAAGAAGGCGTCGGGGTTCAATGCCTGGATGTCACGCATGAACTGCGCCCGTGAAGCCCGCGTGCCGCCTGCATAGAGTCCCGCAATGGTCCAGAGACTCTCGCCGCTCGCGACTCGATGGCGCTTGCCCTGCGAGGCCTGCGGCAGCTCCGCCGGCGGCACGAAGCGCGCGGGCTCGGTAGTCACAGGCGACACCACGGCTGCAGAAACACCGCCGGCGACGCTGCCGGTTGTGTCAGGCGTAATGGGCATCGGGTCGAGCAAAACGGTGTACTCGCGCAACAGACGGCTCTTGGCCTGCGTGATCTCCACCAGAAAATTCAGATAGGGCTCGCGGACCGGCTTGCTCGATGCGACCCGGATGCGACTGCGATCGCCGTCGATGACCGGAGTGAAGCTCAGGTCCTGAAGAAAGACCGGTCGGTCGATGCCTGCCTGGGCAAAGTCACTGCTCGAGGCCAACACAACGCGAATCTCGTCGCTCGACAGCTTGCCTGCGTCAAGCAGATCGATCTCGGCGGCCAACGGCTGGTTCAGCGCGGAGTGAAGCGTGATGTCCCCCATACCCAACGCCAGCGCCATGCCCGAATAGAACAGTGAGCCAGACGCCACTGTTAACAAGACTCGACGACCTAATGCCATGGCGGATCTCCACAAGTGGCACGCGGCGCTTTGGTCGCCCGCCCACTGTTCGATTACTGAACTGTGACGCGGTTATCGACGGGAACTTGAAAAGATTGAAGCTGTTCGTCGGCTGTGCGCGTAAAGGCATTGTGCCATCACCGCCAAATACTAGCCTAGCGTCAAATAGCAACGACGCGCTCTGATTGCACCCAAAGCCCGACTCGCCGCGAATCGCAACGTTCGGCCGTGGCGCAGCCTACCGGGGCGTTGCGGCTAACTTTTGACGCGGCCAAGATTGGCCAGGATGCGTTCGTGTACCTGTTGGCACATCCGCAGGTCGTCATCGTCGATCCCTTCGAACAGCTCTTCACGCACCTGGGTGGATATCGCCTCGATTCGCTGGATCAGTGGACGTGCCGGCGCGCCCAGGGTGATGAGCTTGGCCCGACGATCGCCTGGGGCGGGCTGGCGATGCACCAGCCCTTGCGCTTCGAGACTGTCCAGCAATCGCGCCAGCGTCGGCCCCTCCACTGCAACGCTTTGAGCAAGCTCGCGCTGACTGGGATCGTGATCGAATCGGGCGAGATGCAGCAGGACCAGCCATCGCGCCTGAGAAAGACCCAGGTCAGCCAGCCGCCGGTCCAGCTCGGCGCGCCAGCCACGCGACAATTGCGCCAACTGCATGGCGAATCGATGTTGCTCGGGGTACATGGGAATGACGATTCCGAAATGCTAATAATTAGCGAGCTAATCACAGCTCCGGAACGCTGGCAAGGCTGGGTTTGCCCGGGTACGTTACGCTGTGTTGCAGGACGCCGCGCTAGACAGGGCGGCGTACAAGCCAAGCGACATTGCGTCGCAGTGTCAGCGAACCTTTAAAGCTCGAATTCGGCTTGGAGCGATGCCCGTACACAGAACAGCACGGCTTCAGGTACCCGTCCGGCAAAGTGCTCGGCAACGGCTGCCACAGGCGGCAACTCGCCCTCGCCGTCGAGAAAGGCCTCCTGAATTTCCTCGAGCAATGCCTCCGGCAGGTCAAGCGCCTGGTCCAAACTAAGCTGCTGCTGGCCGATGGCTTCGGCGAGCATGGCGTACACGTTCTTTTCGCTGCAGTCGAGCTGGCGGGCGATCTGGGCGGGCGTCATGCCGGCGCGCGCCAGCGTAATCAATTCGTGGCGGATATCGGACGGTGATCGGGGCGCACTTGCCGTACCTTGCAGCACCTCCAGGAAGGCCTGCCCGTAGCGCTCCAGCTTGCGCGCACCCACGCCGCTGATACGGGCCATGTCGCTCAGCGACCCTGGCTGGCTGCGAAGCATCTCCAGCAGCGTCGCATCGGGAAAGATCACATAAGGGGGCACGCCATGCTCTTCGGCGAGCTTGCGACGTAAGGTACGCAACGCCTCCCACGTCTCGCGCTCCTCGCTGCGCACCAGTTGGCTCGCGGCGCTGGCTGACGATTTGGGGGCCTTCGCGGCCAATTCCCGACGCAGCTCCAGGGTCACCTCGCCGCGCAGCAGCGCGCGGCATGAGTCGCTGAGGCGTAGCCCACCGAACCCCTCCAGATCCACATCGGCCAGCCCGCGGGCCACCAACTGGCGGAACAGCGAGCGCCATTCCCCTTCCGACAGTGCCTTGCCGACACCGAATACCGACAGATGCTGATGGCCGAGACTGCGGATCTTCTCGTTGTCGCGCCCCAGCAAGATATCGACCAGGTGGCCTACGCCGTAGCGTTGACCGCTGCGGTAGATGGCCGACAACGCCTGCCGCGCCGGTTCGGTGGCATCCCAGGTCTGCACGCCATCGACGCAATTGTCGCAATGCCCGCAGGGCTCGGGCATCTGTTCGTCGAAATAGGCCAGCAGTACCTGGCGGCGGCAGCGGGTCTCCTCGCATAGCGAAAGCATGGCGTCGAGCTTGTGTTGCTCGATGCGCTTGTGCCGCTCATCACCCTCGGAATTGTTGAGCATCTGCTTGAGGAAGATGACGTCCTGCAAGCCGTACGCCATCCAGGCGTCAGCCGGCAAGCCATCCCGACCGGCGCGGCCGGTCTCCTGGTAGTAGGCTTCCAGCGACTTGGGCAGATCCAGATGCGCAACGAAGCGCACGTTGGGCTTATCGATGCCCATCCCGAACGCGATGGTCGCGACCATGATCAGACCCTCCTCGTTGAGGAAGCGCTTCTGATGGAACGCCCGCAGGTCGTTGGGCAGCCCCGCATGGTATGGCAGCGCCGGAAACCCTTGCTCGGTGAGGAACGCTGCGATGTCGTCAACCTTCTTGCGCGACATGCAGTAGATGATGCCGGCATCGCCGCGACGCTCGGCCAGGAACGCCATCAGCTGCTTGCGCGGCTGCTCCTTGGGCACGATGCGATAGAAGATGTTCGGCCGATCGAAACTGGACAGAAATCGTTCGGCGTTTTCCAGGTGCAGCCGCTGGACGATTTCCTCACGCGTCCGTTTGTCCGCCGTCGCCGTCAGCGCGATGCGTGGAACCCGGGGGAAAAACTCGGCCAGTTGACCCAGCTGGAGGTATTCGGGACGGAAGTCGTGGCCCCACTGCGAGACGCAATGCGCCTCGTCGATGGCAAACAGACCGATCTCCAGGCGCTGCAGAAACGCCAGCATGCGCGGCTGGACCAGCCGCTCGGGCGCGAGATACAACATCTTGATTTCGTTACGCCGCAGCCGCTCGGCGATCTCGCGCTGCTGATCAGGCGACAGGGTCGAGTTGAGCGCTACCGCTGCGACTCCCTGCTCCTCGAGCGTGGCGACCTGATCGTCCATCAGGGCGATCAACGGGGACACCACCACCGCCAGGCCGTCGCGCAACAACGCCGGCACCTGGTAGCAGAGCGATTTACCGCCCCCGGTGGGCATCAGCACCAGCGCGTCGTCGCCACCGGCTACGCGCTGGATGATCGCACCCTGGTTGCCACGAAACGCATCGTAGCCGAATACATCTTTAAGAATGCGCTGTGCCTGGTCGAGCATGCCGGTCTCCGAAACAAGACGCGCGAGTATACGCCACACCGGCGTACCGTTCAGGGCGAACAGTCCCCACGGCGATAACCGGCCAGGTGTGGAACTCCTGCGCGATTAGCTCCTCTGTCGAAGACGACGACGCCAAAAGCCGGAAGCGAACGCGGCAGTACCACGGTGCGGTAGCCGGGGGCTGGTGGCTCGTCTAGAATCACCTCTGTTCTCTATCCAAGGTAGTCATCGATGTCATTCGCCGAGCAACTCGCCCGCCTGCAAGTGTTTCTGGATGCAGATGATCTGCATGAAGAGGCGCTCGATTACATCGCCGCGCACGGCTACCTGACGGCATTGTGCATCTGTTCGGAGCCTGTGCCTGAGCGTGAATGGATCGACGCGCTGTTCGCCGAGCCGCCGAAGTACGCCGACGACACCGAGCGCGACGCCATCGAAGCGACGCTCGTCCAGCTCAAGGCGCATATCGCGCGACAGCTGGCCAGCGACGAGGACATGGAACTGCCGTGCGAGCTGGAAATGGGCGACGAGCCCGACGAATCCGACTTACGTGGCTGGTGCATCGGGTTCATGGAAGGCGTATTCATGCGCGAGGAGGTCTGGTTCGAAGACTCCGAAGAAGAGGTGAGCGAGCTGCTGCTTCCGATCATGGTCGGTTCGGGACTGTTCGACGAGCAACCGGAATTCAGCGACATCGCCGCGGATCGGGACCTGGTCGAGGAAATGGTCGCGCAGATCCCCGAGATCCTCACCGCGCTGTACCTGATCTGCCACGCGCCCGAAGAGAAGCCAGCCCTTCTCAAGCCACGCAAGCACTGACACCGGACCTTCGCCTTGGCCCACCGCGATATCCCGATGTATCGCAACCCGGTGGTACGTTACGTGCTGCTGGGTGTTGGTTGGTTAAGCGTTGTGCTCGGGGTTGTCGGTATCTTCCTGCCGGTTCTGCCCACGACCCCTTTCCTGCTGCTTGCCGCTGCATGCTTCGTTCGAAGTTCACGCCGTTTCTATAACTGGCTGGTCATGCACCCCAGACTCGGCCCGTGGTTTCGTGACTACCTGGAAGGCAACGGCGTACCGCTAAAAGGCAAGATCTACTCGATCGTGGCCATGTGGCTGAGTATTTCGCTGTCTTGCTGGCTGGTACCGATGCCCTGGGCACGCATCGGCATGCTCACCAGCGCGACGCTGGTCACGGTGTATATCCTGCGGCTGAAGACACTTCCCCCGCGCTAGCCGATTACACCATCCGTCACCGGGTGCCAGCATGATTACGCTGGAAGACCTCGTCCCCCATGGCCGCAATCTGCGCTTCGATCATCGCGTCGAATGGCTTTAACAGCGCATCGAAACGATTGCTGCCCTCAAGCAGGTTCAGCGTTGTCACGATCGCCTCGAGCGTGGACAAAGCGCCAGGCATCGGCGCCTTGCGCAGCCGATAGCGGGAGCTCAGCCCTTCCGGCAACGCCACGCGCGGCAGGCTCGCCAGCCACGGATTGACGTGCAGCAGCTTGCGCGCCTTGCGCCAGGTGCCGTCGGGGACGATCAATCGCAACGGTCGGGTCGCCTGCGCCAGCTCGCCGAGCCCTATGGCCTGTTCGCCCGGAAACAGCAGATAACTCTCGATACCGTCATCGATGGGTAGGTCGTCGAACCGCTCGCCAATGCGCAGTTCGGCATTGGTAAGCCCAAGCGCGGCCAGGCGCGCCGTATTCAGCGCATGCCCGGCTTCGCTTGGGTGCTGGAGGATCAATACGGCGGTTTCGTTGGTAACGGATGGAATCAAAGCGCACAGGCAATGACTCGACGGACGTTGGCATCGGCAACATAGGGGGCGCGACATGGATCCTCCCGGACAAGACGAGCAAGTCTGCCACATCTGCAGAAACCCAACGGTGGGCTAAGCTCATCGCGACATTCACGACGAGAGGGTCGCTCGATGCTTACGCTGCACCATCTGGATCATTCCCGCTCGCAGCGCGTGCTCTGGCTGTTGGAAGAGCTCGAGTTGCCATATGAGATCAAGCGCTATTCCCGCGACCGGCAAACCATGCTGGCGCCGGCTGAGCTCAAGAAGGTGCACCCGCTCGGCAAGTCCCCAGTGATCACCGATGACGACCTGACGCTGGCAGAGTCCGCGGCCATTCTCGAATACCTGCTCGAACGCTACGGCAACGGTCGGCTGGCCCCGCCGACGGGCTCGCCAGAACACCTTCGTTTTCGCTATTGGATGCACTACGCCGAAGGCTCGGCGATGCCCCCGTTGCTATTGAAGCTGGTATTCGATCGCGTGGCTAACGGTCCGATGCCGTTCTTCGTGCGTCCAGTGGCCAAGGCGATCGCCAGTGGTGCCAATAAAGCTTTCATTGGCCCGCAGCTGAAACTGCATCTCGACTACCTGGAGAGCGAGCTCGGGAAGTACGCCTGGTTCGCCGGAGATGAATTCAGCGCTGCCGATATACAGATGAGTTTCCCACTGGAAGCTGCACAGTCGCGAGCGGGCTTGGATGCCAGCCGGCCGCGCCTGAGCGCGTTCCTCCAGCGTATACGTGAGCGAGAACGAGGCGGTCCGGTGATGCCTGGCCGTTGATCGAGATGCCGATCAGCGCCTGCGGCGCGCTGAATCGTCTCGCTCTGCCTTGACCCGGATCGGCTGCAACCGAGGCGGTTCGATGAAGCCAAGCGCCACTGCCAGCTGCCAGCACACATTACTGAGCCATGCTTTCATGATGAACCCTCCTGCTTAGTTACGGGTCGGTGGAGCCATGGGCTTCGCAATCAGCATAACCCAAGAAGTGCCGCCTCGCCTGCGCCAGATGTTGCAGATTATTCGGCGCCGTGCGCTTCATTCGGCTCTATAAATTGCGACCCGGACGACGTCCAAGCGTTCATCGGCCGGGGTCGAGCTTGCGCCGGTACGGGAACACGTCGATCACTTTGCCGTCGCCTATGGCTTGCTGCAGGCTCTTCCAGTAGTTGGCGTCATAGAGGTCGCCGTGCAGCTTGGCGAATAGTCGTCGCTGCTGCAGATCCGCGAACAGAAAGCGCGGAAACTCTTCGGGGAATACGTCGTTCGGGCCGACCGAATACCAGGGTTCGGAGGCCATCTCATCCTCCGGGTAACGGGGCTCGGGGATGTATCGGAAGTTCACCTCGGTGAGAAAGCAGATCTCGTCATAGTCGTAGAACACCACTCGGCCATGGCGCGTGACACCGAAATTCTTCAGCAGCATATCGCCAGGGAAGATGTTGGCAGCCGCGAGTTGCTTGATCGCCAAGCCATAGTCGTCCAGCGCATCCTTGACCTGCTGTTCGCTGGCGTTTTCCACATAGATGTTCAACGGCGTCATCCGCCGTTCGGTCCAGCAGTGGCGTACCAGCACCGTATCGCCCTGTACCTCGACCGTTGACGGCGCGACCTCCAACAGCTCGGCAAGACACTCGGGTTCGAACTTGGCCTTTGGGAAGCGGAAATCGGCGAACTCCTGGGTATCGGCCATTCGCCCGACCCGATCGACACTCTTGACCAACCGATATTTCTCGATGACCGTCGCCCGGCTGACGCTCTTGGCGTGCGAGAAGCGATCCTTGATTATCTTGAATACCGTGTTGAAGCCCGGCAGCGTGAAGACGCTCATGACCATGCCGCGCACACCGGGTGCCATGACGAAGCGGTCATCGGTACTGGCCAGATGGTTGATCAGCGCACGGTAGAACTCTGACTTGCCGTGCTTGTAGAAGCCGATCGACGTATAGAGTTCGGCGATGTGCTTGCCCGGCATGATCCGCCTGAGAAAACCGATGAAATCCGCCGGAATCGGTACCTCGACCATGAAATACGAGCGCGTGAACGAAAAAATGATAGAGACTTCCGCCTCGTCGGTTATCAGGGCATCGGCAACGATGCCGGTGCCTTCCTGGTGCAGCAGTGGAATCACCAGCGGCCACTGCTCATCGCGGGTAAAGATCCTGCCAACCAGATAGGCGCCCTTGTTGCGGTAGAGCACGGAGCAGAACAGCTCCACGGTGAGTTCAGGGTCCTTGCGCACCCAATCGGGCAATGCCATCTGCAGTTGCGCCTCGAGCCGTTGCAGGTCGCCGTCGCGGTCTGCATAAGGCACAGCGAAGGCAAAGTCGCTCAGAACCTGCGCAAGCATGCCGTGCAGGTCGCTGCCGGGTCGGTATCGGCGTATCTGCGCCATTCGCTCGTGGGCACGATTCGCGGGACGGGTCGTGTGGATGAACATGGTGGCGTCGCTGATACAGTCGTGGCTGAACAGCGTGCAGAAGATCGAGTTGTACCAGGTCTCGGAGAGCTCATCATCGAAGCGCGGGTTGATCTGTTCGATGTAGGCTTTTTTCACCTGGGGCCAACGCGCCACCTCCAGCAAGACGTCGGCGTCGAATATCGAGCGCAGATTGGCCGCCGTTTCAGCGACCTTCTGCTCGTAAAGGTTGATCCGGGCGGCCGAGGCGCGCTGCGCGTCCTGCCACTGCGCCTGTTCGAAGCGAGCCCTTGCGCCTTCGGTGATCAATCGGAACTGTTCGCGATAGTCATCGAAACCCAGCAGAATCTGCTGGGCGATCTCGGCATCGGGTGATACATGCCCCATGGAAAGTGCTCTCTGCAGCGGCGAAAGCTTCGAGCTTAGCCAGAGGCGGTATTCATGGAAAGCTTGCAGATTGCATGAGGGTCGGTTTGAAAGCGCGAATCGGCTTGCCAGCTGACGGACGCTCGCCAACACTCCCTGTCTCTCTGCCTGGAGACTCCCATGCGCCCTCTCGACCTCGTTCGTCTGCTTGGCCTCGCCGCCATTTGGGGCGCGAGCTTTCTCTTCATGCGAATCATCGCGCCGGAACTGGGTACCTTCCCCACCGCCTTCTTCCGCGTGTCGTTCGCATGTGTCGGGCTCTTGGCGATCTTGATGATGATGCGGGTCCGCTGGGATTTCCGCGGGAAGCTCAAGCTGTGCCTGATTCTGGGCATGATCAATTCCGGCGTTCCGTTCGCACTCTATGCGCTGGCGGCCCAGTTCCTGCCGACTGGCTACTCCGCGATTTTCAACGCGACCACCCCAGTGATGGGTGTCCTCATCGGCGCGCTATTTTTTTCCGAGACGCTGACCGCAGCTAAACTGACCGGCGTGCTGTTTGGCCTGAGCGGCGTGGCGCTGCTGACCCGCACCGGCCCCGTCGCCTTCGATGCCCAATTGCTGGTCGGCGCCCTCGCCTGTCTGGGCGCAACCGCCTGCTACGGATTCGGCGGCTTCCTGACCCGCCGCTGGATCAATCAGGACGGTGGGCTGAATAGCGAGTTGGTCGCGTTTGGCAGCCAGGCAGGCGCCGTATTGTGCCTGCTGCCGCTGTTCGTGCTTTCCGTGCTGACCGCTCCACCCGCTTCCTGGGGTGGCGGTTCCGTCTGGCTCAGCCTGGCTGGCCTCGGTATCGTCTGTACCGCCTTCGCCTACATCCTCTACTTCCGCCTGCTTGCGGATATCGGCCCGGTTCGCACCCTCACGGTGACCTTCATCATTCCGCCGTTCGGTGTGCTATGGGGCGTACTGTTTCTCGGCGAGCGGCTGGACTGGGCCTATGCATACGGCGGTGCGTTGATCGCCGTAGCGCTATGGCTCGTATTGAAGCAGGCGCCGACCACAACGGCGGCGCCTGCATGCGAAGCGGCTAGGTGCGATTCGCTACCGGCCGGAACACCAGATAGAGGCCCATCACGATCAGCCCCATGCCAGCCAGACTAAGCGCGGGCAGGCGATTGCCGAAGACCAGATAGTCCATCACGGCGGTCACTGCCGGTACCAGATAGAACAGACTGGTCACGTTGACCAGGTTCCCCTTCGCGATCAACCGGTACAGCAGCAAGGTGGCCATAACCGAGATCACCACCCCCATCCAGAGTACCGACAGCCAGAAACCCGGTTCGAGCCGCAGGTCCAGAGGCTGAGTGAACGCAAACAACGAGCAGAGCGCCAATCCAGCCAGATACTGCAGCGGCATGGCGCGCAGCGGGTCGCCCTGGGCGCGCTTCTGCAGCATCGAACCCAAGGTGATGCTCAACAGCGCCAGTATGGCGCAACCCACGCCGGCCCCTGATAACCCGCCCACGCCGACGCTCTGGTAGACCACCAGCACCAGCCCAGCCAGCCCCAGCGACAAGCCGAACAACCGCAGTGGCCGCAAGGCTGCCCGTTCCGTCAGCACGGCCGTAAGGATCGGCTGGACGCCAAGCAGCGTGGCCATGACGCCCGGTGTCACGTGGAAATCCAAAGCCAGCAGATAGAAAATCTGGTAGCTACCCAGCAACACCACACCGGTAATCAGGGCCAGCCAACGCGCGCGCCAGCCATCAGGCAGCGATACCGCAGCCACCCTCGTCACGGCCAGCACCGCCAGCAAAGCGATCAGAAAGCGAACCAAGAGGAAGGCAAACGGTGATGCGTATGCCAGTCCCAATTTGGAAACGATTGCGCCGCTACTCCAGAGCAGCACGAACAGAGCGATGGTCGCGTGGGCGACCATCGCGTTGCGAGAGAAGAACATCATCCTGCCACCTTTCAATAAGGCATACGAAACTGCGCCAGCGGATGGCAGACGCAGTGACCGGGGAGCCGGCGAACCGGCGTGACTCAAGCCAGCGCGGGTGGCGGTGGCGGAGCCCGGAAAAAGCCCGGTGGTGGGCTCGCAGGATGGTGAAACGGCGTGTTCGGCATGAGCGCAGGCGCAACGGAGCCGGCCGCACTATACGGGCGGACCTGATCGATGGCGCTGCAGCAACACGTTGCGTGGCTCATACCGAACTCGAAGCGGTGGGAAAACAGACTATAGGTGTACCGCGCCGATTCCGCCAAGGCAGGATCGGCGCGGCGGGATCATTGCTGCAGTTCCTGCTCGCCGAACAGGTCGGCGAACAGCATGGTGGACAGGTAGCGCTCGCCGGAATCGGGCAGGATCACCACGATGTTCTTGCCCTGCATTTCGGGTCGCTCGGCCAGGCGTACCGCCGCCGCCATCGCAGCGCCGCAGGAGATGCCGCAGAGGATGCCTTCCTCTCGCATCAAGCGCAGGGCCATGGCCTTGGCCTCTTCATCGCTGACCTGCTCGACCTGATCGACCATGGACAGATCGAGGTTCTTCGGCACGAAGCCTGCGCCGATGCCCTGAATCTTGTGCGGGCTGGGCTTGACCTCCTCCCCGGCGAGGGTCTGGGTAATCACCGGTGAGCTGGTCGGTTCAACCGCCACGCTGAGGATCTTCTTGCCCTTGGTGGTCTTGATGTACCGCGACACACCGGTGATGGTCCCACCCGTGCCGACGCCCGAAACCAGCACATCGATATTGCCTTCGGTGTCATTCCAGATTTCCGGACCGGTGGTCTTCTCATGGATCGACGGGTTGGACGGGTTCTCGAACTGCTGCGGCAGGTAGTATTGCGCGGGGTCCGAGGCGGCGATTTCCGAGGCCTTCTCGATCGCGCCCTTCATACCCTTGGCCGGCTCGGTGAGTACCAGCTCGGCCCCAAGCGCCTTGAGCACCTTGCGTCGTTCCAGACTCATCGAGGCCGGCATCGTCAGCATCAACTTGTAGCCGCGCGCCGCCGCGACGAAAGCCAGGCCGATACCGGTGTTCCCGGACGTCGGCTCGACGATGGTCATGCCCGGCTTGAGGCGGCCGCTTTCTTCCGCGTCCCAGATCATTGCCGCCCCGATCCGGCATTTGACTGAGTGGGCCGGGTTACGGCCCTCGATCTTGGCCATGATGCTGACGCCCTTGGGCCCCAGCCGGTTGATCATCACCAACGGAGTGTTCCCGATGGCCTGCGCATTGTCAGCGTAGATGCGGCTCATGACAGTGTCCCTGCGAATGGAAAATCTGGACTGATCAGCCTATGCGCTGTCTCCTGGCTCGTCCAGCCGAACTCATCGATGCATGCCAGGGTCCACCCACAGGTAAGCCCTCCAGATAATCCAGACCAGACCGGGCATGCCATGAAAAAACGCTACCTGCCGCTATGGATATTGCTGTCGATCGCCCTGCTCCTGTTGGTCGCCCACCTGACCCTGCCCTACCTGATTCTCAACTACCTGAACGACAAGCTGGCGGACATGGGCGAATACCGCGGTCATGTCGATGACGTGGATCTGGCCTGGTGGCGAGGCGCCTATCGCGCCGACGGCGTCCTTATCGAGAAGAAGAGCGAGCGAGTCAAAGCCCCGCTGTTCAGCGCGCCGACCATCGATATCGGCTTGAGCTGGCGCGCGCTGTGGCAGGACCATGCGCTGGTCGGTGAAGTACGGCTGGAGCACCCGCAACTGAACTTCGTCGACGGCCAAGGGGCCGATGACTCGCAGACCGGCGAAGGCGTCGACTGGCGCGAGCGGCTGGAAGAACTGGTGCCGTTCACCCTCAACGAACTGCGCGTTACGGATGGGCAGTTGTCGTTTCGCAACTTCGAGTCAGACCCGCCGGTGCATGTCTACGCCAACGCGATCAATGCAAGCCTGTATAACCTGACCAACACCGCCGATGCACAGGGTCGTGTCGCGACGTTCGAAGGCACCGCGAAATTCCTCAACCACGCGCCGATGGAGGCGACCGCCCGCTTCGACCCCTATACCAATTGGGAAGACTTCGAGCTCAACCTGCGCGTGACCGATGTCGACCTGACCAAGTTGAACGACTTCAGCAACGCCTACGGAAACTTCGACTTCGCTGGAGGGACTGGCGACCTGGTGATGGAAGCCGAGGCCAACGACAGCCAACTGTCCGGCTATATCAAACCGCTGCTGCACAACGTCGAGGTCTTCAATTACGAGCAGGACGTCCAGAACAAGGACAAGGGGTTCTTTCGTGGAATCTGGGAAGCCGTGGTCGGGGCGGGTGAGGAAGTCTTGCAGAACCAGCGCAAAGATCAGTTCGCGACGCGGATCGAGCTCTCCGGAAGCACGAAGGATACCGAGGTCAGCCCGTTCCAGGCCTTTATCGCTGTCCTGCGCAACGCATTCGTGGAGGCGTTCTCCACCCGTTTCGAACGGTCGATGGGCGAAAAGGACGACTGAGACATGAAGGGGAGCTTGCGCCCATTCAGTGACTGAATGATCCGCTCGCGTTCACAGTGCATGTCCCATCCCTTATAGTCATTCGCCTAACCAGACATGACGCGCCTGCGTGCCAGGCCCAATCCAAGGAAATCCCGATGAAGTTCGAAGGTACCCAGTCCTACGTCGCCACCGATGACCTGAAGCTCGCGGTTAACGCGGCCATCACGCTGGAGCGCCCGCTGCTGGTCAAAGGCGAGCCGGGCACAGGCAAGACCATGCTCGCCGAGCAGCTGGCCGAGTCCTTCGGAGCGAAACTGATCACCTGGCACATCAAGTCCACCACCAAGGCACATCAGGGCCTCTACGAGTACGACGCGGTCAGCCGGCTGCGGGATTCGCAACTCGATTCCGACCGCGTGCATGACGTACGTAACTACATCAAGAAGGGCAAGCTGTGGGAGGCCTTCGAATCCGAACAGCGGGTCATCCTGCTGATCGACGAAATCGACAAGGCCGACATCGAGTTTCCCAACGACCTGCTGCAGGAACTCGACAAGATGGAGTTCTACGTCTACGAGACCAACGAAACCATCAAGGCCAAGCAGCGCCCGATCATCATCATCACCTCCAACAACGAGAAGGAACTGCCCGACGCCTTCCTGCGTCGCTGTTTCTTCCACTACATCGCGTTTCCCGATCGCGAAACCTTGCAGAAGATCGTCGACGTGCACTATCCAAACATCAAGAAAGATCTGGTCGCCGAAGCGCTCGATGTGTTCTTTGACGTGCGCAAGGTCCCTGGCCTGAAGAAGAAGCCGTCCACCAGCGAGCTCGTCGATTGGCTGAAGCTGTTGATGGCCGACAACATTGGCGAGGCGGTGCTGCGTGAACGTGATCCGACCCGCGCCATTCCGCCGTTGGCCGGCGCCCTGGTGAAGAACGAGCAGGATGTGCAGTTGCTTGAACGTCTGGCGTTCATGAGTCGTCGCGCCAGTCGCTGAACGTCGGCGGCTCCCGACGGAGCCGACCGCCTGACATGACCTGGAGAAAGCCATGCAAACGCATACCGGTAGTTGCCTCTGTGGCGTCGTGCGCTATCGCATCGACGCACCGATCAACGAGCTGACCCATTGCCACTGCAAGATGTGTCGCAAGGCACACGGTGCAGCATTTGCCAGCTATGCGAGCGTCCCGCTGGAAGCGTTTCACTTCCTGTCGGGCAAGGACCAGCTAGGCGTTTTCCATTCTTCCGAGCATGTCACGCGGACGTTCTGCATTCGTTGCGGCGCCAATCTGCAATTCGTCGACAATCGCGAGCACGAGTTGGGCGTCGCCGCCGGCACGCTCGACTCCCCCCTCCCCGTTCCGCCACAAGAGCACATCTTCGTGGACTCCAAAGCGGACTGGTACGAGATCCGCGACGGTCTTCCAACGCACAGCGAAGACCGCTGACCTACCTATAACCGGTGCCGCCGCGACGGCACTCCCGAGGTTCTGCCATGCTGCTTGGCCTGTTCAATGAGATGCGCGCCGCCAAGGTTCCGGTGTCGGTGCGCGAGCTGCTCGACCTGATCAACGCGCTGAAACACAACGTCGTGTTCGCCGACATGGACGAGTTCTACTACCTGTCCCGGGCCATTCTGGTGAAGGACGAGCGCCACTTCGACAAGTTCGATCGGGCCTTCGGCGCCTATTTCAAAGGGCTGGAGAACCTTGACCAGCATATCGAGGCGCTGATTCCCGAAGAGTGGTTGCGCAAGGAGTTCGAGCGCTCGCTGAGCGACGAAGAACGCGCCAAGATCGAGTCGCTCGGCGGGCTGGACAAACTGATCGAGGAATTCAAGAAGCGCCTCGAAGAGCAGAAGGAAAAGCACGCTGGCGGCAACAAGTGGATCGGCACCGGCGGCACCAGCCCGTTCGGCTCGGGGGGCTACAACCCTGAGGGAATCCGCATCGGTGACGCTGGCAAGCGCCAGGGCAAGGCGGTCAAGGTCTGGGACCAGCGCGAATACAAGAACCTGGACGATCAGGTCGAGTTGGGGACGCGCAACATCAAGGTCGCCTTGCGGCGGCTGCGCAAGTTTGCCCGCCAAGGGGCGCAGGACGAGCTGGACCTGGACGGAACCATCGATCACACCGCTCGCGACGGCGGCTTGCTGAACATCCAGATGCGTCCCGAACGGCGCAATGCGGTGAAGCTGCTGATCCTGTTCGACATCGGCGGCTCGATGGACGCCCACGTGAAGGTGTGCGAAGAACTCTTTTCCGCCTGCAAGACGGAATTCAAGCACCTCGAATATTTCTACTTTCACAACTTCATCTACGAATCGGTCTGGAAGAACAACTTCCGCCGCACCTCCGAGCGCACCTCGACGCTCGACCTGCTGCACAAGTACGGGGCCGATTACAAAGTGGTGTTCGTGGGCGACGCGGCCATGGCGCCCTACGAGGTGACCCAGCCCGGCGGCAGTGTCGAGCACTGGAACGAAGAAGCAGGTTACGTCTGGATGCAACGCTTCATGGAAAAATACAAGAAGCTCATCTGGATCAATCCCTATCCCAAGGACACCTGGGGCTACACCACCTCGACCGGCATCATCCGCGAACTGGTGGAGGACCGCATGTATCCGCTGACGCTGAGCGGCCTGGAAGACGGGATGAAGTTTCTGGCGAAGTAACCGCCGGACTGCTCGCTCGAAGGGCAACCGCTCAAGTGCTCTTTACGGCGTACCGCCCGGGCGGCCGGTGCGAGAAACGCGGCGGCTGCGCGCCCGGCGATGCGGGAACAGCAGGTTGCGCAGCATCAAGTAGAGGCATTCGGCGACCCACGCCAGCAGCAACGCGCAGGCTATGCCCCAGGCGATCGCTTCCGGAGCCAACAGGACCTGGAAGCGATAGCCGCTCCAGACCTGGCGCCGGAGATCGCCATCTGCCCCTAGCAACACATGCCAGGCTTGCGCGTACCAGGGCCCCTGCATGATCCGCCATTCCCACTCAAGCAAACGGACGCGCTCGACCAGCGCCGAGACGCTGCGTGCATCGCTCTGTATGACGGGATCCTCGCTGGCCCGATAGTGCTCGACCAGCGCATTGAGATCGCCTTTGAAGAAGCGCCCAGCGGTTTCCTGAAAACCTTCCAGGCCTTGTTGCGCCTCGAGCCGACGCGCTTCGACGTGACGTGCATACGCCTCGATGAAGCCCGGCACCTGTACGCCGATCAACAAGCCAAGGGCAAACAGGGCCAGGCGCACATAGCTACGCAGCATTATTCGGTCCGTCCGCGCGCGACGCACTCGCCCAGCCGCCAGAGTGTCCACTCGCCCGGCTGATGAACGTCCCACTGCTCGTTGTCAGTCAATGGCTCGGTGGCCACGACGGTCACGACATCGTCCGGCGTCGTCTCGGAGGTGAAGTCCACCGCCAGCTCGGCGTCTTTCAATTGGGCAGGCCCGAAGGGAGCGCGGCGCGTGATATGCGCCAGCTTGGTCGTGCAGAAGCTGAACAACCACTCGCCATTGCTCAGCAAGCAATTGAACACACCCTTGCCTCGATAGCCGGCACAGGCTTCGAGCAGGTGCGGCAACAGGTCCTCGGCTGCGACGCGATCCGGGAAATCGCCGCGCACGCGGTTGAGCAGGTCGCAGAAGGCCGCTTCGCTATCGGTATCGCCGACTGGCCGGTAGAAGCCGGCAGCAGGCTGGAAATCGGCAAGCTGGCCGTTATGGGCGAAACACCAATGCTGCCCCCACAGCTCGCGGACAAAGGGGTGAGTGTTGACCAGCGAGACCTTGCCGACATTGGCATGACGGATATGGCCGATCACTACCTCGCTCTTGATCAGGTAGTGCTGCACCATCTTGGCGACTTCGGACTCGCAACTGGCCACCGGGTCCTGGAACAGACGTAAACCGCGTCCTTCATAGAAGGCGATGCCCCAACCATCCTTGTGCGGACCGGTACGGCCACCGCGCTGCATCAGGCCTGTGAAACTGAAATGGATGTCGGTCGGTACGTTGGCGCTCATGCCGAGCAGTTCACACATGCGAAGGGTCTCCCGTTACGTCTCGTTCACGCCTGGATGGCCGGTCGCCCGACAGGCTCAGAGCCGAGGTTCGGTCCGCGCCTGATAGCGGCCGGCGGGACGATAATCATCGTCCTCGTCCTCTTCGAGCCGCTCACGCAAGGTGCGTGGATCCTCATCGCGCTGCTCCGCCGACTGGCGCTGCTTGAGTCGACGTTCGATCGGCCAGCGTACCGCCACCAGCACGGCGTATAGCGCGAACGCAATCAACCCATACAACGCCAGATCGGCAACCGCACGCCAGGCGTTGTTGCCGACCTTGAACAGCAGATCGAGCGCCGTGATGGCCAGCGCTGGAGCGAACAGCTCACGCGTCGGGTCGACGATGGTCGGCGTCAGCAGAAGCACGGCTACGATCAACCGCAACGGCTCACGCAGCCAGCGCCACAATGGCCGCGTCATACGGAAGCACACCAGCAGGCAGCCCACCGCCGCAATCCCATAGATAGTCCAGGCGAGCAGGTAATCATTGGCGAATAGGAACATAAGGGTCTCTTGTAAAGCGCGCAGGTGGTTACCAATCTTTGCTGGTGCGCATCATAGCAGCCGCGAGCCTGCCGACCGCTGCTTCGCGACGCAATGACACGCTGGTCATCGTGCATGTAACGCCGTATAACGCTGCAAAACAAAAAAGGCTGGAAAGCCCCCACAGCGTGCCAAGAAGCCATACTTGTCACATGGATACAGCAGGAGAGCCATCATGACCTATCAACAGATTCTGGTCGCCGTCGACCTGACCGACGAGTGTCACCCGGTCGTCGCGCGAGCCCAGGCATTGGCTACCGCAACTGGCGCGAAATTGGCGTTAGTGCACGTCATCGAGCCAATGGCCATGGCATTCGGCGGCGATGTTCCGATGGACCTGTCGATGCTGCAACAGCAGCAATTCGATCAGGCCCGTGAGCGCATGAACGGCTTTGCCGAGCGCTATCCCAGCCTGACCGCAGAACAACGCCACCTGGCCTATGGGCAACCGCGCCAGGAGGTTCATCGCCTGGCCAATGAACAGGGCTGCGACCTGGTCGTGGTGGGCAGCCATGGACGTCACGGCCTGGCGTTGTTGCTCGGTTCCACCGCCAACGACATCCTTCACGGCGCGCCCTGCGACGTGCTCGCCGTGCGGCTGAAGAAACCCGAATAAGTCTCTGGCCGAGTGCCTGAGCCCAAGGGGCTCAGGCCAGCTCTGCCCCCTCGCCCGCACTCATCACCAGCGGCCGGATTTTCCTCAGCTGGGTTTCCAGCGAGTAGGTCAGGCTCGACGCCATGGAGAAGAAGGTCAGGAACGCCTTCAAGTTGGAATCGCCGTGACAGGTATCGTGGATACGCTGCCAGAACGCCTGGTTGACCAGCTGCAGCTGCTGAAACGAGCGCACCAGCCCACGGAGTTCCCAGTCTGCATGGCGCCCTTCGCGCAGGTTGAAATATTGCCGGGCCAGGTACAGCGAGACCGCGCGCAGCACGAATTCCTGATTGCTTGCAAACGGCAGATGCTGGTGCGCCATCGGCTTGAGCTTGCCCAGAACCGGGCAGGCGCTGGTCGCCATGATCACGCCGAGCAGCGCCCTCAGGCCCTCGTCCAACCCGACCAGCTTGTTGTACTCGCGCTCCGGCGTGCGCACTTGCACGTGCGCTTTCTTCACCGCCGGCAGCCCCTGAAAATCCTCGATGACCTGATGCAGGTCGACCGCAGCGGGGCAGTGGCTGAAGTGATCCCGACTCAACGGACAATTGTTGCACTGCTGATGATCCAGCCGCGTCCATTTCGGCGCCTTCGCGGCTGCGGCGTCATCGTAGACACGGTCCAACTCGATCCGGTAGCTGAACTCATGCTCGTCATCCAGGACGATGCGGTAATCGATTGCCATCTATGCTCCGTCCAATGCTGACAGATGTTGGATTGAATGAGATTGCTGGCCCGCCAACGAGGTAGCGGGCCCGTCAAGCTGACGACGCCGGGCGCCCCGCTCCGCTCAGTCCTCCAGCTCCGCCCAGCGCTCCACTAATTCGTCGAGCTCCTGTTGCAGTGCCTCGAGGCGAGCTAGCGTTTCGCCAGTACGCTCCGCAGTCTGCTGATAGAACGTCGGCTGCGCAATTTCGGTTTGCAACGAGGCGATGTTTTTTTCGACTGCGTCTATTTTTCCAGGCAGCGCCTCCAGCTCGCGCTGGACCTTGTAGCTGAGTTTCTTCTTCGCCGGCGCGGCTTCGGTGACCGCAGCCGCAGGTTTGCTCGCTGGCGCCTCGGCTTTCGTTTCCTTCGTTTCCTTGGACTCGGTTACGCCGAGCAACCTGGGTGATCCCCCCTGGCGGAGCCAGTCCTGGTAACCGCCCACATATTCACGCACCACCCCATTGCCTTCGAAAACCAAGGTGCTGGTCACCACGTTATCGAGGAAGGCGCGATCGTGGCTGACCATCAATACCGTGCCATCGAAACCGAGCAGCACCTCTTCCAGCAACTCGAGCGTTTCCACGTCCAGATCGTTGGTCGGCTCATCGAGCACCAGCAGGTTCGCCGGTTTGCTGAACAGCTTGGCGAGCAAGAGGCGTGCCCGCTCGCCTCCCGAAAGCGCTTTGACCGGCGTACGCGCGCGTTGCGGACTGAACAGGAAGTCGCCCAGGTAGCTCAGCACGTGCCGGCTCTGGCCATCGATGACGATGAAATCGCGCCCCTCCGCGACGTTGTCGATCACCGTCTTCTCCAGCTCCAGCTGGTGACGCAACTGGTCGAAATACGCCACTTCCAGACGGGTACCGGCTTCGACTGTGCCGCTGGTAGGCTGCAGATCGCCCAGCAGCAGCTTGAGCAGTGTCGTCTTGCCGGTGCCATTGGCACCCAACAGGCCGATCCGATCACCACGCTGCAAAACCATCGAGAAGTCGCGAACGAGCGGCTCACCGCCCGGGTGCGCGAAGGTCGCATGCTCGACCACGATGACCTGCTTGCCGGACTTTTCCGCCGCATCGATCTGAATGTTGGCCTTGCCCTGACGCTCGCGGCGCTCACTGCGCTCGGCGCGCAACGCCTTGAGCGCACGCACCCGGCCTTCGTTGCGGGTCCGACGGGCCTTGATACCTTGGCGGATCCAGACCTCTTCCTGAGCGAGCTTCTTATCGAACAGCGCGTTGGCGGTTTCTTCGGCCGCCAGCTGCTGCTCCTTGTGTACCAGGAAACTGGCGTAATCGCCGTTCCAGTCGATCATGTGGCCACGATCCAGCTCGAGAATCCGCGTTGCCAGGTTCTGCAGAAATGCACGATCGTGGGTGATGAACAGGACCGCACCGTTGAAGCCCGTCAGCGCCTCTTCCAACCAGGCGATGGCGCCGATGTCCAGGTGGTTGGTCGGCTCGTCGAGCAGCAGCAGATCCGGCTCGGACACCAGCGCCTGAGCCAACAGCACACGTCGCCGCCAGCCGCCGGAGAGCTCAGCCAGGGTTTTGTCGGCGGGCAATTGCAAGCGACTCAGCGTGCTGTCGACCAACTGCTGCAGGCGCCAACCATCCTTCGCCTCAAGCTCCTGCTGGACGTGCATCAACCTGTCCAGGTCGGCATCGTTCTGGATGTTCTGACTGAGATGATGGTAATCGGCCAACAGCTGACCGACTCCGGCCAGGCCTTCGGCGACCACGTCGAATACCGTGCGCTCGTCAGCCAGAGGCAGTTCCTGCGGCAACTCCCCGATTTTCAGACCGGGTGCCCGCCATATCTCGCCGTCGTCCGGCAGCTGGCTACCTTTGACCACGCTCAGCATGCTCGACTTACCGGTCCCGTTCCGGCCGATGATGCAGACCCGCTCACCCCGCGCTATCTGCCAGGACACACCATCGAGCAATGGGTTGTTGCCATAGGCGAGGGACACGTTGGTCAACTTGAGCAGGGTCATGACGATCTCCGGAAAACAGGGCGCGCAGTCTAGCAGAACACGCCTCTCAGCCGGGCGTCGGCGAGCGCCTTAAGCCGGCCGCCGAGGCGTCACCGAGGTGACCGAATCACCGCGCAGCCATTCGGCTAGACCGGTCTACACGTGCGTTCGTCGGAACCCATCACTTTGTTGGTTTCAAGCGCTTAATCCTCGTTTAACTGCTCGACACGGCGAGATAAGCTAGTGGCCAGCAATCCCATGCCCCCGTCTTCGGAAGTCTCATGCGCGGTCGACTCTCCACTCTCTGTTTCTGTCTTTTTTCCATCGCCTTTACCATCGAGACCACTCAAGCAGCCAGCCTCCAACAGCAACGCCAGTATTACGACGAAGCCAAGCGGGCCCTGGAAAAGGGCGACAGCGGCCCCTATCGGCGCTACGCAGCGCAACTGCGCGACTATCCACTTGAGCCTTATCTCGCATACGACGAGCTGACAGCCCGCTTGAAAACCGCCAGCAATGCCGAGGTCGAGAAATTCCTGACCGAGCACGGCGACCTGCCCCAGGCCAGCTGGATGAAGCTGCGCTGGCTACGCCTATTGGCAGCACGTGGCGATTGGAAGCCGTTCGTAGCGCACTACGATCCCAAGATGAACTTCACCGAGCTCGACTGCCTGTTCGGCCAGTACCAGTTCGCCAGCGGTCAGACGAAGCAAGCCTACGAGACCGCCGAAAGGCTCTGGTTGGTTGGCAAGTCGCAACACAACGCCTGCGATGCGCTGTTCGACCGCTGGGCAGCGGCCGGCCAGCTCACCGAGTCGCTGCGTTGGCAACGCACCAAGTTGGCCGTCGAGAGCGGCAACTATGGCCTCGCCAGTTTCCTGGCCAAAAGCTTGCCGACGCTCAGGGCGCAAGGCGAGTTGATGATCGACGTGGCGCAAAAACCACAGATGCTCGGACAGCCGGGTCGCTTCGCACCCGCGTCCCCCGCCATGGGCGATATCGTCTCGATCGGGTTGCGCCGCCTGGCGCGCACCGATCCGGAGAAAGCCCTTGGCTTGCTCGACAGCTACGCCAAGCGCCTGTCCTTCTCGACCGATGAGAAAGTTGCCATCGCGCGCCAGATCGGCCTTACCCTGGCCAAACGCTTCGATGCGCGGGCGTTGGCGGTCATGGCCGACTACGACCCCGAGCTGCGTGACGATACCGTCAGCGAATGGCGGGCGCGCCTGTTGCTGCGCCTGGGGCGCTGGGATGACGCCCACGCGCTGACGCAGCGGTTTCCCGATGCGCTTGCCAGCACCAGTCGCTGGCGTTACTGGAATGCGCGCAGCCTGGAGCTGGCCAAGCCCAACGACAAGCAAGCCGCCCTGCTCTACCAACCGGTGGCCGACGAGCGCGACTTCTACGGTTTCCTGTCGGCCGACCGTATTCATGCGCCTTACAAGCTCAACCATCAGCCACTCGCGCTCGACCCCAAAGTCGTGCAGAAAGTGCGCAACACCGCCGGCATCCGACGCGCCATGGAGTTTCATGCCCGCGGCCAGATCGTCGACGCTCGCCGCGAGTGGTATCACGTGAGCCGTCTGTTCAGCCGTGACGAGTTGGTTGCCCAGGCACGGCTCGCCTACGACATGGAGTGGTACTTTCCTGCTATCCGGACCATCAGCCAGGCGAAATACTGGGACGATCTCGATATTCGCTTTCCCATGGCATACCGCAACAGCATGGTGAGTGCGGCCAAAGCACGTGAAATCCATCCGAGCTGGGTGTTTGCGATCACGCGCCAGGAAAGCGCGTTCATGGCCGACGCCCGCTCGCACGTCGGCGCCACCGGGCTGATGCAGCTGATGCCCGCAACCGCGAAGGAAACGGCGAGGCGTTTTGGCATACCGCTGCAGTCGCCGCAGCAGGCGCTCAACCCCAACGTCAACATCCAGCTGGGCGCCGCCTACCTGAGCCAGATCTACGGGCAGTTCAAAGGCAACCGGGTGCTCGCCTCCGCCGCTTACAACGCCGGTCCCGGTCGTGTTCGTCAGTGGCTGAAGAATGCCGAACACCTGCCGGTCGACGTCTGGGTCGAAAACATCCCATTCGATGAAACCCGCCAGTACGTACAGAACGTATTGACCTACTCGGTCATCTACGGGAAGAAGCTCAACGCGCCGCAACCGCTGGTCGAATGGCACGAGCGCTATTTCGACGGTCAGTAAGCCACCACGCCGCCCTTGCTTGGGCGGCGACGACTCGATCAGGGAGCTGACGGTGTCCGCTTCCAAGGGCGGGCACCGTTGCGTCATTAGTTGTCGAAGGGGCTATTCGAGCACTTCGACCGGCATCCCCACGCTCAGCGCACCGGTACCTTCGGCAATGAGATTCTGGCCGAAGAACACGCCGCCATCGCCTTTGCGATAGCTCAACAAGGTGGTCAGGGGTTCGCGGTTGGGGCTCTGCTGGCCCGTGAGCGGATCGATGGTCGGGATGATGCAGCGTGAACACGCCTTGACCACGCGAAACGTCATGTCGCCGATACGAATGCGCCGCCACCGGTCTTCGGCATAGGGCGCCGCACCGGCGATCACCAGGTTCGGCCGGAAGCGCCTCGTATCGAGCAACTGCCCGACGCGCGCGGACAGATCGTCGAGCGAGCGCTGACCTATGAGCAGAAACGGAAAGCCGTCGCTGAACGCCGTCTGCTCACCGGGGTGAGCGTAGTCCTGGTCGATCTGAATACCCTGGTGCGCGGGAAGATGCACCAACCGGCAAGGACGATCGAGCAACCGCGAAAGCCATTCCGCCGCGGCATCCCCCGCATCAGGCGCCTGCAAGCTTTCGCGCCAGATCAGTACTCCGAGCGCGACGCTCTGCGCGTCGGGGACGGGTACCGGCAGCGGCTCCATGCCCGGCGCGCTCAGGACCAGGGTCGAGTCGCCTCGCCATAACGCGCTCAGCAATGCCATTCGCGGTAACACACGCTGCGTCAGGAACTTCCCGGTCGCGGCGTCGACGACCATCCAGCGGCGGTCTCCGACCAAGCCCAGTGCGTCGCATCGGGCCTCCGTCAGCTCTTCAGCGGAACCGGACTTGAGAGGGAAGCGGTACAGCGAAGACAGGTGCATACGGAGGCCTCGATCGGCTAGCGGGTCAGTGGGGTTCGTCCTGCATCAGGCGATCCCGGACGACATCCACCAGTTTCTCCGGCTGAAACTTGGAAAGGAAGTTGTCGCAACCGACTTTCTTCACCATCGCCAGGTTGAAGCTGCCGGACAGCGAGGTATGCAGCACCACATACAGGTCCCGCAGACGCGGATCGTTGCGGATTTCGGTAGTCAGCCGATAGCCGTCCATTTCCGGCATTTCGGCATCGGTGAACACCATCAGCAATCGATCGGTGAGGATTTCTCCGGCGTCGGCCCAGGCCTTGAGCTTGTTCAACCCCTTCATGCCGTCGCTCGCCGAATGGACGGTGATGCCGAGCTGACTCAAGGTTTCGCGCAGCTGCGCCAGGGCAACTGTCGAATCGTCGACGCAGAGCACCTCACGCCCTCTGGCGCGTTCGAGCACGGGGTCGGTCAGGCGCTCCGGCGAGATGCTGGTGTCATAGGGAACGATTTCGGCCAGCACCTTCTCCACGTCGATCACCTCGACCAATGCGTCGTCGACCTTGGTGATGGCGGTGAGGTAGTGCTGACGTCCAGCGGTCGAGGGCGGCGGCAACACCTCCTCCCAATTGAGATTGAGGATGCGATCCACGCCGCCGACCAGAAACGCCTGAATCGAGCGGTTGTATTCGGTCACGATGATAGTGCTGCGCTCGTCCGGCACCAGTGGTCGCAGCCCGATGGCGCGCGACAGGTCGATCACCGGCAGCGTCTGGCCACGCAGATTGACGACCCCGCAAACCGACCCGTGGCGGTGCGGCATCAGCGTCATCTTCGGCAGCTGCACCACTTCCTGCACCTTGAACACGTTGATGGCAAATTGCTGACGGCCCGAAAGCCTGAACATGAGGATTTCCAGGCGATTCTGCCCCACCAACCGGGTGCGTTGATCGACTGACTCTAGAATGCCGGCCATAGCGGGCTCCTTGTGAATAAGGGAACTAGGAAGCTATCGGCCGCAGACGTCCCCGCTTGATCCGTCATGGAAAGTATTTATCGGGCGCCCCAAACCGCGCCCGGCTCAAGCCGAGCGCGACGGATCAGGCAGTCTGCTGTTGAGCACGCGGCAAGGGTTCGTCGCGTAGCAGCGGGCTGTCGTCGGGCAGATGCAGCCGCAGCGCACGGCGCCTTACGGAGAACCGCATGCATTTCGCCGCACAGGGTTCGCCGTCAAGGTTGATGCTGATTTCGTCCGGCCCTTCAACCTCGAGCCATGGCACCCGCGCGGACACCGAAACGGTATCGATGCCCAGCAGGCCGCCGCTCAACAGCGTGCCGAGCGTCCCTACCGCATCGGCTGGAGCCGGCACGATACAGAGGTCGAGCAGGCCGTCGTCGATCGAGGCTTGCGGGCAAAGCTGCTGCCCGCCACCGGACTGGCGTCCATTGCCGATCCCGAGGGCGAGAAACTCTCCTTCCCAGGCGAAGTCCGGCGCGACGAACCGCCCCCAGGCAGCGCGCAGTTCGTTGAAACGCGACAGCCCGGTCAGCAGATAGGCGCTCCCGCCGAGCACCCTTTTCAATTCCTCGGAAGTGGTCGCCGTGACCTTCGAGCCGAAGCCACCGGTCGCCATGTTGAGGAAGGGCTCGCCATTCATTTCGCCGACATCCACCGGCACCGGCTCACGGCTGAGCAGGGTCAATGCCTCGAACGGTGCCAGCGGAATTTCCGCGGCATGCGCGAAGTCGTTGGCGGTGCCCAACGGCAACACGGCCATGCTCGCATCACTCCCGTTGGCCAGCAGTGCCTGCGCCATTTCCCGTACGGTGCCGTCCCCGCCACCGGCAACCAGCGTGCGATAGCCTGCATCGAGCGCCTCGCGCACCAGCCGCGCGGTATCACCCGCCTCCCAGGTCACCCTGACAGCCAGTTCGTTTCCCAGTTGACGCCATTCGCTGACCGCGGCTCGCAGGTCCTCGTTGACCGCTTGTTTCCCATGGAGCACCAGCAATGCCTTGGATGTGTTCATGCCAATCGTTTCCCGTTCAATACCGCAGATAAGACCCGCCGCAACGCCGGAAAGTTGTGGCTTGGTAGCCCCACAGCAGGGTTAAGCCGACTGCAGGCGCCGCAGACCATCGGTCAGAATCGAGCGCCTGCAAAAACGATAAACCGACCGGGTAAATTCGGTTTTTCTTTAAATTTCAGTCGTTTACACGGTTCATTTAATTCTAGGCATCCGAAGGCGACTTTACGTCTTTCGGGTGAACTCATTTCCAGGAAGACGGTCGGAGCAGTTGTCCAGCAGAAGGTTGCGATAGCGGCCTGCCATCAGAACCGCGGATCGCGGCGATCGAATCGAGTATTGAGCTAGCAATAGCCGTAGGAAGGAGCCTTGTATGCGCTTACAGTCCGTTGGAACCCTTGAGTACGCCCACCCCAGTTTCGTTGATTACTTCCTAGCCAGTATTCGCCTGATCCACGGCCTCACCTCCGTGCTGCCCGGCGTCCTGTTGCTGCTGTTTCTGCCGCTGGAATTGCCGGTAGGCGGCGGGACCTTCAGCACCTTCCTGATGTTCTTCGGCGTCATCAGCGTGGTCATCTTCCAGTCGGTCGGCATCTACAGCGAAGAGGTGTTCAGCACGCTGCTGCGCTTCCGCACAATGCTGGTGGCCTGGGCCGCGGCGTTCAGCCTGCTGATCTTCATGCACCAAGGACTGGGCATGTTCAGCTATCTCGAAGCCAAGCACCTGACCTTCTGGTTCGTCACCAGCGGCGTGCTGTTCGGCGCCGAGCGCCTGATGATGCTTGCGCTGTTCCGTCGCCTGATGGCCAAAGGCGTCTATCTGCAGAATGCGGTCATTCTGGGCGGCACCGACAACGGCATACGTGTGGCTGAGTATCTGGCCCACCATCGCGACATCCGCACCGGCGTTCTCGGCTTCATCGACGACCGTCTTGAGCGCCTGCCCAAGACCCTTGCGGACCTGCCGTTGCTGGGCAACACCCGCGACCTGGAGCAGATGATTCGCGAAGAAAAGGTCACCCAGGTGCTGGTCGCATTGCCCTGGTTCGCCGACAGCCGTATCGGCCAAGTCATCAATGAACTGCGCAAGTTGCCGGTCAACGTGCTGCTGGTTCCGGACATGGTCGCGTTTCGTCATGCCAACAAGCGCATCACCGAAGTCGGCGGCCTGCCGACGCTGATCGCATCCGACCTGCCGCTGCGTGGCTGGTCGCCGATGTTCAAGCGCATCGAAGACATCATCCTGTCGAGCCTCGCCTTGCTCGCTGCCGCCCCGGTCATGCTGCTGCTGGCGCTGGCGATCAAGCTGGATTCCCGCGGTCCGGTGCTGTTCAAGCAAAAGCGCTACGGCTACAACAACCGCCTGATCGAAGTCTACAAATTCCGCTCCATGTACCACGAGCGCAGCGACGCTAATGCCGACCGCCAGACCACCCGTGACGACGATCGCATCACCCGCGTTGGCCGCTTCATCCGCAAGACCAGCCTCGACGAACTGCCCCAACTGCTGAATGTGTTCCTCGGCAGCATGTCCATGGTTGGCCCGCGCCCCCATGCGACCGCAACCAAGGCCGCCGGCGTGCTGTTCGAAGACGCCGTGTCGGAGTACTCCGCGCGCCACCGCGTCAAGCCAGGCATTACCGGCTGGGCACAGATCAACGGCTACCGCGGCGAAACAGACACCCTCGAAAAGATCGAAAAACGCGTCGAGTTCGACCTGGACTATATCGAACGCTGGTCGGTCTGGTTCGACATCTACATCCTCGCTCGCACCATCCCTGCGCTGCTGTTAAACAAGGACGTTTACTGATTGCTGCTTGCATGACGGCGACTTACAGGGCGACCCGCCCGATACCCGCACGAGCACAGCAGGACGATTGAACTAATGACACGAGCGAATATCAGATTTGCGTTCCGTGACACGCGCGCCCAACCGCCCGTGAATTCAGGGCTGAGAGGCTAAGCGACATGTTTCAGAACATATTGATTGTCTGTGTCGGCAACATCTGCAGAAGCCCGGCGGCCGAAGCGATGCTGTTGCACAGACTCCAGGGAAAAGGGCTGACCATCAGCTCGGCAGGTATAGGTGCACTGGTAGGCAACCCTATGGACAAAACCGCACATGAAGTGCTGACCGATCACGGGCTGGAACACCGAGCCCACCGTGCTCGGCAGGTTGACAGCGACATGCTGCACCAGGCGGACCTGATCCTCGCCATGGAGCAGAGTCACATCCAGCATATTCGCCAGATGGCCCCCGAGGTCCACGGCAAGACCTTCCTGATAGGCAAGTGGCTGGATGACATGCAGATTCCCGACCCTTTTCGTCAATCCAAACCCGCATTCGAACATGTTCACAGCCTTCTGATGCAGTCCGTCGAAAGCTGGCTTCCTTACCTGAAATAAGAAGAAGGAACTTCAATGACCACCATGCCCCGCCCCATATATGAAACCAAAGAGGAAAAGGACATTGACCTTGCCCACCTCTTTGACACCTTCATCAACAACCGCGCCCTGATCCTGACCATCACAGGATTCTTCGCTGCCCTGGGTGTCGCCTATGCGTTGCTGGCGACACCGGTGTACCTGGCGGGCGCGATGATTCAGATCGAGCCGAAAAACGGGCTGCCCAGCCTGACCGACGTGGTCAACACGACCCCGGCGGTATCACCGGCGCAGACCGAGATCGCGCTGCTCAAGTCGCGCTCCGTCGTCGGCGGCACGGTCGAGGCGCTGAATCTCGACATCATCATCGAGCCACACCACTTCCCCCTGATCGGCGGCTTTATCTATCGCCAGTTCGAACCGTCCACCGAGGGTGAGCTGGGCTGGTACCCCGAAGGGTTCGAATCCTACGCCTGGGGCGGCGAATCCCTGCGCGTGACGCACCTGATCGTGCCGGACCAGATGCACGGGGAAGAATTGACCCTGGAAGCCGCAGAGAACAATGGTTTCATCCTTCGTGACCCCGATGGCGAAGTGGTAGCCCAGGGCGTAGTCGGCGAGCTGGTCGAAACGCCGGACTACGCCATTACCGTCAGCGAACTCAACGCTCGACCCGGCACCACGTTCACGGTCATCAAGAACCGCACCTACGCGACCACCGAGGATTACCGTAACCGCCTGTCGGCCGGTGAGCTCGGCAAGCAGTCCGGCATCATCACCGTGACCCTCGAAGGCACCGATCCGGACAAGGCCATCGAAGTGCTCGAGGAAGTCGCGCGGCGTTATGTCGACCAGAACATCGCCCGCAATGCGGCCGAAGCGACCCAGAGCCTGGAATTCCTCAATGAGCAGGTGCCAGAAGTCCGCAAGAAGCTCGATGCGGCGCAGACGGCCCTGAACAAGTACCAGACCGGCAACCGTTCCGTGGATATCACGGCCGAGACCCAGTCGGTGCTCGATCGCATCGTCGATCTGGAAAAGCAGATCTCCGAGCAGAACCTCAAGCGCACCGAGATGGAGCGCCGCTTCACCCGTCAGCACCCGAATTTCCAGGCGCTGATGAATCAGATCAACCAGCTGAAGAGCCAGAAAGCCGAGCTGGAGAAGCAGATCGGCACGCTGCCCTCGACCCAGCAGGAACTGCTGCGTCTGACCCGTGATGTCGAGGTGTCGTCCGAAACCTATGCGATGCTGCTGAACAAGACCCAGGAACTGGACATCATCCGGGCCGGCACCGTGGGCAACGTTCGTATCGTCGACCACGCCGATGCCGACATCGACGACCCGGTCAAGCCGAACAAGCCCCTGATCGTCATCGCCGCTACGCTGCTCGGCGTCATCCTGGCCACGGTCTTCGTCTATGTTCGCGAAGCGCTCAAGCGTGGCGTGGAAAACCCGGAGGAAATCGAGCGCTCCGGCATCCCCGTGTACGCTGCTATTCCGTTCAGTGAAAAGCAGGGCGCGTTGGAAAAACGCCTGGCCAACTACAAGCGCGACAAGAGCAGTGCCTCTTACCTGCTGACGATCAACGACCCAGCCGATCTCGCGACCGAAGCCATGCGCAGCCTGCGCACCAGCTTGCACTTCGCGATGATCGAGGCCAAGAACAACATCCTGATGATCACCGGCCCCAGCCCGGGCGTGGGCAAGTCCTTCGTGACCAGCAACCTGGCTGCCGTCATCGCGCAGTCGGGCAAGAAGGTACTGCTGGTCGATGCGGACATGCGCAAGGGATACCTGCACAAGGTCATGCGCTGCCAGGGCGAAAAAGGCCTGTCGGACATCCTCTCCGGCCGCATCACGCTGTTCGACGCCATTCAGAAAACCCAGCTCAACAACCTGCACGTGATCGCCCACGGTCAGCTGCCGCCGAACCCATCCGAGCTGTTGATGCACGAGAACTTTTCTCGCTTCGTCAAGGAAATCAGCGGCATGTACGACATGGTGATCTTCGATACGCCGCCGATCCTCGCGGTGACCGATGCCGCGCTGGTCGGCAGTCAGGCGGGCACCACCATGATGGTGACTCGCTACGGCCTGAACGGTGTCAAGGAGATCGAATTCGCCAAGCGCCGTCTCGAGCAGAACGGATTGCTGGTCAAGGGCGTTATTTTCAACGCCGTGGTGCGCAAGGCATCGACCTACAGCGAATACGGTTACTACCAATACGACTATCAGAGCAAATAAGCGCCCTGGCACGGCTTCCCGACATGCGCGGCATGTCGGGAGCGCTGGCAATGCTCGCCTTTCCCTGATTGACGACTCGCCCGCCCGCGCCGGGCAGGCGGACCGTTCGCATCCGTCATACAGCGCCCCTTCTGATCTCGCTTCGCGAGAGTGAGCCGTTGGGTATCAAGGTAATCACTATGGCACGTCGCATTCTTTTGCCTCTGTCCACTACGACGATACGGTTGCTCGCTGGCGTGGCACTGGCCGGCTGTGCTGTGCTGGCGCAGGCCCAGCCCAGCGAGAAAAGCAGTGGTATCGACCTTATCGGCATCAACCTGTCGGCAGCCAACTTCGCCCCACATGTTACGCCCGGCAAGCTCGGCACCCATTATTTCTACCCGGATGAAAAATACTTCGCCTATTACGCGCAAAAGAACATTCGCCTGATCCGCTTTCCCTTCATCTGGGAACGGCTGCAGCACGATCTGGACCTGGGCCTCAACTTCGATCAGGTTCGCCTGCTCGAGCGCACGCTCGATTACGCGGCCAAGTACGATCAGAAAGTCATCCTCGACATGCACAACTACGCCCGCTACAAGGGCAAGTTGATCGGCTCGGGCAGCGTGCCCTACGAAGCCTACGCGAATGTCTGGCGCAAGCTGGCGGAGCGCTTCAAGGGCCACCCCGCTCTACTGGGCTACGACATCATGAACGAGCCCCACTCCACCAAAGGACTCTGGCCGGCAGCGGCCCAGGCGGCCGTGGATGCGATTCGCCAGGTCGACATGGAGACA
Organism: Stutzerimonas stutzeri; assembly: GCF_019090095.1. Classification (NCBI taxonomy): domain Bacteria; kingdom Pseudomonadati; phylum Pseudomonadota; class Gammaproteobacteria; order Pseudomonadales; family Pseudomonadaceae; genus Stutzerimonas; species Stutzerimonas stutzeri. The sequence goes on along the minus strand of NZ_JAGQFP010000002.1, from coordinate 2,083,478 downwards.
CTGATATTCGTCGAGGGCGACCGCTGGTCCAGCGCTTTCCACTGGCGCAAAGTCAACGAAGACTTCCTGCTCGATGATCCGGCGAACAAGCTCGTCTACGAAGGCCACCTGTACCTGGACAAGGACTTCTCCGGGCGTTACGCCGACGATGAGTCCGTCGATCCGATGCTGGGCGTAGAGCGTGCCAGACCCTTTATCGAGTGGCTGCAACAGCACAATCTCAAAGGGTTTCTTGGCGAGTACGGCGTTCCAGCGCACTCCGAAACCATGCTGGTCGCGATGGACAATCTGCTCGGCTATCTCAATGAGCACTGTGTGCCCAGCGCCTACTGGGCCGGCGGACCAGGCTGGGGCAAGTATGTCCTGGCTATCGAGCCCATCGAAGGCAAGGACCGGCCGCAGATGGACGTGCTGCAACGACACATTGGCAACGACTGCACAGGCTATGGACCGTCGCCACGTCGGTAACCGGAACCCTCCTCGGGCTAAGCCAAGCGATCGCTCGGGAAACAGGTGTGAAGCTCGTCTGAAATTTATCGCAATTGCACGAACGGCACGCAACCCAGCCACTTAGCCGTTGTCCAACGCTTCGACCAAGCATCGGCGGGTTTAATACGAGTGGAACTCGAACGACCCGAAGGTATCGAAAGCGTCGCTTGCCACGATCGCCCCGGATTCGCTGCACTGCCGGGGCAGCAACTCACTGCATAGCGGCGCACCGAAGGTACCGGCATGGCAATGTGGAATGGCTTGAGTTTGTTGCGGCGCAGTTGATCAGGAATGGAAAAGCACCAAGGACTCAGGGGATGACAAACATCAGCTCGAAATTATTGTTTTTGCCGTTGACCGTGCTGGCGCTCATGCTGCATTTCTCCGTGTTCGGAGACAGTACGCACAACCCCGTCGGATTCAAGTTTCTCAACGAGGCCTACCTGGCGGTCTGCCTGGGCGGCGCGCTACTGCTTGTACTCGCAGCGGCCGAGGATGCCGCCAGGGAGTACCGCGTCTTGATGTATTACGCGTTGTACAGCTTCGCCGTGTTCACCGTGCTGCCGGCGATATTCGCGTACTACACCTACGGCCAGCCGATCGCATACGGTCTGATCGAAGAAAGGCGCATCCTCTTCGCATTCGGGTTCGTCCCGCTGCTGCTGCTCGCCAAGCGCCTGACCACGCGCCAGTTCGAGCATTCGATCCTGTACGCCGCGTTGATCGCTGCGGTCCTGTCCTGGAGCTTCAAGTTCGGCATGCTGCCTGATCTGCGCACGGAGCAGACAGCCTGGGATCGCCCGGATCGCTCATCGATCGGCCCGTTCCTGCTCTGTTTCGCCTACTTCTATTGCATCCAGATCTGGGCGAAAGGCAAGTCACCGATCAGCGGCGAAACGCGACAGCGCAACCTCTACCTCATCGTGGCGGCCATTCTGTTGCTGACGCTGGTTTTCGCCACCCAGACGCGCCAACTCATCGTGCTCTGCCTTGCGTTCACGCTGTTCTGCCTGCGAGCAAAAGCGATCGTCTGGGCGGCTTCGCTGTGTGTGCTGTTGTCCCCATTCTTCTTCTACCCGGAACTGCTCCAGACACTCGGCCTGAACATCGAGTTCTACCAGAACAGCCTGGAAGGCGATGTCGACGATGGCGTGCGCCCCTACACCATCGCTGCGATCTTCAGGCACCTGGACCTGGTCAACTGGCTGCCCAGCGGTTCGCTGTCACTGATGTGGCAGGACGGCTTCATCCCCTACTTCGGCGAACATTTCTTCCTCTCCGACGTGGGGTTCATCGGAACCATGTTCCGCTTCGGATTTCTGACCTTCCTCGTGGTGCCCGTGTCGCTGTTCGTCTATCAGCGCATCGCCCGCAACATCAACCCGGATATGGGCTTCAACTACGCCGTCATGCTGGCGCTGTTCGTGATCTGGCCGCTCAGTGGCCTGTTCGAATATGCGCAGCCAATCGTCGTGATGCTTTTCGTTATACATGCCCTCCGCGCACGCCATCTTCGCAGCAAGGAACGAGTACATGAACGTCGCACTTATTCTCAACTACAAAGCTGCTACTGAAACTATCAGCTGTGCTGAGAGCCTGCTCGAACATTGTTTGACGATCGACCATATCGTCATCGTTGACAATGACTCCCAGGACGGCTCCGATCGCGCTTTGCAGCAATGGCTCGATGAAAAGCCTTCGGCCAAGGTCACGTTGCTCTGCAACCCCGAGAATAATGGCTATGCGGGCGGTAATAACTACGGCTTGCGCTGGGCGATGGAAAACCTCCAGCCCGAATACTTCTGGGTTATCAACAACGATACCTATGTCGACAGCGATGCCTTTTCGCCGTTGCTCGAAGCGTTGAAGCGCGATGACCGGCAGTTCGTGGGTTCCCTGGTATTGAGTGCCGACACCGGGCGCCTGGAGTGTTATGGCGGAGGCAAGTTGTACCCCATCCTCGGCAAGGCCCGCCTGCTGGGCAAGAACCAGAGCGTCGATGCACTCCAACACCAGGCGCCGCAACTCGACCCGGACTACATCATGGGTTGCAGCCTCGCCTTTTCAGCCGCGCTGACCAAGGAAATCGGTCTGATGGATGAAAGCTACTTCATGTATTTCGAAGAAGTGGATTGGCAATACCGCGCCAGACGTTTTGGAATTTCCATCCAGGTAGTTCCGCAAAGCCGCCTGTTTCACTATGGCTCGCTCAGTCTCGGCAACCGCTCGGCTTTTTATCATTACTATCGCAACCGCGCAGCCACTCGCTTCAACAAGCGATTCTACGGACCGGTTTTCGCACTTGTTTCCGCATTCCTGCTTTCGGCTGTTACCACACTCAAGGAATTCAGAAATCCCGCCCTCGCCTGGTCGGGAATCAAGGGCGCCTTCAAGGGAGTAGCAATGAGTGTCAAATGATACTAGTGCGTTCGGAATAGATTTTTTTTCCGGCAATAAAAAGACGTTATTGAGCTACATCCGTGAGGGCGTCAAACAACCCTATTCGTTTGTAGTAACGCCGAATGTCGACCACCTCGTTCAACTCGAGCACGACGAGGCGCTGCGCGATGCCTACGCCAAGGCGCGCTGGAGGCTATGTGACAGCCGTATCCTGCTGTCGCTCCTGAGCCGCCTGGGCGTGCATCTGGATGAGGCGATCCCCGGCAGCGACCTGACCCTGGACCTTCTCAAATGGGCCGACGAAGAGCAGCTGCGTGTGGTGCTGATCGGCTCGCTGGAAAGTGAAGCCGACAAGCTGCGAGCGATCTACCCCGGTATCGAGCTCTATCACTACAACCCGCCGATGGGGTTTATCAAGAAGCCTGACGAGGTGCAGCGTTGCCTGCAGTTCGTTCGTGAAAACCCATCGGAACTGGTCCTGTACGCCGTGGGAACGCCACGCGGGGAAATCCTCGCGGCCGCGACCCAATCGCACGAGCGCACCGGTATGGGCTTCAGCATCGGCGCGTCCATTTCCTTCGCGACCGGCACGATCAAGCGCGCGCCGAAGTGGATGCGTGAATACAAACTCGAATGGCTGCACCGCATGTGCATGGAGCCGCGCCGGCTGGCCAAGCGGTACTGGATCGACGCGCTTTATATCGTGCCCGCTTTTTTGCGGGAAAAGAGCGCCAGGCATAAAGCCAGTCCGGCCAAGCAGCAATCCTGACCGGCTGGCAAAACCGCCATCGGGACATGCCGAACCCGGCCGTTCAGGTGGCACCACTGCGTTTACGAACGGTGCTTCGCTGTTTCCCAGAGCCCTGTGCCAGGCGTAGCGAAGCAACGGCAACTTGAAAACCTAACCTTGAACAGGGAAGAGAATGAAAGCGATCATCACGGGTATTACAGGGCAAGACGGCGCCTATCTGGCCGAACTTCTGCTGGAGAAGGGCTACACCGTATATGGCACGTTTCGTCGTACCAGCTCGGTAAACTTCTGGCGAATCGAAGAGTTGGGCATCGACAAGCATCCCAACCTGCATCTCGTTGAATACGACCTCACCGATCTCTCCTCCAGCATCCGGCTGTTGGAAAGCTCCGGCGCCACCGAGGTATACAACCTCGCCGCGCAAAGTTTCGTTGGCGTGTCGTTCGAGCAACCGCTGACCACCCTGGACATCACCGGCGCGGGCGCAGTGAACCTGCTGGAAGCCATCCGCATCGTCAATCCGAAGATTCGCTACTACCAAGCGTCCACCTCGGAGATGTTCGGCAAGGTCCAGGCCATCCCCCAGATCGAAACGACCCCGTTCTATCCGCGCAGCCCCTACGGCGTCGCCAAGCTCTATGCGCACTGGATGACGATCAACTATCGCGAGTCCTACGACATCTTCGGTTGCAGTGGCATCCTGTTCAATCACGAGTCACCGCTGCGTGGCCGCGAATTCGTGACCCGCAAGATCACCGACTCGGTGGCCAAGATCAAGCTGGGCCAGCTGGATGTGCTGGAGCTGGGCAACATCGACGCGAAGCGTGACTGGGGTTATGCCAAGGAGTACGTCGAGGGTATGTGGCGCATGCTGCAAGCCGATGAACCCGATGTCTTCGTACTGGCGACCAACCGCACCGAAACCGTACGCGACTTCGTGACCCTGGCCTTCAAAGCGGTCGACACCGAGTTGCAGTGGGAAGGTACTGGCGAACAGGAACAGGCGATCGACGCAGCGACCGGCAAGGTCGTCATGCGGGTCAATCCCAAGTTCTATCGTCCTGCTGAGGTGGACCTGCTCATCGGCGATCCGCAAAAGGCCAAGGACGTGCTGGGCTGGGAGCCGAAGACCACGCTGGAGCAGCTGTGCCGGATGATGGTCGACGCAGACCTGCGTCGCAATCAACAGGGCTTTTCCTTCTGACGGCTTCGGCCTGACGATCGATGGCACCGCGCCGGAGACGAGCTGCCGGGCTGTGCATCACCTTCGTGGTGCGCACCGTGCACGCGCTTCTGTGCGTGGTCTGCCAGTGGTACCGCGCGGAGCCTGCCTTCGGACTCCGCTGCGTTTTTTTTTCAGATCCAACGAATGAAGATGCGGCGCGAACAGTAGCCTCATAGCTTGTCGGGCAGCCGTAACCAGGACGCAACATCCCATGCCTATACCTGGAATGGAGCGCTCCACTGAAATTGGAATTCATCCTATCGGGAAGATCATGCGCAAAGTGCTGATTACCGGCGTCACCGGGTTTACCGGCCGCTATATGGCAGAAGAACTCGCAGCCCACGGCTACGAGGTTCACGGCCTCAGCTATCGTCGCCCCGTAGACGAGCTGCCTTCGGCGGTTTCGGCCATTCACTGCTGTTCGCTGAATGATGCCGAGACCCTGCGAACGCTGTTGTTGGAAATCCGGCCGACCTATGTGGTGCATCTGGCTGCGGTGTCTTTCGTCGCGCACACCGATGCGGACGCCATCTACAACGCCAATCTGCTCGGGACGCGCCATTTACTCGAGGCACTACGGGTCACCGCCACGGGCGTCGAAGGTGTGCTGCTGGCCAGCAGTGCGAACGTCTACGGCAATGCGACCGAAGGCGTACTGGACGAGTCCTCCCCCTTTGCCCCGGCCAACGACTATGCCGTGAGCAAGGCGGCCATGGAGTTTCTGGCGAGACTGTATGTCGGCAGGTTGCCACTGATCATCACGCGGCCGTTCAACTACACCGGCATCGGCCAGGCCGAACAATTTCTCATCCCCAAGATCGTCGCGCACACACGTCGTCGTGCCGAGGTCGTCGAGTTGGGCAACCTGGATATCGCACGCGATTTCTGCGACGTACGCCAAGTCGTCCAGGCTTACAGACGCTTGCTCGAAACACCCGCAGCCATTGGCGAAACCGTCAACATCTGTTCGGGCTCGGCATACACGCTGGAATACGTGCTGCAGCAGGCCGCGGCCATTTCCGGCCATCGTCTGGAAGTCCGGGTCAATCCGGCATTCGTGCGCAGTGCCGACGTCAAGAACCTGTTCGGCTGTCGAACGAAGCTGGACTCGCTCATAGGCGATCTTCCCCAGATCGAACTGCGCGAAACCTTGCGCTGGATGATCGAAAACCCGACGTCCAACTGACCGGGCCCTCGTGATTTTCAGTAGTCATGGCGGCCTGGCTGGCCGCCTTTTGCATACCCCCTGCCCTTCCGATCGACCGTCGCAGCGTCGCCCTCGGTGCTCGAGACGCCCGGTTTTCAGCTATTTGAACGACAAGCGGGTGGCCCCCTGAACGCGGCCAATGTTGCTCAGCCAGCGCGCTAGACAGGCTCGGCTGACCAACCCGCCAGCCCGCATCCAACACCGCCGCGATTTATGCGCACCGCCTTGAACCCCAATGAAACGGAGCGGTCTATGGCTACTGTGAGCAGCAAGGCACCCGTTCCGAGGCCTGCGAAAGGCGTGGACGGGTTGAGCGAATTGAACAATGACTCACACGGAACGGTCCTCAGATCTATCTCGGAGACGTACTGCTTCCAGCGCTTTGCGGTAGCAACAACAGGAGCAGCGAAATGAATCGTCCACACGCGCTTTCGAACTGATCACCCATCGGTTGCAGCGGACGAATCCATCAGCTCGCTCCTTCAGCTAAAAGTGAATCCCGCCGTTTCACTTCGTAAAAACAACTATTCCGTCAAGGATGAAGAACCATGAAACCAATATTTGCTCTCGCTTTCTCTTCCGTTCTGGCGCTCCAGGGATGTGTGTTTTCGCCCGGTCAGTACCTTGACCCGGATGAGTTCAAGGACGGCGCGAAATCGCAGGACGGTAACGTACAGCTGATCCGCATCACGCCTGAAATCCTGAAAGGCGAACTGTCTTCCGACCGGGGCACCTCCAGCAAACAGGAACTGCTCGATTTCAAACCCGAAGCCTACCGCATCGGCCCAAATGACCTTCTCTACATCACCGTCTGGGATCACCCCGAGCTGACCGCGCCGTCCGGCCCGCAACAGCAGCTGGACGCCAACGGCCGCCTGGTCCGCCCGGATGGCACCCTGTTCTATCCGTACATCGGCAACATCGAAGCAGCTGGCCGCACCATCGAAGAGCTGCGCGCCCAGATTGCTCGTCGCCTGGCCAACTACATCGACAGCCCGCAAGTTGACGTCGCCCTGCTGCGCTATGGCAGCCAGCGCGTCGTACTGTCGGGTGCGTTCAACACCGCCGGCGAGGTGCCTGTCACCACCGCCCCGATGACTCTGGTCCAGGCCATTGGCCAGGCCGGCGTCGATACCGCTACGGCTGACCTGTCCGGTCTGATCCTCAAGCGCGACGGTCGCGAGTACATGCTCAATCTCGACGACCTGAACCGTCCGGATTCCTGGCTGAACGACGTGTATCTGAAAGATGGCGACCAGCTTCACCTGCCCTACAACGATCAGAAGAAGATCTACGTACTGGGTGAGGTTACTCAGCCACAAGCGGTCAACTTCAAGGCCTCGAGCTACAACCTGATGGACGCGATCGGCACGGCCGGCGGCATTCGCCAGGACACCGCCGATGGCGAAGCGGTCTACGTGATCCGCGGAGCGGAAAACATTGCCACCGAGCCGGCCAAGGTATTCCAGCTGAACGCTGCCTCGCCGACCGCCTTTGCGCTGGCCAAGAGCTTCCCGCTGCAGCCGCAGGATGTGGTCTTCGTCGGGCCAGCAGGGATCACTCGCTGGAACCGCTTCATCAGCCAACTGCTGCCGTCGGCTACTGTGGTCGGCACCGGTGCCGCGTTCAACCGTTGATCGCATGACACCGCTCAGGTCGATACCGGCCTGACAACCAAACCGCAGCCCTCCCTCGGATGGCTGCGGTTTTTGCATTTCAGGCCAGGCAGACCGCTGTGGCTTGGCGTACGACGAACGCCGTTTTTGCAAGCCGCCGTGCACCGCTACTCGGTTGGAATGCTCGGATCGTCTTCGAACAGATCGATGTCTTCGTCGCTGAGCTCGGGGTCTTCAGGATCCGACATGGGCGTGTCGTTAATGCTCGCGACATCAGGATCTCCAGGCAGCACGGTATCCGCGTCCGAATCGTTTGCGGCCAAGACCGCGGTGTCCACCATGATTTCGCCTTGCATGCATCACCTCGCAACGAGGCCCTGGTGGCCCCTACCGATATCGAACGGTGGCCGGACCATTCGTGCACGCCGATGGTCGGCGCGATGAGGCTGCTCCGCTTCACCACCTCGCCACGTGCCGGCGCGGTACTAATACCCGGCCCGCGGCCATTTGATCCCTTCGGTCTATTTCGAGGCAGCGGCAACTCAACAACACTCTCATTGCTTCGCTTCTTTGGTGTACGGAGCCCTATCCACTGAGCATGGGAGATTCCAATGTCCAAGATGACGCCTCTCGCTGCCACCCTCCTGTTGGTGATAAGCGGCAATCTCATGGCCAATGAGCATGTGGCAGAGATCGAACAGATCGGCACCGATAACGTGGCGCAGCAGATACAAAGCGGGACGATGCAGCAATCCTTCATTCGCCAGAACGGCACGGCCAACGATGCGTTGACCGATCAATCGGGCAATGCGGGAGAAGGCAGTCTGGCGCGCATCGAGCAGAACGGCGTGCAGAATGTCGCCGAGATCTACCAGGTCCATGCGAGCGCCTCCGGCCTCGGCAGCGCGGAGATTTCACAGTCAGGCGACTCCAATGCCGCACGCCTCGAGCAACTCCAATACTCGGGAGACCTCGCCGCCAACGCGACGGTCCGCCAGGAGGGCAGCGGCAACCTGCTCGATGCCCGGCAGACCTGGGTCAACAACCAGCTGGAGGTGGTTTCCCTTGGGCAGGGCAACACCGTGCAGGTCGAGCAAACCGGTTTCAGCACGGCGGACGTCCAGCAGACCGGCACCGCGAATCTGGTGCAGTTGCAGCAATTGAGCTCGGGCCTCGGAGGCGGGACCGCTACGGTCGAGCAGGACGGCGTCGCCAACCAGGCCGATATTCAACAAACGTCGGGACGCTACCCCGCCGGTGATGTCATCCTCCATCAGTCCGGCACCGCCAACCTCGCCCAGATCAGCGCTGGCGACGGCTACAGCACGCTGAACTATGCCCAGCGGGGCACGGGCAACGAGCTGACCGCCCATTTCGCTGGGCACGGCTCGCACATCGACGGTTATTCGGAGGGCATCGACAACCAGGTCACGGTCACACAGGTCGGTGATGACAACCGTCTGGATATCGCACAGATCGGCTCGAGCAACCTGATCGACGCCTATCAGGGCTTCCATAACCATGAAGCGCTGATCAGCCAGTCAGGTGACGCAAACCAGGCGAGTCTGCGACAGGAGACGCTGACCTACGAGGGTGCTTCGGCCAGCATCGTCCAGAATGGCAGCGGCAACCTGGCCAACGTCATCCAGCAATGACGGCGGCCCCGGCAGGATGAACGAGCCGGAAAGCCCAGCGGTGGGCTTTCCGGCGCTCAAGCAGGCCGACGCTAGCGCGGACGCTGGACGGCCCTGACTTTACCGCTGCCACCGCCGCCGCAGAAGAAACCGCCGTTGCCGTCGTATTCGAGCCCCGACACACCGATTCCCTCAGGCATTTCCACTGTGTTCAGCACTTCTCCGGTCGTCGGGTCGATGTGCCTCAGCTCGCTCTCGCCCTCTTCCCAGACGCCATGCCAGAGATCACCCTCCGCCCAGGTAACCCCTGTGACGAAGCGGTTGGACTCGATGGTGCGCAGCACCGTGCCGGTCTGCGGATCCAGCTGGTAGATCTTGCGACCGCGATACTGCCCCACCCACAACGACCCTTCCGCCCACGCGAGCCCCGACGCATCGTCAGGGGCCGGAATCGAGGCGAGCACAGCCCCGGTTTGCAGGTCGAGTGTCTGGATGCGATCGCCCGCGATCTGGTACAGGTGCTGGCCGTCGAACGCCGTACCGGCGTCCGCACGGGTCTCGAGCGAGCGCTGGGTCTGGCCATTGGCCGGGTCCAGCGCGTGCAGTTTTTCTCCGCTCGCAAACCAGACATGACGCCCATCGAAGCTGACGCCGTGCACGCTGTCGACCTCCGCAAAAGGCCCGTATTCGCGAGTGATCTGAGCTACTGATCGTTTCATTGCGTTATTCCTCCTTTGGCTGGTGGAGAAATCCTATTCACATCAGCATTGCACCTGGGAGTAACAAGGTCGTCGCGAAACCGGGCATCGGCGGTGCCATCCAGCGCCGCGACCGGCCGGTGCCGAACGACTGTACCTTGCCCGCGCTGGCCAAAGTGCCCAGCGCGCGTTGCACCGACCGCTGACTGGTGCCGAGCACGAGGGCAAGCCCCGCGCTCGACCAGCTACGCCCATCCGCGAGACAAGCGAGCAGCGCCGCATGGGGTTCCTCGACCGGACGGGCCAATACGACAACACCATGCGCGTCGAGCGGCGTCAGCCTGAAGCCCCGCTTCGTGGCCGTCACGCTGATCAGCGCGCTCAACACTGCCCGCAGGCGCCCCACCTCCACACGCAGCCGAGCCCGGTGCGACTCGTCGGCGAACCTGGTACGAAACGCTTGCTGGATCAGCGCGTTTCGCGGGACGTCATCCGGCCAGGCTTCAGCGAGCGCGCGCATCAACGTAAACAACACCGGCCGCCTCGCCAGCGAGACAACTTTGCCCGCCTTGCACACGACATGACGACAGCCATCCACAACGACTGACCCAGAGGACAGAATGCCTTGCACCTCATCCAGCCGCACCAACCGCTCGCTGGCAGTGCTGATCAGACGAGCCGCGGGCGCCTCCAGCATCGCCATCGCGCGCCGCAGTTCCGCGCCCAGTGCGGGAATGCCTGACTGTTTCGCGGCACGCTCCGCCCGGGCCAGCGCCTGCCGCGCCGGCCGAGCCTGAAAGTCACGAAGCGCCAGGCTTGCGATGATCAACTCGTAGATGGCCCGCGACGCTGGTGCCAGCACGGCGGGGTCCAGCTCACGGAGCGCTCGCTCTGCCTCCTCGACACGACCGATCAGCAACCCATGACGCAACTCCAGCAGACGTGCATAAGTGGCGTTCGCCTGGTCGCCATGTGTCTCGAGCGTTTCCCTCGCCTCGGTGAGCACCCGTGCCGGCCAGCCAAGGTCGCGTGCGGCCAGCGCCACCTCGGCTTCGGCGACGAGACAACGGGCGTGCGGCACCGGCGCGCCGATTCCGAAGGCGTTCGCGGCGGCTCTGAACAGTGCTTTCGCGCGGACGAACTCTCCGAGTTGAGCCATCGCGATGCCACGAAGCGCGAGCGCTGTCGCGTCGTCGCGCAGGGCGATCCGCTTAAGCGCACCGAGCGGATCGCCCATTGCAAGCGCCGCCGCAGCAGCCTGGGCGGCAGCGTCCATTGCCATGAGACCACCGCCGTGGCCCTGGCCTGATCCAGCGTTCTGCTGCCTGCCGCCCATTTTTCAGCCAACCTCCGCAGCATATATACGGACAGGGCGTCCGCCCGTCCCGGCGAGAACCGCACCGCTCTTGGCATCAGCCGGCCGCATGCTCTATGCAACCCTAGCCGATAGGCCGGTCCCTGCGTCCCGCGCGTGGTAAGCCATACAGCGGCGAGGCACTGCAGCCGCCACCCGCGCGGGTTCAGCTCTCTGATAAACTTGCCGACCATTGTGCTTGATTCGAATCGCCGACGATCCGGCGCCATTCCGGCTTCTTGCCGCGCGCTGAATCGGTCGCGCCGCGACGCCGGCACCTTCGAATCCAACCGGAATACCGCATGAGTCCTAGCCCCAGGCCAGTCCCCAGCCTCCCTTCACCGTCCCGTCGTTTTTCCGTCGCACCGATGATGGATTGGACTGATCGGCATTGCAGGTTCTTTCTGCGTCAGCTGTCCCGACATGCGCTGCTCTATACCGAGATGGTGACGACCGGCGCGCTGATCAACGGCGACACTGAACGCTTCCTGCGTCATGACGAGCTGGAGTATCCCCTGGCGCTGCAGCTCGGCGGCAGCGTGCCCGCCGACCTCGCAACCTGCGCGCGAATGGCCGAAACGGCGGGATACGACGAGGTCAACCTCAACGTGGGCTGCCCCAGCGACCGCGTGCAGAACAACATGATCGGCGCCTGCCTGATGGGCCACCCGGCACTGGTCGCCGACTGCGTGAAGGCCATGCGCGATGCCGTCGGGATCGACGTGACGGTCAAGCACCGAATCGGTATCAATGGGCGCGACAGCTATGCCGAGCTTTGCGATTTCGTCGGGCAGGTGCGTGAAGCCGGTTGCCGCAGCTTCACCGTGCATGCCCGGATCGCCATCCTCGAAGGGCTGTCGCCCAAGGAGAACCGCGAGGTACCGCCGCTGCGTTACGACGTCGCCGCGCGGCTCAAGGACGACTTCCCCGATCTGGAGATCATCCTCAACGGTGGCATCAAGACCCTGGAGGAATGCGAAGCGCACCTGCAACGCTTCGATGGCGTGATGCTCGGCCGCGAGGCGTATCACAACCCGTACCTGCTCGCGCAGGTCGATGCCAGACTGTTCGAAAGCCACGCGCCGACCATCAGCCGCGCCGAGGCGCTGAGACGGATGCGCCCTTACATTCAACGCCACCTGGCCGCGGGCGGGTCGATGCATCACGTCACCCGTCACGTATTAGGGCTTGGCCAAGGTTTTCCGGGTGCTCGACGCTTCCGCCAACTGCTCTCGGTAGACATACACAAGACCAAAGACCCCTTGGCCCTGCTGGATCAGGCGACCAGCCTGCTCGAGGGGCATTGATTCATTCACCGAGGAACACCTGGGATCATTTTCAATCCAAGTCCTGTCCCCCCGCCCCGGTGCCCGTTGAGTGGCTCGGTGGCCTCGGGTAAGGTCAGGTCAACTCAGAGGATAGAGCGCCCCATGACATCCAAACTGGAACAACTCAAGCAGTTCACCACCGTCGTCGCCGATACCGGCGATCTCGATGCGATTGCCCGCCTGCAGCCGGTAGACGCAACCACCAATCCCTCCCTGCTGCTCAAGGCGGCCGCCCTGCCCCGTTACGCGGAACACCTGCAGGCTGCGATGTCGCGCTGCGCCGGCGACATCGGGCTGGGCTGCGATCTGTTTGCCGTGGCGGTCGGACAGGAAATCCTCAAACTGATCCCCGGGCGCATCTCCACCGAGGTCGACGCGAGACTCTCCTTCGATACCGAGGCAATGGTCCAGCGCGGCGAACGCCTGATTGGCCTCTATGAAGAAGCTGGCGTCTCGCGCGATCGGGTGCTGATCAAACTGGCATCCACCTGGGAGGGCATCCGTGCCGCCGAGCGACTGGAAAAATCCGGCATCCAGACCAACCTGACCCTGCTGTTCTGCTTTACCCAAGCGGCGGCATGCGCCGATGCCGGTGTGTTCCTCATCTCGCCGTTCGTTGGCCGTATCTACGACTGGTACAAGAAGCATGAAGGCCGCGACTATACGGGCGACGAAGATCCCGGCGTGCAGTCGGTCAGCCGCATCTATGACTATTACAAGGCCCACGGTTATAAAACCGTCGTGATGGGCGCAAGCTTCCGCAACATCGGCCAGATCGAAGCGCTGGCCGGTTGTGACCGCCTGACCATCAGCCCCGAGCTGCTGGGCCAGCTGGCCCAGGCCGAAGGGCCGCTGGAACGCAAGCTGGCACCTGGACGTGCGTCCGAGCCACGCATTGCGCTGGACGAGAACAGCTTCCGCTGGGGCTTGAACGAGGATCCGATGGCCACCGAGAAGCTCGCCGAAGGTATCCGCCAGTTTGCTCGAGACCAGGAAAAGCTCGAGGCGCTACTCGGCGGCTGAGTTCGGGGTCGAACGTCGCGGCGCCGCGACGAGTCATGGCAGGGCCATGGCGAGGAAGCGGCACCACACCTCAGCGGCAACCGGTGCCGGCAATCATGAACATCCAAGTCGGATTGAGGATTGATGCCAGGTGCTGAATCAGGACCGTTCCAGCGCCGTCACGAGGTCACGAAACGCCTCGCGGTTGGAGTCGTTGAGGCTCATCAGAATACGGTGAGCCTCCAGGACCTTGGTCTTGACGACCTCTTCGGACTGATCCTGGCTGGGCAGATCCGCCAGCTGCTCGGGTGATGGCAACGGCTGATCGACGATGTTGAACACCTGATCGAAGCCCATCGACTGCAAGAGCCGGGTGATGTCGGCGTGCGTGGTCACCAGCGTGGGCAACATGCCGATCTTTTGCCGGGACAGAATGGACAATTTGGCCAGCAGGCCTAGTGTGGTGCTGTCGATACTGCGGCTTTCGGTAAGGTCGATCACGATCGCCGAGAAATTCAGCGACGAGAAGATCTTCTCGATAGTTGCGTCGAGCGCCGAGCATAGCGTCAGTCGTATCTCGCCGACGAACTTCAGGATGAAGGTGCCATCCTGCTCGGCGAACTGGATTTTACCAGTGCTCATGCAAGGTTCCTGCTCAATACCAGCAACGCGATGTCATCAGGCATATCCTCCAGATCGGCCAGACCCAGCACTCGCTGCAGCCCTTCCAGCGTACCGCCGGCTTCGCAAACCAGCCCAGGCAGACCTGCTTCCTTATCTTTGAGGGTTTCCCCAGGCAAAAGGTCCAGAATGCCATCGGAAAGCAACGTCAGGCTGAACGAGGCTGGCAGCTCGATCTCGTAATTATCGTAGGTGGCTTCGACGAACAGGCCAACCGGCAGCCCCCGCCCCTCCAGATAGCGCGCCTCGCCGCCGGTATAGAGCACTGGCATCGGAAGATGTCCGCCGATGCTGTAATGCAAGATGTTGCGCTCTTGGTCGATCACCCCGCCCAACATGGTCACGTGCTTGCCCAGTTTGCAGTTGATCAGCCCACGGTTGATGTGATCGAGCACTTCGGAAGGTTTGAACGCTCGCAGCGCCCCGCCCCGCCGGGACTCATACAACAAGCGCGTGGTCATGAACTTCAACAGGACGGTGACGAACGCCGAGGAGGCGCCATGCCCCGAGACGTCGGCCAGGTAGAAGCCGATGCGGTGCTCGTCCACCCGAAAGTAATCGACGAAATCGCCCGACAGATAAAGCGAGGGGATGATCTGGTGAGCGAATTGGAAATCGTCGAGGCCACAGGGTGTCACCGGCAGCATATTCATCTGCACTTGCCGGCCGGCGTCCTGGTCTTCCTGCAACAGGTGGAGACTGGCTTGGAGATCGCGATTCGCCGTTTCCAGCTGCTCACGATAGCGCCGATTCTCCAGCCGCAACCGTGAGCGATCGAGCGCTCGACGGACCGAGTGTTCGAGCACGGCCAGGTCTTCGAGGGGTTTGATCAGATAGTCAGCCGCCCCCAGACGCAACGCCTCGACCGCATCGCTCATGACGCCCGCACCTGAAACGACGATTACCGGGAGATCGACCTGGCGTTCACTGATCAGTCGAATCAGCTCCAGTCCGTCCATCTGCGGCATGCGCAGATCGCAGATCACCAGATCGGGATGCTCGGCATCGAACAGCTCTATGCCTCGCGGCCCGTTAGGCGCCTGCAGCACCTTGAAACCACTGTCATCGAGATAGGCGGCCAGACTGGCTCGTACCACATCGTCGTCATCTATGATCAGCAGCGTCGCGCTTGGGTTGTGCATGTTCCTACCAGGCGGTATCGCCAGGACGTTGGCGAAAGCATCGGCCCCGCGCGAGCGCTGGGCAAGGGATCTTTTCAAGGCGCAGACGGTACTCCCATACGATCGGCGTTTCAAGCCAGGCGCCGCCGCTCCGCCTGTGCTTTACAGAGCGAATTGACGGGCGCTATAAGAACGCGTGCAACCAGAACCCAAAGGATGAAAACAATGACCCTGAATGATCGGGACTACAGTGAAAAACGCGATTTCATTCGCATGCAGATCGAAACCGCGATCACCCTGACACAGGGCAGTCAGCGCTATGACGCCGTATGCCTGGATCTGTCCAGTACTGGTATGCAGGTCCTCGCCGCGACCAACCTGCAAATGGGCGACAAGGTCAGCGTCCATATCCCGTCGGAACACAACGAACTCAAAGGGCTGGACGCTGAAACCGAGGTGGTACGAGTCGGTACGCATGAAGATGGCCGGCAGAGCCTGGGATTGGCCATCCTCTCGATGAACTGAGCGGCATCGCCTGTTGGCGAGGCATGGCACGCGCCCACCGGCTGGGCGCGGCCGATTGCCGGGGCAACAACGATCAGAAATCGTCTTCGACCTGGCCGTCCTGGGTGCGGAATTCGCGGTTCTGCAAATAGGCGTTACGAACGAAGATGTACTTGTCGCCCGTGATCATCTTCTCGGCCGAAAGCAGGCCCGCGCGCAAGTCCACCACATTGACCGCTCGGGTCACGTTGCGAGTGGGGACGTGATCGATATAAGGGTACGGTTGCAGGAACGCATCGGGCACCCGCCCGGCGGCGTCGCGCACGGTGCTCGGCCCCAGCAGCGGCAACACCACATAAGGTCCGCTACCCAAGCCCCATGCGCCTAGGGTTTGGCCGAAATCCTCATCGTTCTTCTGCAGCCCCATACGCGTGGCGACGTCGAAGAAGCCGAGCACGCCGAAAGTGCTGTTGAACAGGATCCGGCTGGTGTCGATCCCGGCATCGCGAACCTTGCCCTGCAGCAGATCATTGGTGAGCACCACCACATCACCCAGGTTGCTGAAGACGTTGCCGATGCCGTCTTCGAGGAAATCCGGGGTGACCTTCTGATAGCCCTGAGCCAACGGCTTGAGCGAGTAGGTATCGACCGTGTCGTTGAAGCGGAAGATCGCACGGTTCACGCGTTCCCAGGGATCCTCCTCGGCGGCCTGCAGTGAGCTGCCAAACACCGCCAGCGCGCCCACCAGGGCCACCTTGAAATATCCGATCCAATCCTTGCCGATCATGTGCATCGCGGCCTTCCCCTTGTTCCGAAATGGTGGCATCTGCCTACAAAGCGCTGGAGTATAAATCGAATCCCCGGCGTTTCGGCAGCCGGCGGACACGCGGGCAGCGAACTTCACCGGCGGTCCTCGGATCAAAGCCGGGACAAGCCCAGCCCGCTGGTTTAACCTTCTTCATATCGAGCGCTGGCAAATTCGCCACCCGAAACATCGAGGGAAGCAACATGCCGGAACATGATCTGCAGTCGCAGCTCGCCGAGCTGCGTAGTCAACTGGCCCAGGACGCACCGCTGTCGGAAGAAGAGCGCGCGTCGCTGCAAGCGATAGCCCATGACATCGAGCTACGCCTGGCCAACGAGGGGATGGTCGAGCAGAACGATTCGCTGGTCGACGGCGTGAACCTGGCAGTCGAGCGGTTCGAGGTCAGTCACCCGAACACGGCGATGACCCTGCGCAATATCATGCAGACGCTGGCGAATATGGGCATCTGAGACGTCCGCTCCCAGCAAAAACGACGCCCGTACGTGACGCATCACGCGCGGGCGTTCTCTTTACTGCCGAACCAGCCTGCCATTATCCGGTGATTCCGACCGGGTACTTCGGCAGGGATTGATATCCAGCCCGCCGCGACGCACGTAGCGAGCCTGAACCGTCAGCCACTCGGGCTGCAACAGGCGCTGCAGGTCGAGGAAAATCCGCTCCACACACTGTTCATGGAAGTCCGCATGCTGGCGGAAGCTCACGAGGTAGGCCAGCAGGCTGCCACGGTCCAGCGCCGCGCCACGATAGCCGATGATGACCGTACCCCAGTCCGGCTGGCCGGTCACGGGGCAATTGGATTTCAGCAGATGGCTGTGCACCCATTCTTGCGTCTGGTGCTCCGGGTCACAGCTCAACAGTTGCGCCCGTGGTGAATCGTAGTGCTCGATGCTGACGTCCAGTTCGTCGATGCACTGCCCCGCCGGCGGAACGACGCCCTCCTGCGCGACTTCGTCCAGCGTCCGCAGCCGCACACCGACCGGCTTGCCCGCGGCGGCCGACAAGTCGTACGTCAGTACCTTTGCCAACGCGTCGCGACTGTCGAACACCGACTGGTTCAGTGAGTTGAGATAGAGCTTGAAGGATTTGGACTCGATGATGTTCGGCGAGTCTGCCGGGATGCTGAACTCGCCGATCGCGACGACCGGCTTGCCGGACGGCAGCAGCCAGGACAATTCGTAGCAGTTCCAGATATCGACGCCGTGATAGGGCAAGGTGTCGGCGCTGAGCCCGAGTTCGGCCCATTTCGGCGCGCGCGAAATCGGGAACAGCTGCTCAGGGCTGTAGGTCGCGATATAGGCGCTGGATTTGCCCAGCGGTGAGCGTTCGGCGGGGTGTTGCATGGCGGGAACCTGTACGAAAAATGACCGCAAGTGTATCGGTTCCCGCCCCGTTTAGCATCGGCCCATACGCCAGCCGCCGGTCACTGTCGCATGCCGCGGCCGCTCTTGAGCAACCTGATGCACAACAGGTACATCAAGACGGCCGCTACGGCCATGAAGCTGATCGCGACCCCAATGCGAATGTCCGACACGCCAAGGATGCCGTAGCGAAAGGCGTTGACCATGTGCAGGATGGGGTTGGCCAGCGACAGAGTCTGCCAGAACGGCGAGAGCAGATTGATCGAGTAGAACACGCCACCCAGATAGGTCAGCGGCGTCAGCACGAAGGTCGGAATGATCGAGATGTCATCGAAGTTGCGTGCATACACCGCGTTGATAAAGCCACCCAGCGCGAAGATCGTCGAGGTCAGGGTGATCACCAGCAGCGTCACGCCCAGGTGATGCACCTGCAGATCGGTGAAGAACATCGACAGCAAGGTGACGATCAGCGCCACCGCCAGACCTCGTGTGATGCCACCGAGCGCGAAGCCGATCAGGATCACGTGCGGCGAGACGGGCGAGACCAGCAGCTCTTCGATGGAACGCTGGAACTTGCTGCTGAAAAAGCTGGACACCACGTTGCTGTAGGAGTTGGTGATCACCGACATCATGATCAGCCCGGGCACGATGTACTCCATGTAGCTGAAGCCGCCCATCTCGCCGATCCGCGAACCGATCAGGTTTCCGAAAATCACGAAGTACAGCACCATGGTGATCGCCGGCGGCAGCAAGGTCTGCGGCCAGATGCGGGTGTAGCGGCGGATCTCGCGGTGAACGATGGTTTGCAGGGCAACCAGATTGGGCCGGAATTCAGCGTTCATTTGGCCCCCTTGGGTAGGTTGTTCTCGACCATCGACACGAACAGTTCCTCCAGGCGATTGGTCTTGTTGCGCAGGCTCAGCACCTCGATACCCTGCGCCGACAGCATACGAAACAGGTCCGTCACGCCCTGGCTCTTGTCGACCTGCACTTCCAGCGTGTGATGGTCAACCAGCCTCGCCGGATAAGGGCCGAGGTCCGGCGGGACCAGCTGCGACTCCTTCAGATCGAGCAGGAAGGTCTCGACGTGCAGCTGCTTGAGCAGCTCGCGCATGCTGGTGTTCTTGACGATCTGCCCATGGTCGATGATGCCGATGTTGCGGCACAGCTGCTCGGCCTCTTCCAGGTAGTGCGTGGTGAGGATGATGGTGATCCCTTCGCGATTGAGCTCCGTGAGAAAGGACCACATCGAACGGCGCAGCTCGATGTCGACGCCCGCGGTGGGCTCATCGAGGATCAGCAGGCGCGGACGGTGAATCAGTGCCCGCGCGATCATCAGGCGGCGTTTCATGCCGCCGGACAACATGCGCGAGGACACATCACGCTTGTCCCACAGCCCGAGCTGGTTGAGGTACTGCTCGGCGCGTTCCTTGGCGATCTTCGACGGGATGCCGTAGTAGCCGGCCTGGGTCACCAGAATGTCGAAGGCCTTCTCGAACTGGTTGAAGTTGAACTCCTGCGGGACCACGCCCAGGCAACGCTTGAGACCACCGGGATCCCGGTCGAGGTCATGCCCGAAGACGTTCACCGTGCCGCTGGTCTTGTTCACCAGCGTGGAGAGGATGCCGATGGTGGTGGACTTGCCAGCGCCGTTGGGGCCCAGCAAGGCAAAGAAGTCGCCTTTTGACACATCGAGGTCGATGCCCTTGAGCGCTTCGAAGCCGTTTCCGTAAATCTTGGTCAACTGCCGAATGGATAGAGCAGTACTCATAGGGGAATGCACACAACGCAGGGAGATTGAGACTAGATAAGGGCGGCGCGAGGCAATTGCAACTGCGCCGCCAAGCTTCGGCCCGAGGTCGGGCCTCCTACAACGGCCGGCTCCCGCCCCCAGCACTGTGGGAGCCGCGACCCCGCGGCGAATGGCGGCCACGCCAATCCAAACTTTCGCCCCGAACGCAGCCACCCACAACGCCCAGATCCCACCCCCATCTCTGTGTGGGAGCCGCGACCCCGTGGCGAACGGCGGCCGCGCCAATCCAAACTTTCGCCCCGGACGCAGCCACCCACAACGCCCAGCTCCCGCCCCCGTCTCTGTGTGGGAGCCGCGACCCCGTGGCGAACGGCGGCCGCGCCAATCCAAACTTTCGCCCCGAACGCAGCCACCCACAACGCCCAGATCCCACCCCCGTCTCTGTGTGGGAGCCGCGACCCCGCGGCGAATGGTGGCCACGCCAATCCAAACTTTCGCCCCGAACGCAGCCACCCACAACGCCCAGATCCCACCCCCATCTCTGTGTGGGAGCCGCGACCCCGCGGCGAATGGCGGCCACGCCAATCCAAACTTTCGCCCCGAACGCAGCCACCCACAACGCCCAGTTCCCACCCCCATCTCTGTGTGGGAGCCGCGACCCCGCGGCGAACGGCGGCCACGCCAATCCAAACTTTCGCCCCGAACGCAGCCACCCACAACGCCCAGCTCCCGCCCCCTTCTCTATGTGGGAGCCGCGACCCCGCGGCGAATGGCGGCCACGCCAATCCAAACTTTCGCCCCGAACGCAGCCACCCACGAACCCCACTACCCATACATCTTCGGGGGAACCGCGAGCCCGCGGCGAATGGCAACGTCAGAACTCACCCCCACCGTTCCGGTCATTATCTGAAACCAATCGCGGCAAACAGTCCCTTCACCGCCCCGGACGCAGTGCCTATGCTCAACCAAGACGCCAAACGCCTAACAAGGAAAACTCCATGACTCTGCTCTGGTTGCTCGTGTTACTGCTCGGCATCGCCGTGATCGCTCACCTGCGTGTCTCGCCCGTGCCGGCGCTGGCGATTGTCGCCGGATATCTGCTGCTGATGGGCGCCGCAGACGAAACGCCGGCTTGGCTGATGCTGATTCTCTGGCTCCTGCTGATCGCCGTCGCGGTGCCACTGCTGGTGACCGACCTGCGCATCAAGTACTTAAGCGGCCCCATGTTCGACTGGTTCAAGAAGGTCCTGCCGCCGATTTCCGACACCGAGCGCGATGCCATCGACGCCGGTAGCGTCTGGTGGGACGGTGAGCTGTTCAGCGGGCGACCGAACTGGAACACCCTGCTCGGCTATCCCAAGGCGACGCTCAGCGAGGAAGAACAGGCGTTCATCGACGGGCCCACCGAAACGCTATGCGCGATGGTCAACGACTGGGAGGTCGGCCAGCGCCTGGACCTGCCGCAGGAGGCCTGGGATTACATCAAGGCGGAAGGTTTCTTCGCCCTGATCATTCCCAAGGAATACGGTGGCAAGGGCTTTTCCGCCTACGCACATTCTCAGGTGGTCATGAAGCTGGCCACTCGCAGCGGCGATCTGGCCAGCACCGTCATGGTCCCCAACTCCCTAGGCCCCGCCGAGCTGCTGTTGCACTACGGCACCGAGGAGCAGCGCAACCATTACCTGCCACGCCTGGCCAACGGCACCGATATTCCCTGCTTCGCCCTGACCGGCCCCTACGCCGGTTCCGATGCGGGCGCCATGAACGACAGCGGTGTGATCTGCAAAGGGCAGTGGCAAGGTGAAGAAGTCATCGGCCTGCGCCTGAACTGGGAGAAGCGCTACATCACCCTCGGCCCGGTCGCCACCCTGCTCGGCGTCGCCTTCAAGACCTACGATCCCGAGCATCTGCTGGGTGACGAGGAAGAGTTAGGCATCAGCCTCGCGCTGATCCCGACCGATACCGCCGGCGTCGAGATCGGCCGCCGTCACCTTCCCCTCGGCGCCGCCTTCATGAACGGGCCGAACTGGGGCAAGGACGTCTTCGTACCGCTGGAAGCCATCATCGGCGGGCGCCACATGATCGGCAAAGGCTGGATGATGCTGATGAACTGCCTCTCGGTGGGCCGTTCCATCTCGCTGCCGGCCACCGGCGTCAGTGCGGCGAAGACCTGCAGCTACGTGTCGGGCCGCTATGCGCAGATCCGTGAGCAGTTCAACGTGCCGCTGGCCGCCTTCGAAGGCATTCAGGAGCCGTTGGCGCGGATCGGTGGCAACG
The DNA here is from genome assembly GCF_019090095.1 of Stutzerimonas stutzeri. Classification (NCBI taxonomy): domain Bacteria; kingdom Pseudomonadati; phylum Pseudomonadota; class Gammaproteobacteria; order Pseudomonadales; family Pseudomonadaceae; genus Stutzerimonas; species Stutzerimonas stutzeri. The sequence continues at coordinate 2,061,254 of NZ_JAGQFP010000002.1, read as the reverse complement.
CCTGGCTGATGGACAGCGCACGCATCCTGACCGCCAACGCGGTGGACCTGGGCGAGAAGCCCTCGGTGCTCTCGGCCATCCTCAAGTATCACCTGACCGAACGGGGCCGCGCGTGCGTGACCGACGCCATGGATATCCACGGCGGCAAAGGCATCATCATGGGGCCGAACAACTACCTGGGCCGGCTGTGGCTGTCGGCACCGATCTCGATCACCGTCGAGGGTGCCAACATCCTCTCGCGCAATCTGATGATCTTCGGTCAGGGGGCGATCCGCTGCCATCCGTTCGTGTTGCGCGAGATGGAACTGGTGCATGAACCCGACCGTGACGAAGCGGTGAAGAAGTTCGACACGCTGCTGATGCAACATATCGGCTTCGCCGTCAGCAACACGGCCAGCACCCTGGTGCTCGGCCTGACCTGTGGCCTGTTTGGCAAGGCACCGGGCACGGGCCTGACGCGGCCCTACTTTCGTGCGCTGGACCGCATCGCCGCCGCCTTCGCGATGCTCGCCGACCTGTCGATGATGCTGCTGGGCGGCGAGCTCAAGCGTCGCGAACGCCTGTCGGCGCGGCTGGGCGACGTGCTCAGCCACCTGTATCTGGCGTCCGCCGCGCTCAAGCGCTATCACGACCTCGGCCATCCGATCGAGCAGGCGCCGCTGTTGCGCTGGGCCTTGGAAGATTGCCTGTGCAAGGCCGAGCGTGCGCTGGCCGACACCCTGAGCAACTTCCCCAACCGATTGCTTGGCGGCGTGCTGCAGCTGCTGGTCTTCCCGTTCGGGGCGCGTCACAAGGGGCCGTCCGACGAGCTGGACGCTGAAGTCGCGGCCATACTCGGCCGTCCGGAAGGCGACCCGGCGCTGGAGCAGATACTCGACGGCGTGTATCGCCCGCAAGGTGCCGAGGAGGCCTTCGGCGCGCTGCGCGAGGCCTACGACGCGCTGGCTGCCGCCCAGCCACTGCAAAGGAAAATCCACCAGACGCTGAAAAGCGGCGCATTCCAGCCAGCCGCGAACCAGGATCTGATCAGCGCGGCCCTGGCTGCCGGCGTGCTGGACGCCGCGGAAGCCGAGCAACTCACCGCGGCCGAAGCGGCGCGGCGCAAGGTCATCAGCGTCGACGATTTTGCCAAGGAGCAACTGGAGCCAAGCGAGGGGAAAGTTCGCTGACCCCCGCAGTTCAGACGGCAAGCCACGACACCCCGTCAGGCCTCTTGCAAACGCGAGAAGCCCTGCCGGATTGTCGTCGCCGATTTGCTTGAACCAGCAGCTTAGAGCCTTCCTCAGCCTACCGTCCGGCGATCGCCCCGGGCGGATACCGAACCCAGGGCGGCCCGCCGAGTCAACAGCACACGCCCCAATTAATCCCGGCGCCCGTATAATCGCGCGCCCAATCGACACAGGTGAACCATGGCCAATCCTTATCACGACCACAACCTGGCTCTTCTGGCCCATCTGCGCGGCATCCTGCTTGCCATGGGCGAGACCGAACAGGTCTCGGAAGAGAGCCATGCGCTGTTTCTCGAACGCTTCGACGAGCTGATCATGAACCTGAAGAACGTGCCGGAAGAGCGGCACATGGGTCAGGACATGATCTGCCAGGTCTTCCATCGTTACCCTCAGATAGCCCACCTGGTGCCACGCGACCTGCTCTGGTACTTCGGCGGCGACTGCCTGCACTTCATGCCGGACGAAGAGATCGAGATCTTCCAGCGCCTGGAAGAGCGCCGCTACGAAGCCGAGGAAAACGACGAGCCGTTCGACTGGAACATGGAACGGCAGCTGATGAGCATGCCGGACGAAGGCCCCCGCCACTGACCCTCGTCCGAACGTAGCGGCGAACCGAGGCCAGCTTGCCGGACTCAGCGGGTCTCGCACCCAGGTTTCAACAGAACGCTCGGCAGGTAGCGCTGAGCAACCCGGCCAAGGGTTGGCCAAGCTCGATCAGGGCTGGTTCGCCGCCTCGGCCGCCTCGATCAGGTCCGCGCCGATCTCGCCTTCGAACTTTTTCCACACGGGCCGCATCGCTTCGCGCCATTCCCCGCGCTGCTCCGGGGTCAGCCGAATAATCTCGGTCTTGCCCGACTCGGCGATCGTGCGCTTGGCCTTCTGGTTCAGCTCATCGGCCTGACGGTTCACCTCGACGGTTACCTCCTGCATGACCTGCTCCAGCTCGCTGCGCACGTCATCCGGCAGGCCCTTCCAGAACTGGGTGTTGGTGATCACCATGTAGTCGATCAGGCCGTGGTCGGACTCGGTGATGTACTTCTGCACCTCATGCACCTTCTGGCTTTCGTAATTCGACCAGGTGTTCTCGGTGCCGTTGACGACGCCGGTCTGCAGGCCCTGGTAGACCTCGGCGAAACTCATCTTGCGAGGGTTGGCCCGCACCGCCTTGAATTGTTCCTCCAGTACCCGCGAGGCCTGCACGCGGAACTTCAGCCCGCGCGCGTCCTTGGGCTCGCGCAGCGGCTTGTTGGCGGACATCTGCTTGGTGCCGTTGTGCCAGTAGGCCAGGCCGGTGATGTTCTTGTCTTCCATGGCGGTCAGCAGCGCCCTGCCCTGCGGGCTGCTCTGGAAACGGTCGGCAGCGGCCAGGTCGTCGAACAGGAACGGCAGGTCGAAGATCTGAATCGACTTGTCGTACTGCTCGAACTTGGCCAGCGAAGGCGCCAGCAACTGCACATCGCCGATCAGCAGCGCCTCCATTTCCTTGCCGTCGCCGAATAGCGAGGAGTTCGGGTAGACCTCCACCGTCACCTTGCCCGGCAGGCGCTCTTCGGCCAGCTTTTTGAACAACAACGCGCCCTGCCCTTTGGGCGTGTTGTCCGCCACCACATGGGAGAACTTGATGACGATGGGCTCGGCATGCGCCAGAGCGGCGATGGAAAAAGAAAACGCGCAGGCGAGTGTCTTGAGCGTGTTACTCAGCATGAAAGTACCCCTCTTGTTTTTGTCGGTTGGTACGTTTGCGGGCACCGCGTCGCGGTCAGGGGACCGCTTGCCCGGCACGTTGCAGCAGGCGACGGGCACGGCCGATGACCGGTGCATCGATCATTTGCCCATCGACCACGAAGACGCCCTCGCCTGACGCACCGGCCGCGAGGACGCGTTGCGCCCAGGCCAGTTCGTCAGCGCTGGGCATCAACGTTTCGTGCACCACAGCCACCTGGCTGGGGTGAATGCACAGCACGCCGCCGAAGCCCATGTCGCGGGCGTCGGCAGCGAATCGGGCGAGCCCGTCCAGATTTCGGATATCGGGAAAGACGCTGTCCAGTGGTGGCGCCAGATTGGCCAGCCGGCTGTGCAGCAGCAGCGAATAACGCGCCTGATCGAGGACGCGTTCGGCCGCAGCCGTGCCGCTGGCCAGACCAAGATCCAGCCCGAGATCCAACGCGCCAAACGAAAGCCGCTCGACGCCTTTGGCCGCGGCGATCTCAGGCAGCGCGGCGAGCCCCCTGGCGCTCTCGACAATGGGCCAGACCGGTTTGCCGCATCCTGCCGCCGTCACCACCTGGGCGGCGCGTTCCACCTTGGGCAGCAATACGCCGATGACGCCGGGCCGGGCCGCGCAGACCGCCAGATCCTCGCTTTGCTGCGCGTGGCCGTCGGCGTTGATGCGCACCAGGACCTGAGCGTCGGGGTTGGCGGCGAGAAAGGCATCGAGATGCCCACGCGCCTCGGCCTTCAAGCCGTCGGCGACCGCGTCCTCGAGATCGACGATCACCGCATCGGCGCCGCTTGCCAGTGCCTTGGGGATACGCTCAGGGCGGGTTGCCGGAACGAACAGCGCGGAGCGAATGGTGCGAGTATTCATGGCAGTTCCTTGAGTTCATCCAGTCTTTGGCGGGCACGGTTCGCCTGGGGTCCCGGCGCGGCGGTGCATCTCGGTCCCGGCTCGCCAGCAAGGCGATTCGGACGGGGGCAAGCGCGCGTCCGCGTATCGCATGGCGTGGCAGGCGCGGTTTGGCTCGTTAACAGGCCTGCCCAGCCAGAGCTGCGCTCGTTTCGCCAGCCTGCAGGCGTCATCGACACGCTCATCGCGCGCCCTGCAGGCGCTGGATTTCGTCAGGCGAATAGCCGAGCTCGGCCAGCACCTGCTCGGTGTGCTCGCCCAGTGCCGGAATCGGGTCCATCCGCGGCGCGAAGGCGCTGTTGCTTCCCGGCGGCAACAGCGCCGGTAGCTCTCCTGCCGGGCTGCCGACCTGGCTCCAGCGCTGGCGAGCCTTGAGCTGTGGATGCGCCCAGACGCCCGCCATGTCGTTGACATGCGCATTGGCGATGGGCGCGGCGTCCAAGCGCTCGATCACCTGCTCTGCGCTGAGTTCGGCGAACGACGCGACGATGATCGCGCGTAGTTCCTCGCGATGCGCCGAGCGCAGCGAGTTGCTGGAGAAGCGCTCGTCGAAGGCCAGCGCTGGCTGCAGCAAGACCTTCTCGCAGAACAGCAGCCACTCGCGCTCGTTCTGCAGCCCCAGCATCACGGTGCCGCCGTCGCCGGTCGGAAATGGCCCGTAGGGGTAGATGGTCGCGTGCGCGGCACCGGCGCGCGGGGGTGGCGGTGCGCCTTCGTAGGCGTAGTACAGCGGGTAGCCCATCCATTCGACCAGGCTTTCCAGCATGGAAACGTCGACGCGGCTGCCCTCGCCCGTTTTGTCGCGCAGCATCAGTGCCGAGAGCACGCCGGTGTAGGCGTACATGCCGGCGGCGATATCGGCGATCGAACAGCCGGCCTTGGCCATCTGGTCGTCGCCCGGCCCGCCGGTAACCGAGAGGAAGCCGCCCTCGCTCTGGATCAGCAGGTCATAGGCTTTCTTCTGCTCGTAGGGGCCTCCGACGCCATACCCGGAGATATCGCAGACGATCAACCGTGGGAAGCGCTCATGCAGCGCCTCGAACGACAGCCCCATGCGCGCGGCAGCACCCGGCGCGAGGTTCTGCACCAGCACGTCGGCCTTGGCCAGCAACCGATCGACGACCTGGTTGGCGGCCGCCTGCTTGATGTCCAGCGTCACGCTCTCCTTCGAGCGGTTGGTCCAGACGAAATGCGAGGCCAGGCCATCGACGCGCTCGTCGTAACCGCGCGCGAAATCACCGGCGCCCGGCCGCTCGATCTTGATCACCCGCGCGCCGAGGTCAGCCAACTGACGGGTGCAGAACGGTGCGGCGATGGCGTGTTCGAGGCTGACCACGGTGATGCCGTCGAGCGGGCGGGGTTTGGCTTGAGTGTCGTTCATGTTCGGTTCCTGCACATTCGGCGTAGGGTGGAAATCGGCGGAGCCATTTCCACGCGTTTGTTCAAGCCCCTGGGGACTCTGGCCCCACGTTGGTGGATGAGGCTTCGCCGTCATCCACCTTACGAGTCAGGCCAGCCATGTAGGGTGGGCTTCAGCCCACCAATCTGCCTGCCGGTGGACTAAAGCCCACCCTACCCACTCACCGCAGAACGCCCAGATCGTCGACCTCACGCAGCCGCCAGACGGTCTCGATCATTTCGTCTGCCTCAGAGGGATTGCGCGCAGCGGAGAACTGCACCAGGCGGCGGAATTTGTCCTCCAGCTCGGTGCGGCTCAGGGTGTTGCCCGGATCGCCCTTGGGTTCGTCGATGGCGCCGTGCAGCGTGCGGCCGTCGGTCGTCTCGACCGTCACACGGCCGAGCCAGCGCGCGGGATAGGCGGCATCCACCTGGGAATCGAGAGTCATCGCGACCTTCTCGCGGAACGCGCCAACACGCGGATCGCTGAGCGCATGACTATGAAATTCGGTCAGCCCGGCCTTGCCATACAACGCGATCAGGCCGAGCACCGTGCCCATGCTGAACTTCGCCTGATGCACTGTCTGCGGAACGTTCACGCGGCCGAGCACATCGATGGCACCCTGATGCACGTGGGCGGTGACCGACGCAATGTCCTCGGCACGCAGCCCTTCGCGCTGCATCAGCTCGAGCAATGCATCGGCGGCCGGGTGGGTATGGCGGCAGGAGGCGTGGAACTTGAAAGACGTCTCGGCCAGTGCCCAACGACTGCCGAGGCGATCCGACAATTTGCACGGATCGGCGTCGCTGGACATGCCCGCAGCCATGCCCTGCTCGCCTTCGAGAATGTTTTGCGCGCCGGTCAGGCCCTCGGCCGTCAGGTAGGCGGCGAGCAGGCCATCGGCAGCCGCCTTGGCGGTATGCAGCTGCTTGGAATCCGCCGCGTCACGAAGAAATTCCCAGAGTCCGGCGGCCTGGGTACCGGCGCTGCCCAGCAGATGGGTGAACTGCTGCTGGTCGAAGGCCATCAGCTTGCCGACGGCCACTGCCGCGGCCAGGGTGCCGACCGTCGCGGTGGTGTGAAAGATGCGGTAATGCGAGCGGCCGAGAAACTCGCCGATACGAATGCCGGCTTCATAACCAGCCACCGAGGCCACCAACAGCTCCCGGCCGGACTTGCCGAGATCCTGCGCCGCCGCCAGCGCAGCGGGAAAGACCACCGTCGCCGGGTGCAGCACCGAGCTGTTGTGCAGGTCGTCCTGCTCGACCAGGTGCGAGCTGGCGGCGTTCACCAGCGCGGCGAAATAGGCCGAGCTGCTCTGGCCATTGACCAGGATGCGCGCCGGGCCATCGACCGGGCCCATCTTGGCGGCGTAGCGCTCGAACAGGGGAATCGGATGCGCGCCTGCGCCGGCCAGCGCCGAGCCGAGCCAGTCGAGGAACAAATCCTCGGTGCGCGCCAGGACGGCGTCAGGGATTTGCTCGTAGGTCAAACCGGCGAGGAATTCAGTCAACGCCTGGGTGTGCTGGCTCATGCGCCGGGCTCCATCAGGTTGGACAGTTCGATAAGGTTGGAATCGGGGTCGCGCAGGTACACCGAGCGGATCGGTCCGGTGGCTCCGGTACGCTTGACCGGTCCTTCGACAATAGCGACCTGCTGCGCCTCAAGATGCGCGATCACCTGCTCTAGTGGTGTGGCGACGATGAAACAGAGATCTGCCGAACCCGGCGTGGGCCGCTCGGCCTTGGGCTCGAATTCGCGGCCTGCCTGGTGCAGGTTGATCTTCTGGTTGCCGAACGCCAGCGCTTGGCGCCCTTCGCCGAAGGTCACCGCCTGCATGCCGAGCATGCGGGTGTAGAAGTCGACCGTTGCGTCGAGGTCGGCGACGGTGAGGACCAGATGGTCGAGGTGGTCGATTTGCATGGTTTCTCCTTGATCAAAGCCCGCGTGGAAGTGCTTCGCGACATCCACCCTACAAACCTGCCGCCGTAGGGTGGAAAACGGCGAAGCCTTTTCCACGCGTCTGCCCGAATCCGCTCGGATGCATCGCCTGTTGGCAGCGTCAGAAACTGCGCGGCAGCTCAAGCAGGTGCTCAGCCACGTACGACAGGATCAGGTTGGTGGAAATCGGCGCGACCTGGTACAGCCGCGTCTCGCGGAATTTGCGTTCGACGTCGTATTCGTTGGCGAAGCCGAAACCGCCGTGAGTCTGTAGGCAGGCGTTGGCGGCCTCCCAGCTGGCCTTGGCCGCCAGATACTTGGCCATGTTGGCCGCCGCTCCGGCGTTGCGCCCGCTGTCGTATTCCTCGCAGGCGCGCCAGCGCATCAAATCGGCGGCTTCCACCTCGATGTGCGCCTCGGCAATGGGAAACTGCACCCCCTGGTTCTGCCCGATGGGCCGGCCGAACACGACACGGTCGCGCGCGTACTGCGCGGATTTCTCGATGAACCAGCGGCCGTCGCCAATACATTCGGCGGCGATCAGGGTGCGCTCGGCATTCAGCCCGTCGAGGATGTAGCGAAAGCCCTTGCCCTCCTCGCCGATCAGGCTGCTGGCGGGGATTTCCAGGTTGTCGAAAAACAGCTCGTTGGTCTCGTGATTGACCATGTTGGCGATCGGCTGCACGGTCAGGCCGTTGCCGATGGCCTCACGCAAGTCGACGAGAAAGATCGACATGCCGTCGGACTTCTTTTTCACCTCGGCCAGCGGCGTGGTGCGCGCCAGGAGGATCATCAGGTCCGAATGCTGGATGCGCGAGATCCACACCTTCTGGCCATTGATGACGTACTTGTCGCCCTGCTTCACCGCCGTGGTCTTGATCTTGGTGGTGTCGGTGCCGGTGGTCGGCTCGGTCACGCCCATGGACTGCAGACGTAACTCACCACTGGCCAGCTTGGGCAGGTAGGTGCGCTTCTGCTCCTCGCTACCGTTCCTGAGCAAGGTGAACATGTTGTACATCTGCCCGTGGATGGTGCCGGAATTACCGCCGCAGCGGTTCACTTCCTCGAGGATCACCGAGGCTTCGGCCAGACCCAAGCCCGAGCCGCCGAATTCTTCTGGAATCATCGCTGAGAGCCAGCCGGCCTCGGTCATCGCCTTGACGAAGGCTTCCGGGAAGCCCTTCTCCTCGTCGAGCTTGCGCCAGTAGTCGGCGGGGAATTCGGCGCAGAGGGCGCGCACGCCTTCGCGGATGAAGTTCAGTTCTTCGTGCCTGGCGCCTTGGTAGTTGTGATTCGTCGTCATCTCGATACGTTCTCGTTGTTAGAGAGGGCGCCCCCTCTCCCCAGAGGGGCGAGGGAGCTATCCGGTGTACGTCGGAAGTCATGCCTGGGCAGACGGCATCGCGTGTCACCGATCCAGAAGCCGGACACCGATCAGTCCCCTCGCCCCCCCTGGGGAGACGGTTAGGGTGAGGGGCCGGAGTCCCGCCATACACGTCACTCGAATTCCACTTCAGCCCTCTGCGCCAGACCGTTGTGATCGCCGGCCCAGAGCTCGGCCTCGCCCGGCTCGACGATGCGGCCGCCCACTTCGAACGGCTGCGGTACCGTCAGCGGGCGCAGGCCGCGATAGGCGAAGCGACGCAGGCGGGCGTCCGGATGGGCGCGGCAGAAGGCGCGCAAGTTGAGCGTGGCGATCAGCGGACCGTGAACGACCAGCCCGGCGTAGCCTTCGGCTTCGGTGACATAGGGCCAGTCGTAATGGATGCGATGGCCATTGAAGGTCACGGCCGAATAGCGGAAAAGCAGCGTCGGCGTCGGCGCTACCGCTTCGCGCCAATGGCCGGCGATCATCGGCTCGCCACTGTTGGATTTCGGCGGACTCGGCTCGCGGTAGACGATGTCCTGTTCTTCGCGAATCGCCAGACGCCCCTCCTGCCGGTATTCGTGCTGTACCGTGACGAACAGCAGCGCGCCGGTGCGCCCCTGTTTTTCCTCGATGTGCTTGATGGTCGACACCCGCGTCGCCTCGGCACCAGCCGTCAGAGGCTCGTAGAACTCGACGCGGCCACCGGCCCACATCCGGTTGCGGTTGTCAGCCGGCGGCAGGAAGCCGCCGCGTGCCGGGTGGCCGTCCTCGCCCAGGCCGCTTTCGGGCAAGGGCTCTTGGAAGAAACACCACTGCCACAGCGGTGGCAACGGTTCGCCATGGCCTGGGGTGGGCTCATTCAAGGTCGCGGCGATCCGCATCAGCAGGTTGCGGCTGAGCTGGTCGTGGACCTCTTCGGTGCGACCTATCCAGGCGGTTACATCGGTCATCGCAGGCTCCGGCTCCGTGGTGTTGCCGTAGAATGCGTCGGCTGGCCGCGTTCGGGAATTGGCATTTACTGACAGCAGCGTTCGGCTAAGCTGAACGCTACATCCCGTCAGCGAACACCGCGATGCACTTCGATCTCTCCGACCTGCGCCTGTTTATCCATATTGCCGAGTCGCCCAGCCTGACCCAGGGCGCGCGTCGGGCGCACCTGTCACCGGCGGCGGCCAGCGCCCGGGTCAAGGCGCTCGAAGGACAGCTCGGCAGCCGCCTGCTCTACCGCGACAGCCGTGGCGTGGCGCTGACACCGGCCGGGCAGAAGCTGCTGCAACATGCCCGGCTGATCATGCGCCAGGTCGACTACCTGAAGGGCGAGTTCACCGAATACAGTACCGATTCGACCGGGCATATCCGCATCTTCGCCAACACCACCGCCGTCACCGAATTTCTTCCGGAAGTACTCGCCGGCTTTCTCGCCGAGCGCCCCGGGGTGACGGTGGACCTGCAGGAGCGTCTGAGCCGGGACATCGTGCGCGGTGTACTGGACGGCAGCACCGACATGGGTATCATCGCCGGCCCGGTGCAGGCCGAGGGGTTGCAGGCGCTGCATTTCAGTACTGACCGCTTGCTGCTGGCGGTGCCCCTGGGCCATCCGTTGGCGACGCTGCCTCGGGTTACGCTGCGTCAGACGCTCAGCTATCAGCACATCGGCCTGCACGAAGGCAGCACGCTGCTCAGCTTTCTGCGCGATCAGGTCGAAAAGTTCGGCGGTACCCTGTCGCTGCGGATTCAGCTGTCCAGTTTCGAAGCCGTATGCCGGATGATCGAAGCAGGTGTCGGGATCGGTATCATTCCCGAATCCGCCGCGCGCCGGCACAGCCGAACCATGCAACTGGCGTTGGTGGCACTGGACGAACCCTGGGCCGTCCGCGAACGCAGCATCCTGGTTCGCGAGCTCGAGGCCCTGCCCGGCAGTGTCCGAGCACTGATCGCGACCTTGCGCCCAGGACAACACGGCTAATCTGGGCCAAGCTTGCAAGGTCGGCTGGCGCCGTCACGGCTTCGCGGCGCGGCGTTGCCGTCGGGCGGCAAAGGCAATGAGGTACGCAGTCTTGGGCCAGGAAATGCGCTTCGTTTTGAATCCTCGGCGAAAAGTGCTGCCCAAGCTGCATGCGCCGAGGCACACCCTATGGGCACTGCCTCGGACGTTCATACACTTGATTACGATCACGGTGGAGCACTCCTGATCGGAGCACTCTGCCAAAAAAATGGACTTACTTGCTTAAGGTTGTTTGCCATGACGTCCTTACTAGCCCCGATCAGTTCGCTGCTGGCCGGTGTTGCCTTACTGCTACTCGGCCACGGCCTGCTGAATACGCTGTTGACGCTGCGTGGCGTTGCCGAGGGATATTCGACCGGCCTGATCGGCCTGCTGATGTCGGGCTACTTCGCCGGCTTCCTCATTGGCACCTGGCTGGCGCCGTCGCTGATCCGCCGGATCGGCCATATTCGCACCTTCGCCTTCTACGCCGCGCTGGCGTCGGTGGCCGTGCTGCTGCACGTGATCATCGTCAACCCGTGGGTGTGGCTGGTGCTGCGACTGATGTACGGGGTGGCGCTGGTCACGCTGTACATGGTCATCGAGAGCTGGCTCAACGCACAGGTCAGCGGTGAGAAGCGCGGCCAGGTGTTCGCCCTGTACATGGCCGTCAACCTTGGCTCGCTGGCGGCGGCCCAGCAGCTGCTGAGCCTCGACAGCCCGATGAACTTCACGCTGTTCGCGCTGGCGGCGATCCTCATCTGTGCCGCGTTGATGCCGGTCACCCTGACGCGTCAGGCGCAGCCGGCGCAGCCCGACATGCCGGCCACCGACCTGTTGCAGCTGGCCCGTATCGCGCCCTTGCCGCTGATGGCGGCGGGTATTTCCGGCCTGACGCTTGGCGGGTTCTGGGGCCTGGCGCCGGTCTATGCCTCGCAGAGTGGCTTCGATGCCTCCGGCGTCGGTCTGCTGATGAGCGTGACCATCCTCGGCGGCGCCGTGCTGCAATGGCCGATCGGGCTGTTCTCCGACAAACATGACCGTCGCAAGGTCATGCTCTGCGTCGTGGCTATTGCCGCCGTGCTCGGCGGCCTGATCACCCCGCTGACGTCTGGCCCCTTGCTGCTGGGGATGATGTTCCTCTGGGGCGGCCTGGCGTTTTCGATCTACTCGATCGCCGTCGCGCAAATGGTCGATCAGTTGCACCCCGATGAGATTCTGTCCGGCTCCAGCGGCCTGCTGCTGGCCAACGGCTTCGGTGCCGCCTTCGGCCCGGTGGTCGCCGGGGGACTGATGAGCTTTTTCGGGCCGAAGGCACTGCCGGTGTTCTTCGCCGTTACCCTGGCGTTCCTGGCGTTCTATTCCTGGTACCGCTCGCGCCGCGTGGTCGACCTGGTTACCGAGCCGCACGGGCATTTCACGCCCATTCTGCGCACCAGTCACACCGTGCTGGAGCTGATGCCCGATACCCCGGAGGGCGAGGACAAGGGCAGCGAAACCCGCGACTCGCTGGACGACGATGTGCTCGACGACGATATCGTCGAGCCGCGCACCGGCACGGGCTAGGCGGGACGCCCTGACGCCCTGTCCGGACCTGGCTAGAAGTCCACCTTGCCGCGCCCTGCCTTGATCGCCCCGCGCTTGCTCTTGCCTTCCAGACGCCGCTTCTTCGAGCCCAGCGTTGGGCGCGTCGGGCGGCGGGCCTTTTCCACCTTGGCGACACTGCGGATGAGTTCGGCCAGGCGCGCCAGAGCATCGGCGCGGTTCTGCTCCTGAGTGCGGTACTGCTGGGCCTTGATGACGATCACCCCATCACCGGTGATCCGGCTGTCGCGCAGCGCCAACAGACGTTCCTTGTAGAACGGCGGCAACGACGAGGCATTGATATCGAAGCGCAGGTGCAGCGCGCTGGATACCTTGTTGACGTTCTGCCCGCCGGCGCCCTGCGCGCGGATCGCGGTCAACTCGATCTCGCTGTCGGGCAGCTGGACGCTGTTGGATATCTCGAGCATCGGCCCTTCTGCGTCTGGAATGAATGCCCATTGTCCACGAGCCGGGCAGCGCGGACACGTTTTTATATGATTTCGCGCCACAGGCGGCCGGCCGGTTCGGCTACCTTGGCTCCCTGGCCAACCGGTACAGACGGAACCCCTTATGGATTCGATCACCCAGGCGCTGCTCGGCGCCACGGTCCAGGCGTCCTTGCTGGGCCGCTGGCAAGGACGCAAGGCGTTGTTGTATGGCGCCGTACTCGGCACCTTGCCGGACCTCGACGTGGTCATCGACTATGGCGACGCCGTGGCCCAGATGACCTATCACCGTGGCTTCAGCCATTCGCTGTTCACCCTGAGCCTGCTGGCCGTGGCGCTGACCTGGCTGGCTCGACGCATACGACCCGACCCTGGCTACAGCGGCGGCCGGCTGCTTCTGACGATCTGGCTGGTGCTGATCACCCATGTGCTGCTCGACGCCTTCACCAGCTATGGCACGCAGCTGTTCTGGCCGCTGCCGACGCCGCCCGTGGCCTGGTCCAGCGTGTTCATCATCGATCCGCTCTACAGCCTGCCGCTGCTCGGGGCGGTCCTCGCCGGTGCCGCCTTCGGTCTGAAAGGACGCCGCCCACGCTGGGCGTCGATCGCGCTGGTGCTGTCTTCGCTGTACCTGGCCTTCACCCTGGCCGGCAAACAGCTGGCAGAGCACCGCGTGGACGCCGCGATGGCGGCATCGGGCATTCACCCCAGCCAGGTGTTCAGTACGCCGACGCCGTTCAACAGCCTGCTCTGGCGGGTGATCGCCCTCGATGGCGACCATTACTACGAGGCGCTGGTAAGCTGGTTCGATGTCGATCCGCCCGAGCTGATTCGCCTGCCCCGCCATCCGGCGCTTGCCGAGGCGCTAGCGGCGTCCCCGCAGCATGCCCGGTTGAACTGGTTCACTGGCGGCGTGCTGCGCTATGACGAGGTCGACCGGCACCTGCTGGTGACCGACTTGCGGCTTGGCATGACCGGCTACCACCCCTTCCGCTTTGCCCTGGCCGAGCGTGAGGGGCCAGGTTGGAGGCTGACGCCGGTCGTCGAGCGCTGGCCGGCCGAGCGCGGCGACACCAGCAAGCTCGAGCAGCTCTGGCAACGCATCTGGACGCAGCACCAGCCGATCCCGCTGGCGCAATGGGCTGCTGAGTTGCAGAGTCGCTAGCGGCGGCGCTGCTGCCAGCGGCCCAGACCGTAAAGCGCTGCACCCACAGCCATCAGCAAGGCCGCACGCAACCAGGTGCCGGCGCTCTGCTGAGACAGCAGGACCAGGCAGGAGCCGATGGCCAGGTACGGCAGGATCGTCGGGGTGCGGAAGTGCGGCGCAGCCACTTTGTCCTTGCGCAGCACCAGTACCGCCACGTTGGTGCTCATGAACACGAACAACAGCAACAGCACCACGGTTTCGGCCAGCGCGCGCAGCGTGCCGGTCACGGTGAGCGCCATCGCCAGCACGGTGGTGACGATAATGGCGAGCCAGGGCGTGCGCCGCTTCGACAAAACCCGCGTCAGCGCCGACGGCAGCAACCCTTCATCGGCCATGCCATAGGCCAGCCGGCTGGACATGATCATGGTCAGCAGCGCGCCGTTGGCCACCGCAACCAGCGCCACGGCGGCGAACAGCCAGTCCGGGACCGCATAGCCGGTTGCGCGTACCACATCCAACAAGGGCGCCGACGATTCACTCAGCGCAGCGGGTGCGAGCACGGCGGTCGCCGCCATGCCAACGCCCATATAGACCAGGCCCGCAGTCAGCAGCGCAGCGAACAACGCGCGTGGGTAGTTGCGGCGGACGTCCTTGACCTCTTCGGCCACGTTGGCCGACACCTCGAAGCCGACGAACGAGTAGAACGCGATCAGCGCCGCCCCCAGCACCGCGATGGCGGGCGATACGCCGGGTGCGAACGCCAGCACCCGAGCAGGCTCGCCCTGCCCGCTCAGCAGAAAACGCGCCGCCAGCACGACGACGAACAGCAGGCCCGACACCTCGATCACGGTCATCACCGTATTGGCCCCGAGCGACTCCTTGATCCCTCGTGCATTGAGCAGTGCAACCACGCCGAGAAATACCAGCGCAGTCGGCACTGCCGGGGTCTCGATGAAGGCGCTCAGGTAGTCGCCGGCGAAGGCCAGGGACAGGCCGGCGGCACTGGTCACACCGGCAGCGAGCATGCAGAAGCCGACCAGAAAGGACAGTAACGGCTTGCCGAACGCGCGCTCGGCGAAGACCGCCGCGCCACCCGCGCGGGGATATTTGGTGACGAGCTCGGCATAGGACGCGGCGGTCAGCATCGCGAAACCCAGCGCAACCAGCAGCGGCACCCAGACGGCCCCCCCGGCCTCGCCGGCAATCTTGCCGACCAGCGCGTAGACGCCGGCGCCCAGCACATCGCCGAGGATGAACAGAAACAGTGCCGGCCCGCCGATCGCTTGGCGCAGGCGTGATTCGCCAGTGGCGAATGCAGTGGGTTTCATGAAGAGGCACTCCCGGGACAGGAGCGGTTGGCAATCTGCGATGAGGCTTTCAAGGGGCGTCTCCAGAACAGGCGACCGCAGCCGCGTCTTGTACTAGATCGCCGGTAGATCGATGGAGTTCAGCGCCAGAAACGACAAAGCCCCGGCATGACCGGGGCTCGATACGAACGGAGCTGAAACTCAGATGCGGAAGCGCGCCACCAGCCCTTGCAACTCCACACCCAGGCGCGCCAATTCGGCACTTGCGCCAGCGGTCTGCTCGCTGCCGCTGGCGCTTTGCTCGCCGATATCCCGGACGCGCGTCACGCTCTCGGTGATGTTTTCCGCTACGGCGCTCTGCTCTTCCGCTGCCGCCGCGATCTGCTGGTTCATTTGCTCGATGGTGGAGACCGATTCGGTGATGCGCCCGAGCGCCACACCCGCTTCGCCGGCCAGATCGACGGTGCGTTGCGTCAGGTCGCGGCTGGTCTGCATCTGCTCGACCGCCTTCTGCGCCACCTGTTGCAGGTTGCTGATCAGGCCTTCGATCTCTTCGGTGGAATCGTGCGTGCGGCGCGCCAATGCACGGACTTCGTCCGCCACTACGGCAAAGCCCCGGCCTTGTTCGCCTGCGCGTGCGGCCTCGATGGCAGCGTTGAGCGCCAGCAGGTTGGTCTGTTCGGCGACGGCACGAATCACCTCCAGTACGCTGCCGATGCGACCGCTTTCAGCGTTCAGCTCTTCGATCGCCTGGGCCGAATGCTCGACCTCACCGGAGAGGTTGCCGATCTGGCCAATGGCTTCCTGAACCACCCGATCACCCTGACGCGCCTGTTGATCGGCCTGACGAGCCGCAAGCGATGCCTGCTCGGCATTCTGGGCGACTTCCTGCACGGTCGCGGCCATCTGGTGCATCGCAGTCGCCACCTGATCGGTCTCTTCCCGCTGCTTCTGCACACCGGCGCTGGTCTGGGCGGTTACCGCCGACAGCTGCTCGGCCGCCGCGGCGATCTGGCCGACGCCGCCGCCGATCCGTCCGATCAGGCCGCGCAGGCTTCCGGTCATGGCATACATCGCCTGCTGCAACTGACCGAGTTCATCACGTCGAGTGACGGTTTCGGATTGGCTGAGATCACCGTCCGCCACCCGCTGAGCCAGCTGCACGGTGTAGCGCAGCGGCCCAACGATCATGCGCGAGATGACTGCCGCGGCCGCCAGGCCGATCACCACGGCCAGCACGGTGATGATCCCCAGCAGCATGTAGGCGCTGCTGCGTTGGGTTTCCATGGCTGCGGTCGCATCGGCCATCATCTTGCCTGCCGCATCGACGACGCTTTGCGCCTGGCCGACCATCTCCTGTTCCAGCGCGACGCGGGCGCCGCGATTGCTGCGGAACTCGTTGAATGCCCGCTGGTAGCTGGCCAGCGCGGCAAGAGCGCCATCCATGGTCGCTTTCTGCTCGTCATCGAGCCAGTTTTTCAGGCTGTTACCGATGGTGGTCACGTCTTCGAAGGATTCGTTCCAGGAATCCACCGCCGCCTGGGCGTTGTTGTTGATGAAGATGTTTTCGAAGGTGCGCAGATCGAGGATCTTTTTCGTCAGGCCAGATGCGGATTCGGCAATGGTCAGCGGATCGCTGCCTCTCAGGTGATCGCCCTGCAGGCGCAACACGCGCACGGCGTCGTACATGTCCAGCTCGATGTATTCGAACTCCTCGCGACTCTTCTGCGCCGTGTCGTCCATGCGTGCGCGAAGTGACTGGCCACGATTGATCAGCACGCCGTACTCATCGAACTGTTTGGCATAAACGGCGGCGCTGCGGCGGATCTGCTGCACCGCTTCCTGCTCCTGCTCGGAGAGGCCGTCCAAGGCATCCAGCTCGCGGTTCAGCCGCTCGAGTGTGCCGCGCAATGCCTGGGCGGACGCCTCGCTTCGGGTCAGCGCGTAGTCGCGCTCCTGGCCGCGCGCCTCGAGAATCGCGGCGTTGATGCGCGATAGCTGATTGACCTGGTAGGACCGATCGAGAATCGAGTTGACGGTCAGGAAACCGGTTCCGGCGACACCCAGCGTCAGCAGCAGGACGAGGGCAAAGCCAAGCAGCAACTTCTTGCCCATGGACAGGTTGGCGAATAGATCGAGGGGCTGCATCAGAAAATCCTTAAAAAGTATGCGCGCTCATGGAGTCGGCCGCTTACGACAAAAGTTGAATGCCAAAGCGGAGCAATTTAATCAGGATTTAATAGCAGTTAGCCACCTTCGAGCCGGATTCGAGGCTCACGATCAATGCTGCTGAAGGTGCCCGTAAAGCTTGGCGTAGAGCCCGCCGTCGGCGATGAGCTGTTGATGGCCGCCCTGTTCGGCGATGCGCCCACCATCGAATACCAGCACGCGGTCGGCCTGTTTCACCGCGGACAGACGGTGGGCGATGATCAGTGTCGTCCGCCCTTGCAGGAAGCGATTCAGCCCTTGATGCAGCGCATATTCGGTGGCCGCATCCAGGGCCGAGGTGGCCTCGTCGAGGATGACCACCTTGGGCTCGGCCAGCACCATGCGCGCCACCGCCAGACGTTGCCGCTGCCCGCCGGACAGGCGCACACCGGACCGACCGACGATGCTGTCGAGCCCCGCAGGCAGCTGGCGGATGGTCTCGGCCAACTGAGCGATCTCCAGCGCATGCCAACACGCCGCATCGTCGCGCTCGCGCCCCATCAGCAGGTTGGCACGTACCGTGTCGTTGAACAGCGCGGGATGCTGCAACACCACGGCAACGTTATCGCGAACGGTAGGCAGACCGATGTCACGCATGTCGATACCGGCGAAGCGTATCTGCCCGGCCTGCGGTTGATACAAGCCGAGCAGCAGCTGCACCAGCGTGCTCTTGCCGCCGCCACTGGCGCCGACGATGGCGACCTTTTCACCCGCCGCGATGGAGAGATCCAGACCTTCCAGGACCGGTTCGTCCTGATAGGCGAAACGCAGCCCCTGGACCTCGATGTCGACGGTCTCGCGCCCAGCGAAAGGATCCTGGCCGCCGGCGTGCTGTGGCTCGTCCGCCCGTGCGAGCAGTTGGTTGATGCGGCTCAGCGCACCACCGGCTGCGTAGAAGGCGTACTGCAGGTTGAGCAACTGCTCCACCGGGCCGATCATGAACCACAGGTAACTGAACACCGCCAGCATCTGCCCGATCGACAGGTCCGAGAACAGTACGGTCAGCATCGCCGCGGCGCGGAAGATGTCGATGCCGAACTGAAACAACAGGCCGCTGGCCCGGTTCGAGGCGTCGGTTTTCCATTGCGAAGCGACGGCATAGTCGCGCACTTCCCGCGCCCGCAGCCCGAGACGTCCGAGGAAGAATCCCTGGCGATTCCCGGCACGCACCTCCTGGATGGCGTCCAGGGTTTCGGTGAGCGCCTGCGTGAACAGTGAGGTACTGTCGTTCTCGAGCTTTTTCAGGTGCTTGACGCGCTTGCCCAGCTGCACCGTGGCGTAGATCACCAGCGGGTTGAACAGCAGGATTAGCAACGCCAGTTGCCAATGCATCCACAGCAGGATCGCCGCCGTGCCAGCGATCGACAGCACGGCAACCAACAGCCGGCTGAGGGTCTCGCCAATGAACTTGTCGATGGTTTCCAGATCGGTGACCAGGTGCGCGGCCACCGTCCCGCCACCCAGGCTCTCGTATTCGCTCAGGGCGATGCGCTTGAGCCGCTCGATCAGGCGGATACGGATGCGATAGACCAGATCCTTCGACAATCGGGCGAACAGACGCGCCTGCAGCACGTTGAAAATCAGCGCGCAGGCTCGCAGCAGCAAGGTCGCGACAAGCATCAGGCCGATGTAGCCAACCGCCGTCTGCCAGCCGTCAGGCAAGACGGTGTTCATCACCTGCAACGCGGTATCGCCTTGACCCAGCAATACCTCATCGACCAGCAACGGCAGCAGCAAGGGGATCGGAACGCTGCACAGCGTCGCCAGTACTGCGACCAGGTTGGCGAGAATCAGCGCTTTGCGATGGTGAAGCGCGAGGCGACGGATCTCCGCCCAACTGAGCTGATCAGGCATGGGCATTGTGATCCAGCCACCGGTCCAGCAGGGGCGACAGTGCGTCGAGCGGCTGGAACCCGTTGGTGACCAACGCCAGCTGTCCGCCGTGCTCAGCGAGCAAGGTGGGGAAGCCGGCGATTCCAAGATTGCGCGCCCAGTCGAAGTCCGTCACGGTGGCATCGCGCACCGCCTGCGAGTCGAAGCGGTCGGCGAACTCGATACGGGGAATACCCGCCCGTTCGGCGAGCCGCACCAGCTCCGGCACGAGCGTGACATTGCATCCCTCGACATAGAACGCTTGCTGGATCAGACCGGCAAGGACCCAGGCCGACTTGGGGTCGAGGCTACGCGCCGCCACCAGGGCCCGGCACGCCGGCTCAGTGTCATAGACCAAACCGTCCGGCAGTCCCGCGTCGAAATTGAAGGGCTGGCCGCTCGCCTCGTGCACCGCATGCCAGTAGGAATGGGTGCGTTCGCGGGCGGCCGCGTCCATCGCGGTGCGCTCCTGGCGCAGGCCGCCGACCACCAGATCGGCCTCGACGCCCTTGCTGCGCGCCTGCTCGATCAGGGCGTGCACCACTGGCGCGAACCCCCAACACCAGGAACACATCGGGTCCATCACATAGATCAGTCGGCTGCGCATTTCGGGCTCCGGTTCTGTCGTGTGGAGCGCGAACTGCGCGCCATCATCTGGCCAAGCGGTGTCGCTTACGCACCCTGCTTGCGGTAGTTGTAACCGATGGGGTGCGGCTGGTTACGCTTGAGCGCCAACTCGATCTGCTTTTGCCGCTCACGGGCACTGTGGCGGGTCTTCTCGTTGAGACTATCCCAGCAATGTGGGCAGCTGATGCCTGGAGCGTAGTGCTCCGATTGGCGATCCTCCAGCGAGATCGGCGTGCGACAGGCATGGCACTGTTCGAAGTCGCCTTCGGTCAGGTCATGGCGTACGGTCACGCGGTTGTCGAAAACGAAGCAGTCACCGCGCCAGCGAGTTTCTTCCTGGGGGACCTCTTCCAGGTATTTGAGGATGCCGCCCTTGAGGTGATAAACCTCCTCGAAGCCTTCGCCAAGCATGTAACTGGAGGCCTTCTCGCAACGGATGCCACCGGTACAGAACATCGCGACCTTCTTATGCCGGGCCGGGTCGTAGTGCGCCTTGATGTAGTCGGGGAATTCACGGAACGACTTGGTCTGTGGATCGATCGCGCCCTCGAAGGTCCCGATGGCCACTTCATAATCGTTACGGGTGTCGATCAACAGCACCTCGGGATCGGCGATCAGCGCATTCCAGTCCTTCGGCTCGACGTAGGTGCCGACCCGCTGGTTGGGGTCCACGCCTGGCACACCCAGGGTGACGATTTCCTTTTTCAGTTTCACCTTGGTGCGATAGAACGGCTGCTCATCGCAATAGGATTCCTTGTGATCGATATCGGCCAGGCGCGCATCGGCGCCGAACCAGGCGAGTAACGCGTCGATCCCTTCGCGGCTGCCGGATACCGTGCCGTTGATGCCTTCCTCGGCCAGCAGCAGCGTGCCTTTGATGCCATTGGCGTTGAGGACGTCGAGCAGGGGTTCACGCAAGGCGACGTAGTCCGGCAGGGAGACGAACTTGTACAGCGCCGCGACGACGATGTTCTGGGTCATGCGGGTTTATTCCTCCAGTGGTCACCCAAACAGGCCGTTGAAAAACTACCTGCGTTGGCAAGACCGCGTTGAAAAGGCCTCGGAATGCTCATTTACACTCGTAAACTCCGCTTCCTCGGGTCTTTTCGCCTTGTCTTGCCTGCCTCGCCTACGTTTTTTCAACGGCCTGTCAAAGGGCGGACCGGGAACACGAAAACGACAACGCCGGCGTGAGCCGGCGCGGCGCGCATTCTATCAACAAACGCGTGGCAGGCTTCAAGCGCCAGCCAGGCGGTTCGCTCGACGCTTATTTATGCCCACCGGCGCAGACCGGCGAGTCGGGCGCCGCGCCCTGCTTCGCCCACTCTTCGGGGGTGTAGGTGTGCAGCGCGAGCGCATGGATCTGCTGCATCAGCTCGCCCATGGCGGCATAGGCCTTCTGGTGGCGCTTGACCGCATTGAGACCGGCAAACTGCTCGCTGACGATGACCGCCTTGTAGTGGGTTTCCTGCCCACGGCTGTGCATGTGGCTTTCATCCAGCACCTGCAGATACACCGGCTGCAGAGCGGACTGCAGGGTATTTTCGATCGTGAATAGTTTGGACATGGCGGGCAAGGCTCTCTCAAGGCTTCTTCTGGTTCTGGGTGTCGAGTTCGGCTGTCATCTCAGCCAGTAGCTTGTTCACCTGGGGCACGGCGCTTTCCAGCTTGGCCTGGGTCACCTGAGCCGAGCGGGCATTGAGTTGCGGCAGTTGCTTGAGCATCTTCTGGCCCAGTTCGGATTCGTAGAACTCGTTCAGTCGCGTGAGCTCCGGTTCGCTGAACGTCTCGGTGTACAGCGCAACCAGGTCGGGCTTGACCTGCTCCCAGCCAATCGCCTTGTCGAGCGCGGCATCGGCCTTGGATTGGTAACGCTCGAGCAGCGCCCGCTTGCTCTCCGGCGCCTGGGTCTGCTCGAAGCGTTCAGCGAACATGTGCTGCACCTGGGCGTAGACCGGCACCGAGAGGCGATCGGCATTGACCAGCTCCAGAAAGCGCTCGGCCTGGGCCGCGTGATTGGCACTGTCGGCGTTCGCCTGGCCCGCGAGCAGTGCCATGGAGAGCGCGCTGCAGAGGCCGAGGGTACGAAAAATATGCATGGGGTAATCCTTGCCGAACGAAAGAGGGGTCACAGTGGACACATTCTGCGCGCGGAGCTCCAATCGCTCAAGGAACAGCCCGCCCGGCTGATTGAACCAGTGCCGCTGGAAGGCGACCTAACGGGAAGACCCAATCGATGGAGCACGGCATGACCCGCACCGAAACCGACAGCCTGGGCCCGGTCGAAGTACCGGAACAGGCATACTGGGGCGCGCAGACCCAGCGCTCGTTGAGCAATTTCGCCATCGGCGAGCAGCGTATGCCATTGGCCGTATGCCACGCCCTGGCGCTGATCAAGAAGGCCGCAGCCCGGGTCAACGATCGCATCGGTGACCTGCCGCCAGACATCGCGCGGCTAATTGAACAGGCGGCCGACGAAGTGCTTCGCGGCCAGCATGACGATCAGTTTCCGCTGGTGGTCTGGCAGACCGGCAGCGGCACCCAGACCAACATGAACGTCAACGAGGTGATCGCAGGACGCGCCAACGAGCTGGCCGGCGGCGCACGTGGCGGCAAGAGCCCGGTGCACCCCAACGACCACGTCAATCGCGCGCAGAGCTCCAACGATTGTTTCCCGACGGCCATGCATATCGCCATCGCCCGCGCTGTTCATCACGACCTGTTGCCCGCCATCGCCGAGCTGTCCGGCGGTATCGCCGAGCAGGCAGCCCGCCATGGCGATCTGGTCAAGACTGGGCGCACCCACATGATGGACGCGACGCCGGTCACCTTCGGCCAGGAGCTGTCGGCATTCGTGGCGCAGCTGGATCTCGCCGAGCAGGCCATCCGCCACGCGCTGCCGGCCGTGTTCGAACTGGCACAGGGTGGCACGGCCGTCGGCACGGGACTCAACGCGCCGCACGGCTTCGCCGACGCCATCGCCGCCGAACTGGCCGCGCTGTCGGGCCTGCCGTTCGTCTCGGCGCCGAACAAGTTCGCGGCATTGTCCGGGCATGAGCCGCTGGTGACGCTGTCCGGCGCGCTGAAAACCCTGGCCACGACGCTGATGAAAATCGCCAACGATCTGCGGTTGCTGGGCTCCGGTCCGCGCGGCGGCCTCGCCGAGGTGCGCTTGCCGGCCAATGAACCGGGCAGTTCGATCATGCCGGGCAAGGTCAATCCGACGCAGTGCGAGGCGCTGTCCATGCTTGCCTGCCAAGTCATGGGCAACGACGTCACGGTCGGCTTCGCCGCAAGCCAGGGGCATCTGCAGCTCAACGTGTTCAAGCCGGTCATCGTGCACAACATGCTGGAGTCGGTTCGCCTGTTGGCCGACGGCTGCCGCAATTTCAATACGCACTGCATCGTCGGCCTGGAGCCGGACAAGGCGCGGATGGCCGAGCATCTGGAGCGAGGGTTGATGCTGGTGACTGCGCTGAACCCGCACATTGGCTATGACAAGGCGGCCGAAATCGCCAAGAAGGCCTATGCCGAAGGCACCACGCTGCGCGAAGCGGCGCTGGCCCTGGGGTATCTGAGCGACGAGGAGTTCGACCAGTGGGTGCGCCCGGAAACGATGCTGGAGTCCAGCCGTAGCTGATTACCAAGGGATGCGCGTGGGAGCGGTCTTGACCGCGATTGGATTGCGCCAGAGCCCGGTTTGTTCGCGGTCGAGACCACTCCCACCAGCCGATTCACGTACGGGCAACGACGTGCTGCCCGTCTGCCACGCCGTTACGGTGGCCTGAAGCCCAGCTTTATGTGAGCAGGGCTTCAGGCCAGAGACCTGCCAGACAACGGCAGAGGTACGCGTGGGAGCGGTCTTGACCGCGAATGATTGCACCAGAGCCCGGCTGTTTCGCGGTCGAGACCGCTCCCACGAGCCGATTCACGCAGCGCAGGCGTAGGGCCGAGGCGCATCGTCGAGATGCTTCCGCCCACCGCACAGTGCTCCAAGGAGGGTTGAACCGGCACGTACCAACCCCCTGTACGCTTTCCGCCCTCAACGCACGGCTTCGAACAGCCCCGCGGCGCCCATGCCACCGCCAACGCACATGGTCACCACGCCGTAACGCAGGTTGCGGCGCTGAAGTTCGCGCACCAGGTGCCCCGCCGTGCGCGAGCCGGTCATGCCGAACGGGTGGCCGATGGAGATCGAGCCGCCGTTGACGTTGAACTTCTCGTTGTCGATTTCCAGCGTGTCGCGGCAGTACAGGCACTGCGAGGCGAAGGCCTCGTTGAGTTCCCACAGGTCGATATCGCTGACTTGCAGACCGCGCGCCTTGAGCAGGCGTGGTACCGAGAACACCGGACCGATGCCCATTTCTTCCGGTTCGCAGCCGGCCACGGTGAAGCCACGGAAGAACGCGCGGGGCTTGAGGCCGAGCTCGAGCGCCTTGTCCAGGCTCATCACCAGCGTCATCGAAGCGCCATCGGACAGTTGCGAGGCGTTGCCTGCGGTCACCGAACCGTCGTCGGCAAATACCGGTTTGAGGCCCGCGAGACTTTCCAGCGTGGTGTCCGGGCGGTTGCAATCGTCACGATCGACCACGCCCTCGTGCTCGGTGCGCTCACCGGTGTTCTTGTCTTCGGTGTAGTAGCGGACGTTCATCGGCACGATTTCGTCCTGGAACAGCCCCTCGGCCTGGGCGCGTGCGGTGCGCTGCTGGCTTTGCAGCGAATACAGGTCCTGTTGTTCACGGGTGACGTTGTAGCGACGGGCGACCAGCTCGGCGGTCTGGCCCATGCTGTGATAGATACCCGGTACCCGCTCCTGCAGGATCGGGTTGTACAGGTTATCGGTGTTCTTGCTCTTGGCCGTCAGGGTGATCGACTCCACCCCGCCCGCGACGATGATGTCGCTGCAGCCGGAGGCGATCTGGTTGGCGGCGATGGCGATCGACTGCAGGCCCGAGGAGCAGAAGCGATTGAGCGTCATACCGGCACACTGGATGCCGAGGTTCGACAGCACCGCCACGTTGCGGCCGATGTTGTAGCCCTGCGCGCCTTCGTTCGAACCGGCGCCGACGATGCAGTCCTCGACCAACTTGGGGTCCAGATTGTTGCGCGACAACAGCGCATTGACGCAATGGGCCGCCATGTCATCAGGCCGGGTCATGTTGAACTTGCCGCGGAAGGACTTGGCCAGGCCGGTCCGTACGCTGTCGACGATCACTACTTCACGCATGGCATACCTCGAATGGTTGGGCGGGTCGCGTCGAGAGCGGCCCGTCTGTTGACGATGGCCGGAGCATAGTTCCAGCCATTCGCCGAAGGCGACGACCATTCAGCGGGGATATGGTCGACCATCGTGCGCCCGCGCACGCCGCCCGCTCAGCCGATCGCGGCTTCCAGCGCTTCATTGAGCGTGCGCAACACCTTGACCCGGGCGAAGCGCTTGTCGTTGGCTTCTACCAGCGTCCAGGGCGCGATTTCAGTGCTGGTGCGGTCGACCATGTCCGCCACGGCATGCCCGTACTCATCCCACTTGTCCCGATTGCGCCAGTCTTCTTCGGTGATCTTGAAGCGCTTGTGCGGCGTATCCTCCCGCTCCTTGAAGCGCTCGAGCTGAGTCTCCTTGTCGATCGACAGCCAGAACTTGACCACCACCACACCCGCGTCCACCAGCTGCTCTTCGAACTCGTTGATCTCGGTGTAGGCGCGCAACCAATCGTCCGGCGTGCAGAAGCCTTCGACCCGTTCGACCAGGACCCGGCCGTACCAGGAGCGATCGAAGATGGTGAACTCGCCACGCGCCGGCACGTTACGCCAGAAGCGCCAGAGCCAGGGCTGCGCGCGTTCGTCCTCGCTCGGCGCGGCGATCTGCACCGTCCGGTACAAGCGAGGGTCAAGCGCACCTGTGACACGGCGGATCGCACTGCCCTTCCCGGCTGCGTCATGACCCTCGAACACGGCCAGCACGCCGCGTTTGCGCAGACGCGGATCGCGCAACAGCTTCGACAGCCGTGCCTGCTCCTGTGTCAGCTGCGCCTTGTAGTCGTCCTTGTCGAGGGTCTGCGTCATGTCGAGGCTGCTGAGCAGGCTCAGCCGGTCGGCATTCAGCTCGACGGGTGCCGTGTGGGGCTGGGAAGGCTGGCTGTCGACGGCATCGAGCGCGGCATTGAGCCCTTCGAGCAGTATTCGTCCAGCCGTGAGGCTGCGGTAGCGCTCGTCGTAGCCCTCGATCACGTACCAAGGCGCGAAGTCGCGGCTGCTGCGGCGCAGAATGAGTTCGCCGTATCGGACGAACTTGTCGTAGGTCTTCGATTGCTGCCAATCCAGCGGACTGATACGCCAGCTGTGCAGCGGGTCGTCCTTGAGCGACTCGAGGCGCGCCAACATGCGCTCCTTGGACAGGTGGAACCAGAACTTGAAGATAAGCATGCCCTCGGCACAGAGCATCCGTTCGAAGCGCTGGGATCGGTCGATGGCCAGTTCCAGTTCGGTTTTCTTGATCCGTCCATGGACGCGATCCTCGAGCATCTTGCTGTACCAGTTACCGAAGAAGATTCCGGTTTGCCCCTTGGGCGGCAGGCGCCGCCAGTAGCGCCAGGCCGGTGGGTGTGCGAGTTCCTCGTCGGTCGGCACATCGAAACTGTCGACGCGGATCAGCCGCGGGTCCATCCATTCGTTCAGCAACTTGATGGTCTCGCCCTTGCCCGCGCCTTCGATGCCGTTGATCAGGATAAGCACCGGGAAACGTGCCTGCTCACGCAGACGGTACTGTGCAGCCAGCAAAGCCTCGCGGAGAACCGGTACGGCGTCGTTGTAGGTTTGTTTGTCGATGGTATGGCCGATTTCCGCGGATTCGAACATGGCGTACTCCAGAGCGTGGCTTCGCATAACCCTAGCAGGCGGCGGGACGCAGACGTGAACGGTGCCGAGCGCCTGTGGCCTTCAGCCGCATGATTCAGGCAGCCCGAATTGATGCGACAAAGCGCACCCGCTGCGGGTTTCCCACGGCTGCTAGAATCGCGGCCTTCTCGCGTCAGGATGCCTGCCATGCCCATCCACACCTCCCGTGATTTTCAACCGGCCGAGCTCGACTGGGACGCCAATGGTCAGCCGCAGTCCCGCCAGTACGGCGACATCTATTTCTCGCGCGTCTCGGGCATGGCCGAAACCGAACACGTCTTCCTGCAGCCGAACGGGCTGGCGGAGCGCTTCGCTGCGCTGCAACCCGGCGAACGTCTGGTCATCGGTGAAACGGGGTTCGGCACCGGACTGAATTTCCTCTGCGCCTGGGCGCTCTTCGAGCGCAGCGCCTGCGCCGGTGCGCAGCTGCATTTCGTCAGCGTCGAGAAACACCCGCTTTCCCAGGCCGACCTTCGGCGCGCGCTCGCGCTGTGGCCAGACCTGCAGATCTATGCCGAACAGCTGCTCGAGCAGTATGTCGCGGTCAACCCCGGCTTCCAGCAGTTGCGCTTCGGTACCGTGGTGCTGACGCTGCTGGTAGGCGATGCGCTGGACGGCCTGAGCACGCTCGAAGCGCGTGTCGATGCCTGGTTCCTGGATGGCTTCGCACCCGCCAAGAATCCCGACATGTGGCAACCGGCGTTGTTCGAACAGCTGGCTCGCCTGTCCAGGCCTGGCGCGACCTTCGCCACCTTCACCAGCGCTGGAAGCGTGCGCCGCGCGTTGCAGGCAGCCGGCTTCGAGGTCAAGCGCATCCCGGGTTTCGGCCAGAAATGGGAAAGCCTCAATGGCCGGTTCATCGCCGGTACGGAACAGGCCGGTGCTCCTTGGTTCGCTCGCCCGAGCGTCAAAGTCACGCAACGCCAAGCCCTGGTGATCGGTGCAGGGCTGGCCGGGTGCGCCAGTGCCGCCAGCCTGGCCGCACGCGGCTGGCAGGTGACGCTCATCGAACGGCATGACGACATCGCCCAGGAAGGTTCCGGCAACCCGCAGGGCGTGCTCTATTTGAAGCTCTCAGCGCATGGGACAGCCCTCTCGCAGCTGGTCGTCAGCAGCTTTGGCTACACGCGCCGGCTGCTGCGCCAGCTGCAACGCGGCGAGGACTGGGACGCATGCGGGGTGTTGCAACTCGCCTTCGATGAGAAAGAGGCGGCCCGGCAGACGGCGCTTGCCGAGGCCTTTTCGCCCAACCTGCTACGCGCGGTGACGCCAGCAGAGGCCGAGGACCTGGCCGGTGTCTCGCTGGATCAGGGCGGCTTGTACTACCCGGACGCAGGCTGGGCACACCCTCCGGCGCTGTGCCGTTGGCTGACCGCGCACCCGGCTATCGAAGTGCTCCGCCAGCGACAGCCCGTCGAGTTGCGCCGTATCGACGGCCGCTGGCAAGCGTTGCAGGACGATCAGGTGCTCGCCGAAGCGCCGGTGGTGATCCTCGCTGGCGCCGCCGACGCGACCCGCTTCAGTCAGAGCGCCTGGCTGCCACTCAAGCGTATCCGTGGCCAGATCACCGGCCTGCAGGCCACCGAACAGAGCGCCGCGCTGCGCACCGTGCTCTGCGCCAAAGGCTATGTCGCCCCCGCACGCAACGGCCTGCATACGCTGGGGGCGAGCTTCAATTTCGCCGAGGTCGATGGCGCACCGAGCGAAGCGGAACACCGCTCGAACCTCGACATGCTTCAGGAGATATCGGCCGATCTGTTCGAGCGATTGCACGCTGGCGACCAGCCGCTCGATGCGCTGCACGGGCGCGTCGCGTTTCGCTGCACCAGCCCCGACTACCTTCCGATCGTCGGCCCGCTGGCCGATCCCGCCGCTTTCGCCGAGGCCTATGCGGTGCTGGGCAAGGATGCCAGGCAGGTGCCCGATGCCCCCTGCCCCTGGCTGGATGGGCTGTACGTCAACACCGCTCATGGCTCGCGCGGACTGATCACCGCCCCGCTGTCCGGCGAGCTGCTGGCTGCCTGGCTCGATGACGAGCCGCTGCCGGTGCCGCGCCAGATCGCCGAGGCCTGCCACCCGAATCGCTTTTTGCTGCGCAAACTCATTCGCCGAACCGACTGAGCCGCAGACCGCACGACCAAGCGATGCGCCTGCCCTGAAAACCGCTGCGGCTCACGCTTCAGCCGCGCCGGAACGGCTCGTCCCAGAAGGGCCGATTGGCTTCGGTGTCGATATCCGCGCGGCTCAGTCCAAGATCCTTGAGCATGTCGTCACTCAACGCAGCCAGTTGCCGGCGCTGGCGATACAGCGAGTGCCAGCGGCGAAGCTGTTGCCAGAAGCCGAGCAGTACCTGGCCGAATGAGACGCTACGGCGGACGACGATAGGGTTGGTTTTCAGAAACTCAGCATGACCTTTCATGATGCACCTCCGAGTGAGATGGCATCAGTGTCCGGCCAGCGCTATGATCAATCCAACGAATGTTACTGATAGCTCCCATCTCGGAGATTGATGAATGGCCAACTATCCCAGTATCGATGCCGAGTTGCTGCGCAGTTTCGTGGCGATTGCCGATCATGGTGGCTTCACGCGGGCTGCCGATGCCGTCAATCGCACCCAGTCGGCGATCAGCATGCAGATGAAACGGCTCGAAGAAGATGTGCTGCAGCGCCCTCTGTTCGAGCGTGAAGGCCGGCAGGTTCGGCTGACAGCCGAAGGTCAGGTGTTGCTCGGCTACGCCCGACGCATCCTCAAGCTGCACGGTGAGGTGCTGACCACCTTCCGCGAGCCGCACATGGTCGGCTCCGTGCGCATCGGCACACCGGACGACTATGTGATGCGCTTTCTCCCGGGCATCCTGTCACGCTTCGCCCAGGCGTACCCGCTGGTGCAAGTGGAACTGCACTGCGAGCCATCATTTCAGTTGCTGCAACGGCGCGACCTGGACCTGACCATCGTGACCCGTGAGCCCGGCACGGAGATCGGCCAACTGCTGCGGCGCGAACGTGTCGTCTGGGCCGAAGCTGCCGGTTTCAACGTCCACGAACAGCGGCCGATTCCACTGGCGGTGTTCAACAGTGAATGCTTCTGCCGTGCCTGGGCCTGCAACGCCCTGGACAGCCTGGGCACCCCCTTCCGAATCGCCTATACCAGCCCCAGCTTATCGGCACTGATGGCCGTGGTCGGGGCCGGCCTGGCCGTTACCGCCCAGCTGCAAAGCCTGTTGCCACCGGACATGCGCCAACTGGGCCCGGCCGAAGGCTTTCCCGAGTTGCCGGTGAGCAGCATCGTGCTGTTGCGCAACGATCGCAGCCAATCACAGGTCAGCGAAACGCTGGCCGAACACATCGTCGAAGGGTTCCGTCTGTAGCCGTCACACGCTGAACGGGCCGGGCGCCGCTAGTCGGTCGGACCACACAGCGAGGCGGCGCGCAGCAGTGCCGCCGCGATACCGTGCTGCTCCCATTCAGGCAGCGCCGTGAAGCGCTCAACGAACTCCGGCGGCAACAACGACGGGGCCTGCGTTTGCAGGGCCCTGCCCTCGGGCGTCAGCAACAACCATTGCCGACGTCGATCCTGATCGTCCCGCTGGCGCAGCAGCAGGCCTCGTTCGGCGAGCCGGTCGAGCTGGCCAGACAGGGTGGCGGCGGTCAGGCTGACGCGCTTGCTCAAAGCGCTGGCGGTCAGCTGCCCTTCGTTGGCCATGACCTGCAAGATCATCAACTGCACCGGGCTCAGTCCCCCGTAACGCGCCAGCCGCTTGGCATGGACTTCGGCGTCCTGTTGCAAGCGTCGCAGCGCCTGGAACAGGGACAGCTCCAACGGTGACGGCTGTGCACTATTAGTTTGATCCGAAATATTTTTATCGCTCATAGTCCAGATTTCTGTCGAACACCAAAGTTTGACATGAAAGCATTTGTTTGTTTCTCTGTAAAACCCGACTGACCTGACAGGACGCGGCGCGAACGGCGCCAAGACGTGTTGGCATGCGCGTCAAGTGGCGGTCCTGAGCCCTGCGCGCCGGTCTGAAAAGCTGAACTTCACGATCCGCGGGTCAGTCACACTCCCCAACGGCTAAACCGGTAAGGATCCTATGTGTGGCATAGCTGGCGAACTTCGCTTCGATAATCAACCGGCCGATCTGGCCGCGGTTGAACGCATCACCCAACACCTCACCGCTCGTGGTCCCGACGCCTGTGGCTTCAATAGCCAAGGCCCCGTCGCATTGGGCCATCGACGCCTGAAAATCATGGATCTGTGCGAGGCCTCCGGCCAGCCCATGATCGATTCGGCGCTGGGGCTGTCCATGGTCTTCAACGGTGCCATCTACAACTATCCGGAGCTGCGCGCCGAGCTCGAAGCCCTGGGCTACAGCTTCTTCTCCGGAGGCGATACCGAAGTGTTGCTCAAAGGCTTTCACGCCTGGGGCGAGGCCTTGTTGCCACGCCTCAACGGCATGTTCGCCTTCGCCATCTGGCAGCGCGATACGCAGGAACTGTTCATCGCCCGGGACCGCCTGGGGATCAAGCCGCTGTACCTGTCGAAGACGGGTGACCGCCTGCGATTCGCCTCGGCCCTGCCCGCGTTGCTCAAGGGCGGCGACATCGCCGGCGTGCTGAACCCCGTGGCGCTCAACCACTACATGAGCTTCCATGCTGTGGTGCCGGCCCCGGACACCCTGATCGCGGGCATTGAAAAGCTGCCGCCGGGCACCTTCATGCGCGTCGACGCCACGGGCAAATCCAGCCAGCAGCGCTGGTGGACACTCGAATTCGGTGCCAGGGAAGACGAGCAGAACTACAGCTTCGAGGATTGGCAGGAGCGCACCCTGGCGACCCTTCGCCAATCGGTCGCGCTGCGTCAACGCGCGGCAGTCGATGTCGGCGTGCTGCTGTCCGGTGGTGTCGACTCCAGCTTGCTGGTCGGCCTGCTTCGCGAAGCGGGCGCGGCGGACAACCTGCTGACGTTCTCCATCGGCTTTCAGGATGCCGGTGGTGAGCGCGGTGACGAATTCAAGTATTCCGACCTCATCGCCGAGCACTACCAGACACGTCACCACCAGTTGCGCATCCAGGAGAAAGAGATCCTGGAGCGGCTACCCGCTGCCTTCCAGGCGATGAGCGAGCCGATGGTCAGCCACGACTGCATCGCGTTCTACCTACTGTCGCGCGAGGTCTCCAAGCATTGCAAGGTAGTCCAGAGCGGCCAGGGTGCGGACGAGCTGTTCGCAGGCTATCACTGGTATCCGCAGGTCGACGGCGCGGATGACCCGGCCGCCGCCTATCTGGCGGCGTTCCGTGACCGCAGTTACGAGGAATATGCCGAGACCGTGCAGCAGCAATGGGTCAAGGGCGACTTCTCCGGCGACTTCGTGCGGCAGCACTTCGCCCAGCCAGGCGCTGAGGCAGCGGTCGACAAAGCACTCAGGATCGACAGCACCGTGATGCTGGTGGACGACCCGGTCAAACGCGTCGACAACATGACCATGGCCTGGGGCCTGGAGGCGCGGGTGCCGTTCCTCGACCACAACGTGGCCGAACTGTCGGCGCGCATCCCGGCCAAGTACAAGCTGCCCGATGGCGGCAAATACGTCCTCAAGGAAGCTGCTCGCAAGGTGATTCCGGCGGCAGTGATCGATCGACCGAAGGGTTATTTCCCGGTGCCTGGCCTCAAGCATCTGCAGGGCGACACCCTCAATTGGGTGCGTGAACTGCTGACCGACCCGAGCCAGGATCGCGGCCTCTACAACCCGGCCATGCTGGAAAAACTGTTCAACGATCCGGAGGGCCAACTGACGCCACTGCGGGGGTCGAAACTGTGGCAACTGGCGGCAGTCAACCTATGGTTGAGCGAGCAAGGCCTATGAGCATTCGATCGTGACAGTGCCTGTTCCATCGCGGGCGCGCGCGTTCCGTCTGTTCGCCGCGCCGACATGACCAGCTCCAAGGAAAACACCATGCAGAAGTCTCAAGCTTACGGACAGCGATTGTTGCGCGGCCAGACACCTACCTACGAGCGGCTGCAGGCGCGCCTCGCCGAGGATGGCCAGGAAGAGCCGCAAGGCCCGGTAACGCTGCACTGTGGCTGGGGCCGGATACTGGTTGGACACACCTACTCGGACCCGGCCGACCTGGCCGCGGATCTGCTGGGCGAGCAAGCCGGCGAGCGAGACATTGCGCTTTACGTCGCCGCCCCGCATCAGGTCCTCGCCTATGCGCCGCAGCAGTTGTTCCTTGATCCCTCCGACACCATGCGCATCTGGTTCACCGATTACCGGCCGGCGCGCCGTAGTTTCCGCGGCTTCGGCATTCGCCGCGCACAAAGCGACGCTGACTGGAAGGCCATCAACTGCCTGTATCAATCGCGCGGCATGCTCCCGGTCAATCCAGAGCTGTGCACGCCGCGGGAAAAAGGCGGGCCGGTCTATTGGCTGGCCGAGGATGACGATTCCGGGCAGATCATCGGCAGCGTCATGGGTATCAATCATCACCGCGCATTCAATGACCCGGAGAACGGCTCAAGTCTCTGGTGCCTGGCGGTCGCGCCGAGCTGTACCCGTCCTGGCGTCGGCGAGGCGCTGGTTCGTCATCTGATCGAACAGTACATGGGGCGCGGCCTGGCTTATCTGGACCTGTCGGTCCTGCACGACAACAAGCAGGCCAAGGCGCTCTACGCCAAGCTGGGCTTTCGCGACCTGCAGACCTTCACGGTCAAGCGCAAGAACACCATCAACCAGTCACTGTTCCTCGGCCCCGGTCCCGAAGCCGAACTCAATCCCTACGCCAAGATCATCGTCGACGAAGCGCGGCGGCGAGGTATCGAGATCAGCATCGACGACGCCGAGGCCGGCCTGTTCACCCTCACCCACGGCGGCCGCAAGGTGCGCTGCCGCGAGTCGCTGTCGGACCTGACGTCCGCCGTCAGCATGACGCTGTGCCAGGACAAAAGCCTGACTCACCGCACCCTGGCGCGCGCCGGGTTGAAGCTGCCTGCGCAGCGGCTGGCAGGCTCGCCCGACGACAACGCCGCTTTTCTACAAGAACACGGCAGCCTGGTAGTCAAGCCGGTCGATGGTGAGCAGGGGCACGGCGTCTCGGTGGATCTGCGAACTCCCGAGTCCCTGGAAGAGGCCATCGTCCAGGCACGCCAGTTCGATCAGCGGGTGCTGCTCGAAGGCTATCACCCAGGCCTCGATCTGCGCATCGTGGTGATCGGTTACGAGGTGGTGGCCGCCGCCATCCGCCGTCCTGCGGAAGTGGTGGGTGACGGTAGCCACAGCATTCGCCAGTTGATCGAAACCCAGAGTCGCCGTCGCCAGGCCGCCACCGGAGGCGAGAGCCGAATTCCCCTGGACAGGGAAACCCAGCGCTGCATCGAAGACGCCGGGTTCGATTACGACACGGTGCTACCCCGCGGGCAGCACCTGGCAGTCCGTCGCACCGCGAATCTGCATACAGGCGGGATGCTCGACGATGTCACCGACACGCTGCATCCTGAGCTCATCGAGGCCGCCATTCGTGCCGCTCGCGCGCTGGAAATCCCAGTGGTGGGCCTGGACCTGCTGGTGCCAGGCGCGGATCAACCGGACTATGTGTTCATCGAGGCCAACGAGCGCGTGGGCCTCGCCAATCATCATCCACAGCCCACTGCGGAGCGGTTCATCGACCTGCTGTTTCCGCTGAGCCACAACAGCCACTAGCTGCCGCCGTCACGAAGGTGACCATGGTCACCTTCGGACAGGCCTAACGCGGCATCGCTCGCATTCATTCATCGCATGGCGGCAGCCATCCACGTGCCCCCTAAGGAATGATCATGACTGCAAAGCTTCCTGAACCCGATCTCAACTATCTGCAACGCGTATTGCTGGAAACCCTGGCGATCCCAAGCCCCACGGGCTTTACCGACACCATCGTGCGATACGTGGCCGAGCGGCTCAGCGAATTGGGCATCCCGTTCGAACTGACCCGCCGCGGCACCATCCGCGCAACGCTCAAGGGCCGCCAGGACAGCCCCGACCGTGCCATTGCCGCGCACCTCGACACCGTCGGCGCCAGCGTCCGCGAAATTCATGAAACTGGCCGCTTGGGCCTGTCGCCGGTGGGCTGCTGGTCAAGCCGATTTGCCGAAGGCAGCCGCGTCAGCGTCTTCACTGACCATGGCGTGATACGCGGCAGCGTCCTGCCCCTGCTCGCCTCAGGGCATGCCTTCAACACAGCCGTCGACGAGATGCCGATCAGCTGGGACCACGTCGAGCTGCGCCTCGATGCCCATACCAGCTGCCGCGCCGACAGCGTTGCGCTGGGCATCCATGTGGGCGACTTCGTGGCCTTCGATCCGATGCCGGAGTTCACCGACAGCGGGCACATCAGTGCCCGCCACCTGGACGACAAGGCCGGCGTGGCAGCACTGCTCACGGCCCTGAAAGCCGTGGTGGAAAGCGGCCAGGAATTGCCGATCGACTGCCATCCGCTGTTCACCATCACCGAAGAAACCGGCTCCGGGGCCGCGGGTGCGCTGCCGTGGGATGTCAGCGAGTTCGTCGGCATCGATATCGCGCCAAGCGCCAAAGGCCAGGAATCCAGCGAGCACGCTGTCACCGTCGCGATGCAGGATTCCGGTGGACCCTACGATTACCACCTCTCTCGCCACCTGCTCAAGCTGGCCGAGAACCATGACATTCCGGTGCGCCGGGATCTGTTCCGCTACTACCATAGCGACGCCCAGTCGGCGATCGCAGCCGGGCACGATATCCGCACCGCCCTGCTGGCGTTCGGCTGCGATGCGACCCACGGCTACGAGCGGACCCATATAGACAGCCTCGCGGCCATGAGCCGTCTGGTCAGCAGCTACCTGCTCAGCCCGCCGGTCTTCGCCAGCGATGCACATACCGGACAGGGCTCGCTGGAAAGCTTCAGCCATCAACTCGAACACGAGACCCAGATGGAGAACGACACGCGGGTACCGCCAGTGGATTCGATATTCGACAAGCGAGCCGACGAGCCATCCGATTGACCGGCGGGTTTCATGATCTGCCGCCAACTTGAGGCAATTGCCGATTGCGAGGCGGCCTTGATCCGGGCAAAGTCGCAAGTCACTGAAATATATGGATTGCCTGGATAGACTGGGCATTCGGCGAACCTGGCTTGCCATTCGCGTCACAAACCTGCGCACGGCCCTGCGGATCAGACGGCGATTGCCCTGTCCCCTGAGACGTTGCGCACGACTCCGGGTCCCAACATGCTGCCGCGTCTTTGCCTGGCTCTATTGCTCTGTTGTGTATCTGCTCAGCTCTGGGCATTCACCCCGGTGCCAGTGACTACGCACGATTTCCGCCAGTCCCTGGGCAACTGGACGTATTTCCTGCGCGACCCGGCTGCCGAGCTGAAGACCAACGAAGTGCTCGACCTGCCGGAGAAGACCTTCGAACCGGTCGACGCCGAGCACGTCAACAAGGGCAAGAATGACGATGTCTGGTGGTTTCGCGTCGAGCTGGACAACCAACTGAACGACGCGGTCGGCGGTTTCGTCGAAATCAACTATCCATTGCTTGATCACATCGAGCTGTATCTGCGCCACCCGGACGGCAGCGTCAGCCGGCAGCAATCGGGCGACGAGCGCCCTTTCAGCGAGCGCTCCGTCAAAGTGAGTAACTTCTGGTTCCCGGTCGACCTGCAACCCGGCACCTCGACGCTGCTGCTACGGGTGCGTAGCACCAGCACCATCTACGTGCCGCTGTATTTCAGCACGTACAGCGCGAGCGCCGCCGCGGTCGAGGATTCGATGGGGCTCGCCGGTGCGTTCTACGGCGTGCTGTTCGCGATGTTCTGCTACAACTTCTTTCTCTTTCTCTCGCTGCGCGAACCTGCCTATTTCTGGTACCTCATCTACAACGTCAACGTCGGGCTGTTCGCGCTCAGCTTCGACGGGCGTCTGGTCAAATGGCTGAACGACGGTGGGGGTGTCGTCGCCCTGGGCATTTATGCGCTGATGCTCAGCCACTGCCTGATCTCGATCCAGTTCAGCCGGCATTTCCTGCATACCCGCGAGCATTTTCCGCGGCTCGATTTCGCGCTGCGTGTTGGGTTTCTCGTCTCGTTCGCCGCGCTGCTATCCGGGGTGGTCCTCGATCAGCAGACCTGGAGCGTCCTGGCCAGCGTCATGGTCATCGCTTCGTCCATTGGCCTCTTGCTGACCGGTGCGTTCGTCTGGCGCCGCGGGGTGCGTTACGGTCTCTATTACACCCTGGCCTGGGGCGTGTTGCTGGTGACCTTCGCCATCGTCACGGCCGGCTCGCTGGGTTTCAACCCGTTCGATCTGTATGGCTCGACGATCGTCAAGGTCGGTATCGCTTTCGAACTGATCACGTTGTCCATCGGCCTTGCCGACCGGATCAACCTGCTCAAGGAAGAGGGTTTCCGCTCGCGGCAAGCCGCCGCGCGCGCCGAGAGCGAAAACCAGGCCAAAAGCCGCTTTTTGGCAAAAATGAGCCATGAAATCCGCACGCCGCTCAACGGCGTTCTCGGTATGTTGCAGCTGTTGCGCGACACCCCGCTGGACCGCAACCAGCGCTTCTATCTCGATACGATCTCCAGTTCCAGCGCCTCGTTGATGTCGGTGATCAACGACATTCTCGACTACGCGCGCATCGGTGCCGGAAAACTCGTGCTGGAAGACATCGAATTCGATCTCGAGGCCCTGCTCTCCGACACCATCAGTCTGTTCACCGCCCAGGCGCTGGAGAAGCAACTGCGCCTGCACGTCAGTCTCGCGCCTGGCGTGCCGCGCCGAGTACGGGGCGACCCAACCCGGCTCAAGCAGATCCTGTTGAACCTGATCAGTAACGCGGTGAAATTCACCGAGCAGGGTTATGTGATGCTCGAGGTCACGCCCCAGGGGCCTGCGGATGCTCGTACGCTGGAGTTTTCCGTAACCGACAGCGGCATCGGCATGCGCCCCGAGGTTCTCGCACAGCTGTTCGTGTCCTTCTCCCAGGGCGACTCCAGCACCACGCGCCGGTACGGCGGCAGCGGGCTGGGCCTGGTCATCAGCAAGGAGCTGGTGGAAATGATGGGCGGCCAGATCGCCGTGCAAAGCGCCCCAGGGCAAGGCAGCCGTTTCAGTTTCGCCACGCCGATCCGCGAGGCCGGGGGCAACCATGATCCGCTCATCGCGCTGCTCGAACGGCGCACGGCCGTGATCGCCTCCCAGGATGTACGTGCGCTGGATGCGATGGGCAATCTGTTGATGCGCTGGGGGATGCGGGTGGTGCGCTGTGAGGAGCCGCAGCGCCTGCCGCGCTACCTGGACGACCACAGCGCCCCGCCTTTGCTCGTCATCATGGCGCCGTGGCCGGGGCAACCCGCGGATTGGCTGGCGCCGCTGAGCAACCAGCTCGAGCCCCATCAGCGTGTCTTGTTGCTCCACCCGCCGCAAAGCGGAGGCGCTTTCCCCGACACCGACCTGCGCCTGATCCAGTTGCCGTTGCCGCTGCTGATCGCCCCGTTGCGCGAGGCCCTGCATCGGCTCTATCAGCCGTTGAACAGGACGGCCCCGGACCCCGACTCCCGCACTGCGACGCCCTGCTCGTGCATCCTCGTCGCCGAAGACAATCCCGTCAGCCAGATGGTGGTTTCAAGCTTGCTGCGCAAACGGGGTTACGAGGTGATGATTGCCGAGAACGGCCGTCGCGCCGTCACGGTCTATCGGGAAAATCCTTCGGCCATACAGGCGATCCTGATGGACTGCGAGATGCCAGAGGTGAACGGTTTCGAAGCCAGTCGCCAGATCCGAACCCTGGAGGCCGAACGAGGCCTGGCACCGGTCCCGATCATTGCGCTGACCGCGCATGTACTCGATGGCCACCGCCAGCAGGGCAGCGACGCTGGAATGGACGACTTCATCGGCAAGCCATTAGACACCGAGCAGCTGTATGCTTGCCTGGACCGCCATCTACGCGCGACGACCATCGCCGAACCTGACCAGCCGACCTGACCTGCAGCCATGCTCATCCCTCACGACCAGCTCGAACCCGACACGCTCACTCGCCTCATCGAGGATTTCGTCACCCGCGAAGGCACCGACAACGGCGACGAGACGCCCCTGCAGACCCGCGTCGAGCGGGTGCGCCACGCATTGAGCAAAGGTACGGCGGTGATCGTCTTCGATGCCGACCATCAGCAATGCCAGCTGGCGCTGAAACGCGACGTGCCAAAGGAATGGCTGGAGGATTGAGCCTTAGCCCAGCACGCCGCCGTCCCGCTCCCAGGCGCAACGCATGCGCAGATCGCGCTGATGCGGGCTGTGCGAGCCACTTTCGGTTTCCCAGCGAAAGGTGTGCGTCCCGCTGAGTTCGGTTTCCAGGTGGACCACCGCACTGGTCCAGTAGAGCTCGTTGAGCAACGCCTCGAAGTTGCGGACCCACAAGGCCCACTCGTACTCGATTGCACGGTAGCTGGCGCCGAAGTGAATCACCTGGGTCTGGTAGAGGCCGTCGCCGGAACAGCAGGAAAACATCTCGCGGCCTACGAACGGCCAGCCCTCGCCTTGCGGCAGGTTGTCCAATGCACGGCGATTGCGTTCACGACGATACCGACCCTCTTCAGCGTCAGCCGATGGCCAGTCGCGAATGCTGCCATAGACGATGGATTCCGGCTCCACGCGAACACTCCAGTCGAAAGGCCGACATGTTCAACCAAAACCCTCCGGCGTGCCAGCATCTGCATGCGTTTGGCGCACCTGCGTCGAATGCAAAGTGATGCCGGTCACGGCAAGGGATTCAGGCCCGGGGGGTAGCGCCCGGATCACGTCGCGGCGCCAGCTGCAGCGCGAGCACCGACATGACGGCCGCCATGCCTGCCAGGACCAGAAACGGCCAGCGGTAGTCACCGGCAAGATCGCGCCCTAGCCCGGTCAGCACAGGCGAGAAGCACGCCAGGCAATAGCCGGTACAGAGCATCATGGCCGTCAGCCGGCTGACCTCCAACGGGGTACTGGCCTCATACATGGGCAGCACCAGCGACATCGAGAAGGTACCGTTCAGGGCGATCCCCAACATCATGCAGACAACCAGCGGCTGCACCTGCGGAACCCAGGCGATAATCAGCAGGCTGGTCGTCGCCATCACGCCGCACACGGCCATCAGCAGGTGCCGCTTACCGAATCGCTGCGCCAGCCAGGGCATGGCGAAGGCACTCGGCAAGCCAATCAACATGAAGCCACCGAAGAAGGTGTTGCTTTGCAGCAGGCTGAAGCCTGCCTCGTGATACCGCGCGACCAGCCAGGTCGCCAGGGCGTAGAACAACCCGGCCTGCAGGGCGAAGTAGATGCTCACCAGCCAGGCACGCGGCTCGCGCCACGGCAATCCGGCTCGCCGTTCGACGGCGGACTCCGGTTGGTTGGGCAGTCGCCACCAGAACATGACGGCCAGGATCGCCGGGATCGACCAGATCGCCAGGCCCAAGGTCCAACGCTCGTCCAGCAGCTGCGTCGCAGGCACCGTCAACACCACGCCGATGGTGCCGCCAACAGCCATGCTCAAGGAGTAGAAGGCGGCGGTCTTGCCGACGCGGTCGAGGAAATAGCGCTTGATGAAGCCCGACAACAAGGGGCCGGTTACAGCGATGCCTGCGCCGACCATGGCCGCCGTGCCGATCAGCACCACCGGATTGTCGCCGAGCAACCGCAACACCAGGGCAAGGCCGATAAGGCCAAGGCAGAGCGTGATGGTCCGTTCCAGGCCGAACCGCACGGCCAGCCGCGGCGCCAGCGGCGCCAGCAATCCCATGAGCAGTACCGGCAACGCCGTGGTCAGGCTGATCAGGCCTCGGCTGAGATTCAGTTCGTGCGCGATGCGTTCGATCAATGGGGCGAAGGAGGTGATACCGGGGCGAAGGTTGATGGCGGCGAGCACCAGAGCCAGCATGAGCAGCCAGCGAGACGGGTTTTTTACAGTGGATCCATGGGTCGGTCTGGGTGGACCGGCAACCCTACTCCCGGCCCTGGATCACGGCAAGCAAAACGGACCTATTGGTCAGCTTCTGCTCTTGTTGCGCTTCTTCTCGGCCAGCGCCGCCATCTCGTCGTAAATCGCTTGCGGATTCTGCTGCTTGATCTGCCAGGCCATGCGCCCTTCGTCGTGCGGCAGGATCATGAAGACGCCTTCGGCCACCTGGCGATAGATGTAGTCGGCGATATCCGCCGCGGTGATCGGCGAAGCTTCCAGCAGTTTGCTGATCTGCGCTTTCATGTTCGGAGTCGGCCCGCGATAGGAGTCCATCAGGTTGGTCTGGAAGAATGATGGGCATACCACATGGACACCCACCTCCTGCTGCTTCAGCTCGACCAGCAGGCTTTCCGACAGCGCGACCACGCCCGCCTTGGCCACGTTGTAGTTGCTCATGCCGGGCGCCTGCATCAACGCCGCCATGGAGGCGATATTGATGATCTTGCCGCGGCTTTTCTGAACCAATGGCAGGAACGCCTTGCAGCCCTTGACCACGCCCATGAGATTGATCGCGATCTGCCAGTCCCAATCTTCCAGCGAGAGCTCTTCGAAGAAGCCACCCGAGGCGACACCGGCGTTGTTGACCACCACGTCGATCCCGCCAAGCTTGCTGTCGCAGGCCTGCGCCAAGCCGGTCAGCTGGCTGTAGTCACGCACGTCACAACGCTGAGTGAAACCATCACCCCCTGCGTCGCGAACCATTTTCAGGGTTTCTGCCAGACCCGCTTCATTGACGTCTGAAAGCGCCAACTGCCAACCTTCTCGCGCCCAACGCAACGCGATCTCGCGACCGAGACCGGATCCAGCGCCAGTGACCATCATGCGATTTTGCATCGTGTGTTGCCTTCTTGTTCGTTGAGTTGCAACGAGTCTAGCGAATGCCGCAGCGCACTCTGGCCTCTATCGAAATGCTGAATGACTGGCATATCTCGGGCCCGATTGGCGTCGCCCGAATGGCTTTTATCGACGAAAAAAAAGGGCAGCCAACTGGCTGCCCTTCCATTTTTCGCGGTCTCTTATCAGTGGGCGACCGCACCACTGGAGCCCAGCCCGGTCTGCGAGCGGACGAACTGCGAGAAGAAACGCTCGCGCTCGAGGCCTGCCGACTTGGACTTGTCGGTGATCGAGAAGAACCAGATACCGACGAACGCCACGATCATCGAGAACAGCGCCGGGTACTTGTAGGGGAAGATCGCCTCGGCGTAGCCGAACACGTCGACCCATACGGTCGGGCTGATGATGGTCAGGACCAGCGCCGTAGCCAGGCCCAGAGCACCGCCGATCAGCGCACCGCGCGTGCTCAGGCCTTTCCAGTACATGGAAAGGAACAGCACCGGGAAGTTGCAGCTGGCGGCGATCGAGAAGGCCAGACCGACCATGAAGGCGATGTTCTGCTTCTCGAAAATGATGCCCAGCAGGATAGCCACGACACCCAGGGTCAGCGTCGTGATCTTGGTGACGCGCATCTCTTCCTCTTCCTTGGCCTTGCCCTTCTTGATCACGCAAGCGTACAGGTCATGGGAAACCGCCGAGGCGCCGGCCAGCGTCAGGCCAGCCACCACCGCGAGGATCGTGGCGAAAGCGACCGCGGAAATGAAGCCGAGGAACAGGTTGCCACCCACCGCATTGGCCAGGTGGATCGCCACCATGTTGGTGCCACCGATGACGGCGCCCGCGGCGTCCTTGAACTGTGCATTGGTGCTGACCAGCAGGATCGCGCCGAAGCCGATGATGAAGGTCAGGATGTAGAAGTAACCAATGAAGCCAGTGGCGTAGAAGACGCTCTTGCGCGCTTCCTTGGCGTCGGCGACGGTGAAGAAGCGCATCAGAATGTGCGGCAGACCAGCGGTACCGAACATCAGCGCCAAGCCCAGCGAAATTGCCGAAATTGGGTCGGAAACCAGACCGCCGGGGCTCATGATGGCCGCGCCCTTTTCATGGATCTTGACGGCCTCGGCGAACAGGCTGCCGAAGTCGAAATTGACCGCCTTCATCACCATGATCGCCATGAAGCTCGCGCCGGACAACAGTAGCACGGCCTTGATGATCTGCACCCAGGTAGTCGCCAGCATGCCGCCGAACAGCACGTACATCACCATCAGCACGCCGACCAGCACCACCGCGACGTAGTAATCCAGACCGAACAGCAGCTGGATCAGCTTGCCGGCGCCGACCATCTGCGCGATCAGGTAGAAGGCCACCACGATCAGCGAACCGAACGCCGAGAGGATGCGGATCTGGGTCTGTCCGAGGCGGTAGGACGCCACGTCGGAAAAGGTGAACTTGCCCAGGTTGCGCAGACGCTCGGCCATCAGAAAGAGGATGACCGGCCAGCCGACCAGAAAGCCGATCGAGTAGATCAGGCCGTCATAGCCGCTGGTGTACACCAGCGCGGAAATCCCCAGGAAGGACGCGGCGGACATGAAGTCGCCGGCGATCGCCAGGCCGTTCTGGAAGCCAGTGATGCTGCCGCCGGCGGTGTAGTAGTCAGACGTGGAGGTGTTGCGCTTGGCCGCCCATTTGGTGATGCCCATGGTGAAGCCGATGAACGCCACGAACATGGCGATGGCGGTGTAGTTGACCGCCTGCTTCTGGACGTCGCCGGTCAGCGCATCAGCCAGAAGCAGGGGCGAGGCAACCGTCAGTGCCACTGCTGTCAATAAACGCAGAATCATTATTGCTGAGCCTCGTTGAGGATTTCCTGGTTGAGGCGATCGAATTCGCCGTTGGCGCGTTGCACATAGACGCCAGTCAGAATGAACGCCATGAAAATCACGCCAACACCCACCGGGATCCCCCAGGTCGTGACCGTATCGGCCGCGAGCGGAATGCCCAGGATCTTGGGATCGAACGCGATCAGCAGGATGAACGCGAGATAGGCGCCCAGCATGACGGCCGACAGCAGCCACGCGAAGCGACCACGCTTGGCAACCAGCTCCTGGAAGCGCGGATTGGCATAGATCTGCCGGTAAACATCTTCATTGTTTTGCATTGAGAGTCTCCACGGTCTCGCCCCTGATCAGAGCAGGTGGCTACTTTAGGGCCCG
The DNA here is from genome assembly GCF_019090095.1 of Stutzerimonas stutzeri. Classification (NCBI taxonomy): domain Bacteria; kingdom Pseudomonadati; phylum Pseudomonadota; class Gammaproteobacteria; order Pseudomonadales; family Pseudomonadaceae; genus Stutzerimonas; species Stutzerimonas stutzeri. Next base: position 2,017,574 of record NZ_JAGQFP010000002.1, on the reverse strand, counting down.
GCAGGCTGAACACCACTCGACCATGGTCTTGTTTTTATTTACTGGAACGGCCGTTTTAGACGCCTCGAATCAACCGAGACGGCTTGATAGACCGGACCTATGCAGGGGATCGAGCACCGCGATTGTCATTTGCGGCGCGACAGCGGGAGACTGGCGCCAACAGAGAATAATTCTCGACCGCATACGGAGTTTCGCCATGCTCAAGACCGTGACCTTCACCCTGATGCACTTCTGCATCGCCTTCACGGTGACCTACGCCTTGACTGGCAGCGTTGCCGCAGGCGGTCTGGTGGCGGCCATCGAGCCGCTGTGCAATTCTGTGGGCTTCTACTTCCACGAGCGCATCTGGCAGCGCCTGGACAAACGTCAGCGTAGCGGCGACCCGATTCCGTCTCACGCGTGGTTGCATCATCACGCGTGACCCTGTCTCGACCGCTTCACGATGGCCACAGCGCTGCGCAAGCGCCTCAAATCCTGGCTTGCCGCGGAGATCAGGACCCCGCCGAAGCGGATGGGATGCTGGCCCGACGCAAGCCGCTACGCAACCAGACGGCTTAAGCGTGGTCTATGAAGATGCGCTGAGCCTGGCTCGGTCGATCGACCGCTCTGCGCAGCGCACGCAGGAAGACAGAAGCGCTCATCCCGGAGGAGCAATGCGCAGTACCCGCACCCGTCGTACGTCAGCCGCGACACCGGCGCACCGCCACGCCGACCTAACGTTCCGCAACGCTTGCTGTTCGTCCGCCACGCAGCACCGCCTGGTTTTATCCGGCTCGGTCGACAGCAATCGCCGCTTGGCCAGACGGCGGACCGATGTTTTCTGCCAGCATCGATCAACTCACTTCCTGCCTATCCGGCTCGCCGGTCCCCATGCTTGTCCCAGGAGCGCCCTTTAGATGCGAATGCTGCTGTGCCTGACCGCGCTGCTGACGCTGGCCGTCACCTCTGCCCGTGCCGCTGATATCAGCGTCGAGCAGTACGGCTACCCGCTGAGCAACCCGTTCGAGGCGACGATCGCCACGACGCCTGCCAATCTGCGCGCCGAAGTACCCGGCGACGAGGACATCGATCAGGCCGACTACAGCCTGCGGTTGCGCCCTGAGCGGGAATTCACCCTGCCTGAGAACTTCTGGGCGGTTAAGCGCTTGACCTACCGCTTGGCCAAGCAACCTGGCCCGGCGCCACTGATGTTCATCATTTCCGGCACCGGAGCCAGCTATTCGGCGGAAAAGACCGAGTCGCTCAAACGGCTGTTCTACGGCGCCGGCTATCACGTGGTGCAGCTGTCGTCCCCGACCAGCTTCGATTTCATCGCGGCGGCTTCGCGCTACGCCACGCCGGGCTACAGTCCGGACGACGCCAAGGACCTGTACCGCGTCATGCAAGCGGTTCGCGCGCAACAGCATGATCTGCCCGTGACCGAATTCAACCTGATCGGTTACAGCCTGGGCGGGCTCGATGCGGCCTTCGTCAGCAAGCTGGACGAGACGCGGCAAAGTTTCAACTTCAAGCGGGTCCTGATGATCAACCCGCCGGTCAACCTCTATACCTCGATCAGGAACCTCGACAAGCTGGTCCAGACGCGGGTCGAAGCGATCGATAGCACCACCACCTTCTACGAACTCATCTTCGACAAGCTGACCCGCTACTACCGCCAGAAAGGTGCCATCAACCTGGACGAAGCCATGCTGTTCGACTTCCAGCGATCGGCCTTGCGGCTGACCGACGAACAGATGGCGATGTTGATCGGTTCGGTGTTTCGCTTCTCCGCCGCCGACATCGTCTTTACATCGGACCTGATCAACCGTCGCGGCCTGATCGTCCCGCCGAACTACCCGATCGATGAGGGCACCAGCCTCGAGCCCTTCTTCCGCCGCTCATTGCTCTGCGACTTCGATTGCTACATCACCGAGCAGCTGATTCCCATGTGGCGCGCGCAACAGGATGGCGGCAGCCTGGCGCAGCTGGTTCAGCAGGTCAGTCTCTATGCGCTGGAAGATTACCTGCGCAGCAGCCCGAAGATCGGCGTCATGCATAACGCGGACGACATCATTCTCGGTCCCGGCGACCTCGGCTTCCTGCGCCGTACCTTTGGCCAACGCATGACCCTCTACCCGCGCGGCGGCCATTGCGGCAACCTCAATTACCGGGTCAATGCCCGAGACATGCTGGAGTTCTTCCGTGGCTAGACGTCAACTGCTCGCGTTGCTCATGCTCGTCAGCGGCGTGGCCAGCGCACAGACGCCGACCGCCGATGAGGACGGTTTCACGCAGCCGCTGCGCAACCTCGAATTCAACCCCGGCCTGGACCAGCGTGAGTTCGAGCGCGCCACGTTCAACGCACTGGATATCTACGATCCCTGGGAATCGTTGAATCGGCGTATGTACTATTTCAACTACCGCCTGGATCAATGGGTGATGCTGCCAGCGGTGCGCGGCTACCGCTACGTTACGCCGAAGTTCGTGCGCACCGGGGTCAGCAACTTCTTCAACAACCTGGGCGAAATCCCCACGCTGTTCAACAGCGTCGCCCAGCTGAAGGGCCAGCGCGCCATGACCACCACCGCGCGTCTGCTGTTCAATACCATCCTGGGCGTGGGCGGCGTGTGGGATCCGGCGACGCGAATGGGGCTGCCCCGCTACAAGGAGGATTTCGGCCAGACGCTCGGTTTCTACGGCGTGCCCCACGGCCCCTATCTGATCCTGCCGGCACTGGGCCCGTCCAATCTGCGTGACGCCACGGGGCAGGTCGCGGACTTCAGCGTGGAACGCCAGGTCGACTATTTCAGCTATGCCGAAGCCAGCGGTGGCGAGTTCGGCCTCACGGCGTTGCGCCTGATCGACATTCGCTACTCCACCCCGCTGCGCTACGGCCAGCTCAACTCGCCGTTCGAGTACGAAAAGGTGCGCTATGTCTACACCCGCGCCCGCGAGCTGCAAATCGATGAGTGATCGATCCGTTCGATAGGAACGGCGTAGTTTTCTCATCCATGCATCGAGCCGCTGCCGGTAGTCTCTCCCGATCAGCGACTTGGAGCATTGCCATGACCCTGCGACAGATCCAGCACATCAGCACTGGCCGCCCCACCTCGGACGGTGCCGGTGTTCGCCTGACCCGGCTGTTCGGTGGCGCAACACCGGAGCGGTTCGATCCCTTTCTGATGTTGGACGAATTCGGCTCGACCCAGCCCGACGAATACATCGCCGGCTTCCCGCCACACCCGCACCGCGGCTTCGAGACGATCACCTACATGCTCGAGGGCCGCATGCGCCACGAGGACCATCTGGGCAATGTCGGCTTGCTCGACAGTGGCGGGGTGCAATGGATGACGGCCGCACGTGGCGTCATCCACAGCGAGATGCCCGAACAGCAGGAAGGCGCCATGCGGGGTTTCCAGCTGTGGTTGAACCTGCCCGCCAAGCACAAGATGAGCGACCCGGACTATCGGGATTACGCTGCCGACGAGATACCTCGGGCCGGACTGCCCAGCGGCATCGAGGCGGTCGTCATCGCCGGCCGACTGACCGCCGAGGGTGTCGATCTGGCCGGGGCGGTACAACGAGCCGAGACCGAGCCACAGCTGTTCGATCTGCACCTGCCCAGCGGCCGTCACCTCGAGCCGCAGCTGCCCGATGGGCATCGGCTGATGCTGCACGTCTACGAAGGCACGATCAGCGTTGCCGGCAAAACGCTGCACCAGCATCAGCTGGCGGTGCTGTCCGAGCGGGGCCTGCTGCGCCTGGAAGCGCTGGCCGATGCCCGCGTGCTGTTGCTGGCGGGTCGCCCGCTCGGTGAGCCAATCGTTCAGTACGGTCCGTTCGTCATGAACAGTCGGGAAGAGATAGAGCAGGCGCTACGCGACTTCCGCGACGGCGTGTTCACGGACTGACGGGCTTTTTCGGTAGCTTGCGGTACAGGTTCGGCTCGCCTTCCGGCCGCGTCTTGAAGCGGCGATGTGCCCACAGATACTGCTCCGGGTGCTGCCGGACCGCCTCTTCGACCCAATCGTTGATGCGCCGGCAGTCGGCTTCTTCGCTTTCGCCGGGAAAATCGGCCAGCGGGGGGTGGATGACCAGCCGATAGCCGCTGCCGTCGTCCAGGCGCTCCTGGGTGTAAGGAATCACCCGCGCCTTACCCAGCCGCGCGAACTTGGTGGTTGCCGTGACGGTGGCCGCATTGATGCCGAACCAGGGCACGAAGAGGCTCTGCTTGCGGCCGTAATCCTGATCCGGCGCGTACCAGATCGCGCGCCCGGCGCGCAGCACCTTGAGCATGGCGCGCACGTCTTCACGCTCGATGGCTGTGGCATCCAGGTTGTGCCGCTCGCGACCACGACGCTGGACGAAATCGAACACCGGATTCTTGTGCTCGCGGTACATGCCATCGATGGTATGGCGCTGGCTCAGCAGCGCCGCGCCGATCTCCAGCGTGGTGAAGTGCAGCGCCATGAGGATCACGCCCTGCCCTTCGGCCTGCGCCTGCTGCAAGTGTTCCAGCCCCTCGATATGCGCCAGGCGCTGCAGGCGGGCCCTGGGCCACCACCAGCTCATTGCCATTTCGAAGAAAGCGATGCCGGACGAAGCGAAATTCTCCCGCAGCAGCCGCTCGCGCGCCTTCTCGTTCAACTCGGGAAAACACAGTTGCAGGTTACGCCGCGCGATGTGCCGCCTCGATCGCGCCATTCGGTACATCAGCACGCCCAGCGCTCGTCCGAGCAGCAACAGGATCCGGTACGGCAGCTGAATGACCAGCCACAGCAGACCCAGGCCGAGCCAGAGCAGCCAGAAACGCGGACGAAGGAAGGATGCGCGAAAACGAGGACGATCCATTGAAAAGCCCGAACCGATAAAAGCGCGCATTCTAGCGACAAATCGCCCGGTGATGCGGCAGGGTCTCGATACACGGCAGCGATGCGCTCGGCCAGGCGAGACTTGCAGCCAGCGGTTTGCCCCGCTATAAGTCCTCGCCATTTACCGTAGCAGGCAGACCATGAGCCAAGCCGATCCTCTCGACCAAGCCCCCGTGTTCCAGCTCAAGGGCAGCATGCTTGCCATCACCGTGCTGGAGCTGACGCAGAACGACCTGGAACGTCTCGATCGACAGCTGGCCGTCAAGGTCGAGCAAGCACCGGACTTTTTCAACAACACGCCTCTGGTTCTGGCGCTGGACAAGCTGCCCACCGACAGCGATCTGGATCTGCCAGCGCTTATCGCACTGTGCCGCAAGCACGGCCTGCGCACCCTGGCGCTGCGCGCTGGCGATGTTCGAATCATCGAGGCCGCCGGCGCGCTGGATCTACCGGTCCTGCCACCGTCTGGCGCCAAGGAGCGCAAGCTGGACCTGGCCAGCAAGGCTCCAGCAGAGCCGGCGAAACCCGCCGAACCGGTTTACCGCCCTACCCGGGTGGTCACCACGCCGATCCGTGGCGGGCAGCAGGTGTACGCCAAGGACGGAGACCTGATCGTGCTGGCTGCGGTCAGCCCTGGAGCGGAACTTCTCGCCGATGGCAACATCCATGTCTACGGTCCGCTGCGGGGACGCGCTCTGGCCGGCATAAAAGGTGATACCAACGCACGGATTTTCTGCCAGCAACTCGCTGCGGAAATGGTCTCCATCGCCGGCCGTTACAAGGTCGCCGAAGATCTGCGTCGCGACCCGCTGTGGACCGAAGCCGTACAACTGAAGCTATCCGGCGACGTGTTGAACATCACCCGCCTTTAACGGATACTGCCGCGAATTTTCAGCACCAAAACGGGCGTACCGTATGCCGACTCGGCGACGGTCCCGACTTCATATTTAGGGTGAATCACCTTGGCCAAGATCCTCGTAGTCACTTCCGGCAAGGGTGGCGTTGGTAAAACCACTTCCAGCGCTGCCATCGGTACCGGCCTCGCCTTGCGCGGCCATAAGACCGTCATCGTCGACTTCGACGTCGGTCTGCGCAACTTGGACCTGATCATGGGCTGCGAGCGGCGCGTGGTGTATGACTTCGTCAATGTCATCCAGGGCGACGCCACCCTTACCCAGGCCCTGATCAAGGACAAGCGCCTCGAGAACCTCTACGTGCTCGCGGCCAGCCAAACCCGTGACAAGGATGCCCTGACCCTCGAGGGTGTCGGCAAAGTCATCGACGAGCTGGCGCAGACCTTCGAATACGTGATCTGTGATTCGCCGGCCGGTATCGAAAAAGGCGCGCACCTGGCGATGTACTTCGCCGACGAGGCCATCGTCGTGACTAACCCCGAAGTGTCTTCGGTTCGCGACTCGGATCGCATGCTGGGCCTGCTGGCCAGCAAGTCCCGCCGTGCCGAGAATGGCGAAGATCCGATCAAGGAACACCTGCTGCTGACCCGCTACAACCCTGAGCGCGTGGTCAAGGGCGAGATGCTGGGTGTCGAGGACGTCGAAGAAATCCTGTCGATCCGCCTGCTGGGCGTGATTCCGGAATCTCAGGCGGTACTGAAGGCGTCCAACCAAGGCGTGCCGGTCATCCTCGACGACCAGAGCGACGCCGGCCAAGCCTACAGCGATGCCGTTGATCGGCTGCTGGGCAAGGAAGTCAGTCACCGCTTCCTCGATGTGAAGAAGCAGGGCTTCCTGCAACGACTGTTTGGAGGCCGCGAATGAACATCCTCGACTTCTTCCGCGAACGCAAGAAGAAGGAAACGCCAGCCACCATCGCCAAGGAACGCCTGCAGATCATCGTTGCCCACGAGCGCGGCCAGCGGACTCAGCCGGATTACCTGCCCGCCCTGCAAAAGGAGCTGGTCGAGGTGATCCGCAAATATGTGAACATCGACAGCGATCAGGTTCAGGTCGCCCTGGAAGATCAGGGCAGCTGCTCGATCCTCGAGCTGAACATTACCCTGCCGGATCGTTGAGCGACCGGGCAATGGCCCGCTCGCTTTCCACGGCACCATCATCGGCGACTTCGGTCGCCGATTGCGTTTGCGGAACCCCAAGATGCCCCTGAGCAACATCCAGATCGTCCACCAGGACGCCGCCTTGCTGGTGATCAACAAGCCCACCCTGCTGCTATCGGTGCCCGGCCGCGCCGATGACAACAAGGATTGCCTGGTCACCCGGATGCAGGAAAACGGCTTTCCCGAGGCGCGTATCGTTCATCGCCTGGACTGGGAAACCTCCGGCCTCATCGTGCTTGCACGCGACGCCGACAGCCACCGCGAGCTGTCCCGGCAATTCCATGATCGCGAAACCGAAAAAGCCTACACCGCGCTGTGCTGGGGCGAACCCGAGCAGGACAGCGGCAGCATCGACTTGCCGTTGCGTTACGATCCACCAACCAAGCCGCGGCACGTTGTCGATCATGAGCATGGCAAGCACGCCCTGACCTACTGGCAGGTGATCGAGCGGTGCGGTCATTACAGCCGCGTCGAGCTGACCCCGATCACTGGGCGCTCGCATCAGCTGCGCGTGCATATGCTGTCAATCGGTCATCCGCTGCTGGGCGATCGGCTCTATGCGCACGAACAGGCGTTGGCCGCGCATGAACGCCTGTGCCTGCACGCCAGCATGCTCTCCCTGACCCACCCGCAAAGCGGCGAGCGTTTGCGCTTCGATTGTCCGGCGCCCTTCTAACCCCACATCGGGTCAGAGAGCTACCGTCGAGCCAGCAGCGGCCAATACGGTAAACTCCCAGGCCTTGCAGTCAGGAGCTCGTCATGCGCGAAGAACTCAACCAGGGTCTGATCGACTACCTCAAGGCCTCCCCTACGCCGTTCCATGCCACCCGCAGCCTCGCGCGGAGCCTTCAAGCCGCGGGCTACGAGGCCTTGGACGAGCGCGAGACCTGGCATACCGAGCCCGGTGGCCGCTATTACGTCACCCGTAACGACTCCGCGATCATTGCCTTCCAGCTCGGCAGCAAGTCGGTCATCGAGCACGGCATGCGCATGGTGGGCGCCCACACCGACAGTCCCTGCCTGCGGGTCAAGCCGCAGCCGGAACTGCAGCGCCAGGGGTTCTGGCAGTTGGGTGTCGAAGTCTATGGCGGCGCATTGCTGGCGCCCTGGTTCGATAGAGACCTCTCCCTGGCGGGGCGCGTGACCTATAGCCGCGATGGCCGTATCGAAAGCCAGTTGATCGACTTCAAACTGCCGATTGCGGTCGTCCCGAGCCTGGCCATCCACCTGAATCGCGAGGCCAATCAGGGCTGGGCGATCAACCCCCAGAACGAGCTGCCGCCGATCCTGGCACAGGTCGCCAGCGAAGACCGGCCGGATTTTCGCGCTCTGCTCGCAGACCAGCTCGGTCGCGAGCACGGGCTGGTAGCCGATGTGGTGCTGGATTTCGAGCTGAGCTTCTACGATACCCAAGGCGCAGCCGTCATCGGCCTGAACGGGGACTTCATCGCCGGTGCACGACTCGACAACCTATTGTCGTGCTTCGCCGGCTTACAGGCCCTGCTGCGAGCCGGCCCAGAGGAAACCTGCGTACTGGTCTGTACCGACCATGAAGAAGTCGGCTCCATGTCCATGTGTGGCGCGGACGGGCCCTTCCTCGAACAGGTCCTGCGCCGTGTCCTGCCCGAAGGCGAAGCCTTTCAACGCAGCATCAACCGCTCGCTGCTGATCTCGGCCGACAATGCGCATGCGGTACATCCCAATTACGCCGACAAGCATGACGGTAATCACGGCCCGAAACTCAATGCCGGACCGGTCATCAAGGTCAACAGCAATCAACGTTATGCCACCAGCAGCGAAACCGCGGGGTTCTTCCGTCATCTGTGCCTGGAAAACGAAGTATCGGTACAGAGCTTCGTTACCCGCAGCGACATGGGTTGCGGCTCGACCATCGGCCCCATTACCGCCAGTCAGCTCGGTGTACGGACCGTCGATATCGGTCTACCGACCTTCGGCATGCATTCGATCCGCGAGCTGGCCGGCAGCCAGGACCTGACGCACCTGGTCAAGGTGCTCAGCGCCTTCTATTCGAGTCCCGACCTGCCCTGAGGCATCACCGGCAGACACCAGAGCGCCCGCATTCGCGTGGCCGCTTGTGCCGAATACGTGGCAATGCAGCCTGCCGTGCGACAACGGCAGGAACCCGGCCTCGATCTCGGCGTCACAGATTTGCCCTGGTTGCACCAAGCAGTCGGCGGATGCCTTGCAATGCCTCAAGGCAGCCTCCATAGTGGTTCTGCCTACGCCCGCTCAACCGGTACCGGCTGGCAGTGCAGGCCGTCGATGATTTTCTGCCACAGGCCACAACGCGATACTCCCATCTACACGTACCGCTTGCCGATTCGGTAAGGTGTGCTGCGGGGCTCGCCCTACCGTCCTGGTGTGAGAGGCGTCGCGGCATGCAAGCCGCAGGCTACCACCGGGCTATTGTTTTCCCGCCGGGCCCCCGTCCCGACACCCTAATTGATGGCCAACTATGCGTTATAACCCAGCCTCGCGCCGCCCTTCCGAGATGAAACGATCCTTGACTGCGGGCGTCGTTGCCCTGCTGCTAGGCCTGCAGGCGGCTATCGCCACGGCCAAACCCGCCGATGGGCATGACTGGGACTATCTGCAGCCTGATCGTGACCAGGTGATCGCCAGCCTCAACGTCGTAGAACTGCTCAAGCGGCACCACTACAACAAGCCGCCGCTCAATGATGCTCGCTCGGCGAAGATCTTCGACAGCTACATCAAGATGCTCGACCCGTCGCGCAGCTACTTCACCGCCGGCGATATCGCCGAGTTCGAAGCCTGGCGCAACGAGTTCGACAACTTTCTGAAGAACGGCAATCTCGAACCCGGTTTCGCGATCTACAAGGTGCACCTGGAGCGCCTGCAGAGCCGGCTCCGATATGCACTGAGCCTGCTGGAAAAAGGCGTGGACAGCTTCGACTTCACGCTCGACGAGGAGCTGCTGGTCGACCGAGAGAACGCCGCGTGGCCAAAGAACGAGCAAGAGCTGGACGATCTCTGGCGCAAGCGCGTCAAGGACGAAGTGCTGCGACTGAAGATCGCCGGCAAGGAGCCAAAGGCCATCGAAGAACTGCTTACCAAGCGCTACAAGAACCAGCTGTCGCGGCTCGAGCAAACCCGTGGTGAAGATGTCTTCCAGACGTACATCAACGCGTTCGCCCAGTCTTACGACCCACATACCCAGTACCTGTCGCCTGACAACGCGGAGAACTTCGACATCAACATGAGCCTTTCCCTGGAAGGGATAGGTGCCGTGCTGCAGAGCGACAACGAGTACGTGAAGGTGGTACGCCTGGTACCGGCAGGCCCTGCCGAGAAAAGCAAACAGATCGCTCCGGCCGACAAGATCGTCGGCGTAGGCCAGAACGACGAGGAAATCGTCGACGTCATTGGCTGGCGGCTCGACGAGGTGGTCAAGCTCATCCGCGGCCCTAAAGGCTCGGTCGTTCGTCTCGAAGTCATCCCCGCCAGCAATGCGCCCAATGATCAAAGCAGCAAGGTGGTAGCCATCACCCGTGAAGCCGTGAAGCTCGAAGAGCAGGCCGCGAAGAAGTCGATACTCAACCTCGAACAGGATGGCCATAGCTATAAGCTTGGCGTCATCGAAGTACCGGCGTTCTATCTCGACTTCAAGGCCCTGCGCGCGGGCGACAAGGAATACAAGAGCACCACCCGCGACGTTAGAAAGCTGCTGACGGAGCTCAAGCAAGAGAACGTCGACGGCGTCATCATCGACCTGCGCAACAACGGTGGAGGCTCGCTTCAGGAAGCCACTGAACTGACTGGACTGTTCATCGACCAGGGCCCGACGGTGCTGGTACGTAACAGTGATGGTCGCGTCGACGTGCTCGCTGACGAGCATCAAGGCGCGTTTTACAAGGGCCCGCTGGCGGTCCTGGTCAACCGTTTATCCGCGTCGGCTTCCGAAATCTTTGCCGGTGCCATGCAGGACTACCATCGTGCGCTGATCGTCGGTGGCCAGACCTTCGGCAAGGGCACCGTACAGACCGTGCAACCACTCAACCATGGTGAACTCAAACTCACCCTGGCGAAGTTCTATCGCGTCTCCGGGCAGAGCACGCAGCACCAGGGCGTGATTCCAGACGTTTCCTACCCTGCTGAGGTAGACACCAAGGAAATCGGCGAGAGCGCACTGCCCGAAGCGATGCCCTGGGACAGCATTCGGGCCGCTATCAACCCGGGCGCGAACCCGTTCAAGCCGTTCCTCGCAGAGCTCAAGGCCCGCCACGAAGCACGAACCGATCAGAATCCTGATTTCGTCTTTACCCGTGATCGCCTCGCATTGACCCAGGAACTTACCCACGAGACGACCATCAGCCTCAACGAAGAGAAGCGTCGCGCCCAGCAAGAGAGCATCGAAAAGCGTCAACTGGCGCTGGAAAACGCGCTGCGCAAGGCCAAGGGCGAAGAGCCACTGGCCAAGCTCGAGCGCGATGATGAAACGACTCCGCACGTGGAGGAAGACAAGAAGGTGAAACCCGAAGAGGACGCGTATCTCTCCGAAAGTGGTCGAATCCTGCTTGACTACCTGGGCTTGCAGAAGGCGGTAGCGAAAAATCAGTCCATCAGCCAGTAGATCCTGAATGTCATCAAAATGACATCATTGCGTCGTGAAATACGAAGGGCCGCCATTGTGCGGCCCTTCGCACATTTCACGGCCATCACGGGATCACCATGACCGTCACCGAGCAGTTGAGCACGCTGGATAACATCCTCGCTCACGGCGACATCACCAGCCTCTTCCAGCCCATCGTCTCGCTTTCACAGCGACGCGTTCTCGGCTACGAAGCGCTGACGCGCGGCCCTTCGAACACTGCGCTGCACTCCCCCATCAACCTGCTCGCGGCCGCCCGGCATGCCGGCCGGCTCAATGAACTGGAGATGACCTGCCGCGAAAACGCCTGCCACCGTTATAGCCAGCAGCAATTGCAGGGAAAACTGTTCCTCAACGTATCCCCGGAGACCTTGCTGGATGCCACCCACCGCCCCGGCTATACCTTGGAGCTGCTGCGCAAATACCGCATCCCGGCGGACCGGGTGGTCATCGAGCTGACCGAGCAAACGCCGACTGACGACTTCGAATTGCTCGACGCCGCGCTGCGTCATTACCGCGACATGGGCTTCTCGATTGCGCTTGATGATCTGGGCGCCGGCTATTCGGGATTGCGCATGTGGTCGGAGCTGCGTCCCGATTACGTCAAGATCGACCGCTACTTCATCGATGGCATTCACCGGGATGGGGTCAAGCGCGAGTTCGTCGAGTCGATCATGAAAATTGCAAGGGCCTCGCGAGCCCAGGTCATCGCAGAAGGGATCGAGCTGAGCGAAGAGCTCAGGGTCCTGTCCGAAATGGGCGTCGATCTGGTGCAAGGCTATCTGCTTGGCCGGCCGGAAGAAGAGCCAAGCCCCGATGCCGCCGTGAAGCTGCCGGAGCATGGCAATCGCAACGACGCCTCTTTGGAGGATCAGGCGGACCTGTCCGCGCTGGTTTTGAAACAGTCCGCGGTCGCCGTCTCGCGTCCGACGAGCGACGTTCTGGAGTTGTTCCGCCTGCAGGCGAACCTGAATTCTGTCGCCGTACTGGACGCGAGCGACATACCTGTGGGCATCGTCCATCGAAGCCTGTTGTCGGACGCGCTGCTCAAACCGTTCGCAACCGACTTGCTGGCACGCAAACCCATCAGCCGCCTGATGAGCGAAGATTTCCTGGCCGTGGAACTGGGTCAATCACTGCAACAGGTCAGCCGGCTTCTGACCAGCCGCGCCCGGCAACGCATCGACGAAGACTTCATCATCACCGTCGACGGGCGCTATCACGGCCTGGGTCGGGTAATCGACGTGCTCAAGCTGATCACGGAAATGAAGATACAGCAGGCGCGCCATGCCAACCCGCTGACGTTGCTGCCCGGCAATGTGCCTATCCAACAATGCCTATCGCGACTTTTGCGGCAGGGCCAGGAGGCGGTGATCTGCTACGTCGACATCGATCATTTCAAGCCCTTCAACGACCTTTACGGCTACGCCAAAGGCGACGAGGTGCTCCTGTGCCTCGCACATTGCCTGGATCAGCAGGTCGATCCGAGCTGTGACTTCGTTGGCCACATCGGCGGTGATGACTTTCTGCTGGTCATGAAATCCAAAGAGTGGTCGACGCGGATCAGCCAGTTGTTCATCGCATTCGAGCAGCGCTGTCGGTCGTTCTACCGAAATGACCATCTGGCAGAGGGCTGCTTTGTCGCCGAAGGGCGACAGGGCGGCCAGCAGCGCTATCCGCTGCTCTCACTCTCGGTCGGCGCCGTCCACCTCAGGCCCGACACCAAAGGGCAGCTCGATGCCGCCGGCCTGGCTGGACTCGCCTCGCAAGCCAAGCGTCGCGCCAAGCAGGAGGCCGGATACAGCCTCTATACGATCGAAACGGCGCCAGGTTCGGCGGAATATCAAAGCCCCGCTCTGGCTGCGCTGGCCTTGTAATACTCGGCTTGCTGGCGATCCGCGGGCAGGCCATGGCCGCCCGCGCTATAGAGCTGCGCCAGACGGGTCGCCGCCAATGGATGCCCGGCCTCGTCGGCGAGCTTCCACCACCGTGCCGCCTGGACGCCATCGGGACCGTGCGTGGCATCCTCGCTGAGACTGATGACGCCCATCTGATAGGCCGCCTTGGCATCGCCACGCTCGGCAGCGAGACATAACAGGCGAATGCCCTCGCGCCTGGCGCCGTAGCCCTGACCGCGGAACAGCAGCATATGACCGTAGAAGCTCTGTGCCTTGGGGTCGCCGATTGCGGCCATACGTGCGAACTGGCCTTCCATCCATCGCCATAGCTTGGGCTGTTGTACGGCCCGCCGGACGCCTAGCAGCTTGCGCGCGACCCCGTAACCCACGCGTGCTCGAACCTTGAGTAGCATTACAGCGCCTCCGGATAATCGAACTCAAAAACGCGAGCGACTTCGCCGGCATGCCAGGAGGCGGCAGCGGCCCCGTCGGCCGGGCCGGAGAATCGTCCAAGCCGAGCCGCGCATTCGAAGAATCCCGTACGCGGCAATCGGCTTGCACCCTGACTGATCACCAAAGCGCTGCGCAGTGGCCTATCGGCACGTGCATCCAGCGCTGCCAGGTGCTCCAGGGCGGCTGTCAGTGTCTGCATTGCCGGCGCGGGTAATTGCAGCCGCTCGACCAACGCGCGATACGTCACCAGATGCCGCTGACGTCGAGCATCGGTCAATTCGTCCAGCAGTGCCTGCCAGTGCGGACGGCTGATACGAATCGACGACGCAGCGCCTTTCAACTCTCCTGCGCCCATCCATCGATCTCCATCGCACGCGCCAGTGAACGGCGTATCGCCTCTCCCGGGTCTCTCTCACCGCTTTCGATAAGGTTCAGATAGGACGGACTGATGCCAACCGCTCGTGCCACGGCATCCTGCGCCATGCCTTTGGCTTCTCGCATCGCACGCAACTCACTGAATTTAGGCAAAACGGCCGCGGCTTGCTGCCCCGCGGTCGGGACAGGCCCCTTGCCACACGCCTTCAACAGTGCTTGATATTCATCCCAAGGCAGCACGGCATAGTCTGGTATGCCGTCACGCATGATGACCTGGACACTCATCCGCCACCCCGCTCGCTAATATTCCGTAAAGGCGAAGCTTAACAGTCTGGGAGTCGTTTTTAAGCGTAAACGCCCGCACTTAAGAGTGAATACGACGTGATTCGCCGATCGCTCCAAAGAATTAAACGCGCTACTCCTACGTCGGGCGGCGGCGCGTCTGGCTGACATCCTCCGCCATCGGCTCATCTGCCGAAGGTAACCGAGCGATGTCCGCCTGCACATCAGCCGATTGGTTGTCTCGCCAGGTCTGAAAAGCCTGGAGCTCGCCGGACCACTTGCGCATGACCCAGCCCAGGACAGCGAGATCATCAACGAAACCCAGGCCGGGAAGCCAGTCGGGAATGGCGTCCATCGGTGACAGGAAGTACAGCAGACCGGCTACCGCAGCGACCAGAGCAGGTTTGCTGATGGCTCGGTACTCGCCCCGCCACCACGCCACGCAGAGCGCTTGCAGCAGGCCTAGATCTTCGCGCAAGCCCTTGAGTAGCCCTCCCCGGGCAGAGCGCTTGCGAGCAACCGCCAGAAGCACCACAGGTAACCGGCCCTTGGCGAGTACCCGCTGCGCCATAGGAAGATATTTGAAGAATGTCCAAGGAGCTTTCATCGTCAATACCTCCCAAACCCGCGTGGAATAAGCACTTGGCGTTTATCCACAGAACCTGTGGATAACCTTGTGAACAGATTATGGATGACTGCTCCAAACGCCCGCCCGACGCGGCCTACAAACAGATCGATGGGTTTTTGTTCAGCGCAAATAAATCCTTTCAAATCAGCGAGTTAGCAACGCCGCAAAATTACCTGGATGGGTACTGCCGAATCGCTCGGTTACGCTTTCCAGAATGTGCATAACCGTAACATGTCAACGCTTTTTTAAGGCAATTTCGGCTTTAAAAGGACTAGACAAAGCCGGCTACTGGTTCTAATAGAGACAACGGACGATCACCAGCCGTTCAGCCTTATCAAACCTGGCTATACACCGATCCGTTTCTGGCCTCACCGCGTTTGCAACAGGAACAAAAAAGCCGGTCTCGCGACCGGCCTTCTTGAGCATGCCTCAATCGGTTTAGTTCAGGCTCAGTTTCGCGCGGTTCTTTTCCAGTGTCGCCGCACCAATGCCTTTGACTTCGAGCAGATCATCAACCGAGCTGAACGGGCCATGCGCTTCGCGGTAGGCGACGATAGCCTCCGCCTTCGCTGCGCCGATGCCCTTCAGCTCGCGGGTCAGGGTTTCAGCATCCGCCGTATTGAGATTGATTGCCACCGATTGAGTGGCAGCGACTTTCGCAGCTTCAACAGGCTCGGTTTTTTTCGCCGCGAAGCTGCCGGCCGATACGCTTGTGAGCAGTGCGAAGAGTGTTGCGCAGAGAACAGACTTGATCATTTTTCACATCCCTTTGATTGTCGAATAAACGACGCGGTACTCCATGCGCCGCCAGCACACTCTAAAACGCCAGGACCACAAGTCAAATCCGGACGGCCGTTGTGTGACCCACGCCGCGCTATGCCCAGACTCAGCGCATGACGTTGAACAGGCTCAAGCCGGCGATCTTCACGTAGCTTTGCTGGGCAGCTTCGAGCACGACCGTCTGCATGGAAAGCCGGGACAAGGCTTCGGCATAGTCGAGCTCACGCAAATCCGCCTGAACGCCTTTGTTGACCAGCGTGACATCCGCGTTATCGGTCTGGGTGGTTTCGATGACATTCAACCGCGCACCGATATTGCCGCGTGCGGCGTCGACGCTGACCATGCCATGGTCGAGGTTGGTCAGGGCGACAGCGACGGCGTCGCGTACGCCAGCGTTGTCGGTTGCCGGTTCTTCCAGAGCCTTGCGCAGGTTGGCGATGGTGTCGAGAACGCCTTGTTTAGGATTTCCGTTTTCAGGGATCGTAATGACCTCACCGGCAGTTGGTTGACCGCTGATGAAAAGCGTCACCCCGCCAACTACCAGTTTGTTCTCCTTTTTTTCGTCATTGTTCAAACTACCGGTGCTGATCACATTTCCACTGGCATCGGCGACGCTGTAGCTCTTCTCGTTCGGACTCGCGCCGAACGTAATCTCCAGACCACCAAGATCAGCAAACGAGACCTCATCACTGACCAGCGCGCCTGAAACCTTCAACGTCGAGGTAGCTTGATCAGAGACTGCCGCACCCAGACGCCCGGCATTCGTCACGCTTTCGAAAATGGATTTGCCGCTGTCACTGATAGGGATGCTAAGAGAGCTTGCGATCTGCAGTTTCCGCTGCCCCTCGTCGCCCTGGTAGCTGTAGCTACCGTCCGCTGCCCGGACGAAGGGTTGCGTTTTCCCCTGGAAACCCGCGAAGAGGTATTCACCACGCGCGTTACGGGTGTTCATCAGCGACAGCAGCTCGTCTTCACGCTCGCCGAGTTCTGCGGCAATGGCCTTGCGATCTTGTGGATCGAGCGCACCGTTACCGGCATTGACCGCCAGTTCGCGGACACGCTGGAGCACGGTATTGACCGAATTCAGGGTCACCTCTTCCTGCGTCAGGCTGTTCTTGGCGGCCGTCAGGTTGGAGTCATACTGGCCAAGCACATTCTGCTGCTGCTCAAGCTGAAGCAGGCGCACCGAGGCGACCGGGTCGTCGGCCGGCGTCAGGATCCGATTTCCCGTACTGATCTGCTCCTGGGTGCGCGTGGCATTGGAGTAGTTGCGCTGGATGCCGGTCACGCCGTTATTGAATGCTTGTAGGGTCGAGATGCGCATGGCCGGTCCTATTACCTGAAGGTACTGATCAATGTATCGAACATCGAGCGGGCAACTTGAATGATCTGAGCCGAGGCGTTGTAGTACTGCTCGAACTTGATCAAGTTAGCCGCTTCCTCGTCCAGGTTCACCGCTGAGAGCGAGTCCCGGTTGTCGGTGGCCTGTTTGAGGATGGCGCTCGTCGCATCGCTGTCCATGCGCGCCTGGGCGGTCAAGGTACCAACCCGCTCGACCAGCTCGCCGTAGCCGTCGGTGAAGCTGAAACCGCTTCCTGCCACGGCTGAGTCCACCCCGACGGTCTGCTTCGTCTGCAGGTCGACGAGTTTCAACGCATTGCGGTTGTCCGAGACGCCGCCCTGGTTGAAGGACAACGAGAAGCTATCGTTGGCCTTGGGCCGGCCGCTGACGCTGAAATCGAACTGATAGGTCGCCCCAGACGCGGCGGTGTAGGCCAATCGAACGGTATTGCTCGTACCGCCCTGAAGCGTCGGCTCCTGCGGGTTACCACTGCCGTCCACCAGCGGAGCGCCATTGGCATCGACATAAGCCCAGCCACTCGGCAGCGAGGCCGCACCGGTCAGGGTATAGCTGCCATCGGCATTGACGGTCGCGCTCAGATTCAGCCCGCTACCAAACGCTGTCTTGAGTTCGTTGAGATCGATCGGCGACGGCGCCGAGACCATATCGGGCTGGCCGATGGCGCCGGTACCCGCGTTTTGCAGGTTGTAGCGTGCACTGGCAACCGCCGCGAAGGCCAGTTGATCGGCCTGATCGAGGGTTACGCTGACATCGGCAGCGCCACGACGAGTCGGCTGCAACGTGAACTTGTCGCCAGCAGCGGGCAGCGGACTGCCCAGCGCAATCTGGAATCCCTGATCGCGCCCGTCCTGATCGGTAATGGTCAAGGGGCCGTTTGGCGCACCAGACACATTCATCAGTTGGCTGTCGCTGAGCCGACGAATCTTGTAACCAGCCCCGTCGTACTCCATGAGGTAGTCGCTGGTGGTCAGCGCGCTGGTGTTGGTGACGTTCAGAAGCGGCTGCGCGGTCGAGCTATTGCCGGCAAACGCCGTGACTCTGAGCTTCGCCAGTGCCGGTGCGTTGTAATCACCAAACAGGGCCTTGCCGACCTGCCCCTTCAGATCCAAGCCCTGCCCCAATTGGGTATTGACCTGATCACTCACCGACAGCGCAAGACGACCCAGCGAATTCATCGTCGAATCCAGCACTTCACTGCGATAACGGATCAACCCGCCCAGTTCGCCACCGGTGATCTGCGAGGTAATCCCCTGCCGCGAGCTACCGCTGACAAACTGAATCTCATGGCGATTGGGGTCGCCCTGTCCGGGAACGACTTCCAAGCGGCTGACGGTGCTACCCACCACCAGCGGCTGGCCAGTGCCCACCGAAATGTTGAAGCTGTTGTCGTCTTGCGGCGTTACGGTAACGCCGATGTAGGTCGAGAGCTGCCGCACCGCCTCGTCGCGCGCATCGAGCAAATCGTTGGGCTGTTGGCCGTTGGCCGACGCCGTGGCGATGGCATTGTTGAGGCTGCCGATGCTGCCCGCCAGGCGGTTGATCTGGTCGGTCACCGCCGCCATCTGCCTGTTGGTGAAATTGTTCTGCTCGCTCAGCCGGTCCGCCACGGTGTTGAAGCGGCGGGCAAGCCCTTCGGCCTCTGCCAGCACCAGCTGACGTGCCGGAATATTGGCAGGGTCCTCCGCAGCGGTCTGCATGGCCGAGAAGAACTTCTGCAGCGACGGCGTGATACCGGTCGTGCTGCCGGCCAGCAGGGAATCGAGCTGGTCGATCTGGCCTTTATAGGCCTGCACGTCACTGCTCAGCGACGTGCTGCTGCGCAGTTGGCTGGTCAGGAACTCGCTATAGCTGCGACGGATTTCCACCAGCGTCGTGCCCGAGCCGACATAGCCGGCACCGCTGAACTGCGGAACACGCGTCGCCTGAGAGGCATCCTGCCGGCTGAAGCCCGGCGTATTGACGTTGCTGATGTTGTGACCGGTGATGGACAGCTGGCTCTTGCTGGCGCTCAGACCGGACAGGCCAATGTTCAGTAAGTCAGCCATGATTAACCCCTAGTCCGCATGGCGGGCGCCGTACCGGCGTCGGCAATAGTCTGATAGGCCTGCACTTTGCGGGCGATCTGATTGATCTTGCGCGCATATTGCGGATCGGTCGCGTAACCGGCCCGCTGCAATTCGTTGACGAAACGTTCGGAGTTGCCTGACGCGCTGGCCACCTGGATCGCCGGCTTGTAGCGCTCGTTGTTTTCCAACATCCGCACGTAATCGTTGAAACTGTGTTCGAACGAGTCATAGGCCCGGAATCCAGCAACCTCTTTGGTCGCCTTGCCATTGACATACTCGGTCGTGGTCACCTTCGCCGAGGCGCCATCCCAGCCCGTGGCCTTGATACCAAACAGGTTATGGCTGTTGGTACCGTCCTTCTGCTTGATGATCGACTTGCCCCAGCCGGTCTCCAGCGCAGCTTGCGCGACGAGGAAGCGCGGCTCGACGCCAAGACGCTTGGCCGCCTTTTCTGCCATCGGCAGCATGGTTGCGATGAACTCGGCCGGTGAGCTGAAGCGCGTCTTGCCAGGCGCGCTCGCGTCAACGCCGTTGATCGTCAGAGGCGCATCCTTGGGCGCCGCGAAGGTGGTCGCCGGTTTCCAGTCGAGATTGACCAGCGGTTGCGCCTCGCCCTTCAGGTTGATCTGCTCAACCGGAGCCGCCGGCTCGCTTGGCGCATGCATGCGCTCGGCGAGCCGCCCCGGCAAGGCCAGACGACGCTGGTTAAGCAATTGAACATCGTTACGGCCAGGATCGACCGGCGCGATCTTGGCGTTGGGATTAGCCGACCATTTCGCGCCCTCGGTCTGCGCGACCTGGGCGAACGGATTCGGCTTTTCGCTGGGCTTCTGCTGCTTGGCCAGCTGGCGAACCAGGACATCGGCAAGCCCGATGCCACCGCCCTCCTTGGACAGGGTGACGGAGAGCTGCTGGTCATGCATGTCCTGATATTGCTTGCTGGCCTGGCTGTTGAACGGGTTGTCCTGGGACATGACTTCGGTCGCCGAGCGCATCGACTTGAGCATCTCGTTCATGAACAGGGACTCGAATTCCTGCGCTACTTTGCGCACGTTTTCTTCGCTGTCGCGGTCCTTGCCCACCTTGAGCTGATTCAACCGATTCAGGTCGGAGTAGCTACCGCTATCAGGCGCCTGCCGACTCACACCAAGACGATTTTCCATGTCCCTTTCCTCAGATCACGATCAGGTCTGCTTGCAGCGCACCCGCCTGTTTCAGCGCTTCGAGGATGGCCATCAGATCGCTGGGCGCAGCGCCCACCTGGTTCACCGCCCGTACGATCTCATCCAGCGTGGTACCCGGCCCGAACTTGAACATCGGCTTGGCTTCCTGTTCCGCCTTGACCTTCGAATTGGGCACGACCACGGTCTGCCCGTCCGACAGCGGATTCGGCTGGCTGACCTGCGGATCCTCCGAGATGGTGACGGTCAGGCTGCCATGGGTCACGGCCGCCGGTTGAACCCGAACGTTCTGCCCGATGACGATGGTGCCGGTACGCGAGTTGATGATGACCTTGGCCACCGCCTGCCCGACGTCAACCTCGAGGTTTTCCAGGATCGACAGGTAGTCCACGCGCTGGCTCGGATCCAGCGGCGCGGTGATGCTGATCGAGCCGCCATCGAGCGCCTGGGCCACGCCCGGGCCAAGCAGTTCGTTGATGTGATCGACGATGTTCTTGGCCGTGGTGAAATCCGGGCGGTTGAGATTCATCGTCAGGGTGGTGCCCTGGTTGAAGGCGGTGGGTACTGGCCGTTCAACCGTCGCGCCACCGGGGATCCGACCGGCCGAAGGAATATTGACGGTAATGCGCGAACCGTCCGCACCACCGGCATCGAAGCCACCCACGACGAGGTTGCCCTGAGCGATGGCGTAGACGTTGCCATCGATCCCCTTCAGCGGCGCCATCAGCAAGCTGCCGCCACGCAGGCTCTTGGCGTTGCCGATCGACGACACGGTGATGTCGATGGTCTGGCCCGGCTTGGCGAACGGTGGCAGCTCAGCGTGAATCGATACTGCCGCGACGTTCTTCAACTGAACATTGCCGCCGGCCGGCACCTTGATGCCGAACTGCGCCATCATGTTGTTGAAGGTCTGCACGGTGAACGGCGTCTGCGTGGTCTGGTCACCGCTGCCGTTGAGGCCGACCACCAGGCCGTAACCAATCAATTGGTTGCTACGCACCCCTTGAATGGTCGCGATGTCCTTCAGCCGCTCGGCGTGCGCGGGGATGGCCGCGACGCACAGCAGGGCCAGCAGGATCGAGCTGAACAGTTTCATTACCTGCACCTGCTTAGAATGGCCACAACGGGCTGATGAAGAAGCGATCCAGCCAACCCGGCTGGCTGGCATCGGCGAACGCGCCGGTACCGGAATAGGTGATGCGGGCGTCGGCGATGCGGGTCGAGGGCACGGTATTGTCGGTCGCGATATCGTCCGAGCGCACCAAGCCGGCAATGCGCACCAACTCGTCGCCGGTATTGAGCGTCATCCACTTCTCGCCGCGGATCGCCAGGATGCCGTTGGGCAACACATCGGAGACGGTCACGGTGATCGAGCCGGACAGGCTGTTGCTTTGCCCTGCCTGCCCCGAGCCGGAGGTATCGCGCGACGCTTCGTACTCGGCGCCGAGGCTCATATTGTTGCCGGTCAGCGGATTAGCCATCGACACGGCGCCGCCGAACAGCGAACCGAGGCCGATGTTGGCGTTGCTGTCCTTGGAGATCTTCGAGTTGGAATTCTTGCTTGCCTGCGTCTTCTCGTTGAGCGTGACGGTGATGATGTCGCCGACCCGATACGCCTTCCGATCGTCGTACAGATTGGTTTCGAACCCGGCCTGATAGATCGCGCCGTTGTTCTGTGCAGCCGGCAACGGCGTGCGCGGAAGCACCGGCGCGTAATACGGATCGTTGGGCTTCGGAGCCGGCGCCATGCAACCGGACAGGATCACGGCGGGCATCAACGGAAGGACAGACAACAAGCGGCGCATATTCACCTCAATCCAGCGGCTGATAGCTGTTACAGCTGCTGGGTAACGAAAGACAGCATCTGGTCGGCCGTGGAGATGACTTTCGAGTTCATCTCGTAGGCGCGCTGCGTGGTGATCATGTTCACCAGTTCCTCGACGACGCTGACGTTGGAGTTTTCCAGTGTGTTCTGCAGTACCGTGCCCAGTCCGTTGAGGCCCGGGGTGCTGACCTGTGGCGCGCCACTGGCAGCGGTTTCCAGGAACAGGTTGCTGCCCATGGCTTGCAGGCCAGCCGGGTTGACGAAGTCGGCGGTCTGAATGTTGCCGATGATCTGCGGCGCCGGGTTGCCCAGGGTGGTGACGGACACGGTGCCGTCCTCGCCCACGGTGAAGGTCTGAGTTTCCGGCGGCACGACGATGGCCGGTTCCAGGGCGTAACCGTTGGAGGTGACGATCTGGCCGTCAGCGTTCAGGTGGAAGCTGCCGTCACGCGAGTAGGACACGGTGCCGTCCGGCAACAGGACCTGAAAGAAGCCACGGCCATTGATCGCCATGTCGAGCGGCTGCTCGGTGGTCTGCAAGCTACCGGCGGTGAACTGCTTCTGGGTACCGACGATACGGACACCCGTACCCAGCTGCAGGCCGGACGGCAGTTCGCTGTCCTGGCTGGATTGTCCGCCCGGCTGACGGCGGATCTGATACAGCAGATCCTGAAATTCAGCCCGGTCTTTCTTGAAACCCGTGGTGGATACGTTGGCCAGGTTGTTGGAAATGGTCGTCAGGTTCATGTCCTGCGCGGACAAACCTGTCTTGCTCACCCACAGTGCTGGAAGCATGTTGTTCTCCTATGGCGCCGGAATCTGGGCGCGCCGCGTAGTTTGATTAGCTGATCTGCAAGACTCGGGCCGCAGCGGCACCATCTTCTTCTGCGGTGCGCATCATCTTCACGTGAAGCTCGAATTGACGGGACAGTGCGAGCATCGACGTCATCTCCGCCACGGCATTGACGTTGCTCGCCTCAAGGAAGCCTGAGGTCACGCGCACCGCCGCATCCGCCTCGACGGGCTTGCCATCTTTCATCCGGATCAGGCCGTCGGTGCCCTTCTCCAGCTGTTTGGGATCAGGATTGACCAGCTTCAGCCGATCGACCGTGACCACGACATTCGGGTCTTCACCCAGGGCGCGAATGCTGATCGAACCGTCGGCGCCGATTTCTACCTTCTCTTCCGGCGGTACCGCGATCGGACCGGCATTGCCGAGCACCGGCAAACCGTCGCCGGTCCTCAGCATGCCGAGCGTGTCGATGTTCAGGCTGCCGGTCCGGGCATAGGCTTCGCTGCCATCGGGTGCCTGAACAGCGATCCAGCCGTCGCCCTCGACGGCGACGTCCAGGTCCCGCCCGGTTTCCTGCAAGGTGCCGGAGCTGAAATCCGTCCCGGGGCGCTCGCTCATCGCATAGACACGTGCCGGAAAGCTGTCACCGAACACCTGCATCGAGCGCGCCTGCTCGAAGTCGCGACGGAAGCCCGTGGTCGAGATGTTCGCCAGGTTGTTGGCATGCGCCTGCTGGGCGCGAGAGTTCTGACTCGCCCCCGTCATCGCTACATAGAGCATCTTGTCCATGGAACCTCCGTTACACAAATTGACGCAAAGCAGATCGTTACTGATTGGTTCAGCAATAGGCATGCCAAAGAAGATGCCACCCCATAACACTTTGATTAACAAAGGATTAATGACAACAAAAAAGGCCCCGAAGGGCCTGTAAATCCTGAGGCGGCAATTTCCCGCCGCCTCGGTACGACTGCAGTCGATTACCGGAGATTGATGATCGTCTGGGTGATGGCGCTTTCGGTTTCGATGGTCTTCGCGTTCGCCTGGTAGTTGCGCTGCGCGACGATGAGGTTCACCAGCTGGTCCGACAGCTCGACGTTGGAATCTTCCAGCGCGCCAGCCTGCAATGAACCCAGCGTACCGCTACCAGGCGGGTTGCGCACCGGCTCACCGGATTCGAACGACTGTACCCACTGGGTCTTGCCGACCGGGGTCAGGCCCTGCACGTTGGCGAAGTTGGCCAGGATGATCTGGCCCTGCACCTTGGACTGACCATTGGTGTAGCGAGCGAAGATCTCACCCGACTCGCTGATTTCAAGGCCTGCCAGCTCACCCGTGGTGTAGCCGTCCTGCGCGACACTGTTGACGGCGAAGGCGCTGGCGTACTGGGTGGAGCCGCGCATGTCGACCGAGACATCCAGCCCGGCAGCGGGCGCCGCGTTGTTCAGCGACCAGCTGCCGTCGGTGTTGTGGACCGCAGGCTGCCAACCGGCAATCGCCGTGCTACCACTCGCCGGTGTGAGCAAGCTACCCGACGGGCTGAACTCGAGCGTGGTGCTGCTGGGTGCCGTGCTGTTGACCGGATCCGCCGGGTTGCGTCCGTCGATAAGCACATTCATCTGCCAGGTATTGGCCGTGCCGCTCTTGACGAAATACTGCGTCATGACGTGCGCATTACCCTGCTCGTCATAGATGTTCGTCGAGGTGGACGAGTTGTAACTCAAGGGATCAGCCGGATCGAACGGCGTATTGATCGGCTGGGTATTGGTCGAGTTGAGGTTGAACCCCTGGGTGACCTTGGTCGTGGCCTTGGGCTCCTGGCTGGCTGTCTGGATCTTCAGATCGCTGACTTGCCCGGTCTGGATGTTGCCGTTGGCATCGACCGAGTAACCCTGCAGGTGGTAGCCGAAGTTATCGACAAGGTTGCCTTGCTTGTCGGTCCCGAAGTAACCCGCACGGGTATAGCTCAGCGCGCCGTTATTGCTGACCTGGAAAAAGCCGTTGCCGTTGATCGCCAGATCCAGCGCGTTCTGGGTGTAGTTGATGTTGCCCTGGTTGAATTGCTGCGACACGTTGGCCAGCAGCACACCACTGCCCTGCGGATTCTTACCGGTGCCGAGCACGGACGAGGCGTACACATCGGCAAACTCTGCCCGTGACTGCTTGAAGCCCGCAGTACCGGCGTTGGCAATGTTGTTACCCGTGACGTTGAGGTCTTTGCTGGCGGCACGCATGCCGCTGAGGCCAATGTTGAACGACATGAATTGCTCCTGTTACCGGACCGGGCCGGCGATTACTGACCGATGACCTGGACTTGCGACAGCGCAATGCTGCCAACCCCGGCCAGGTTGAGCATCAGCTCCCCGCCGTTCTGTCCGAGAGTGACGCTGTCTACGTTGGCGGGAAGCAGGGTGTACAAACCCTTGGTTTCGCCCTGGTAGGTAGCTTGTGCTTCGAATTTGTACGCCCCCGGCGGCAAGGTCTTGCCGCTCGAGTCCTTGCCGTCCCACATGAACGAGACGTTGCCGGCTTCCTGTTGACCCATGTTGATCCGGTTGACGACGGTGCCGGCACTGTCATAGATGTTGACCGAAACATTGCTGCTGGATGTGGGCAAAACCAGGCTGGCCTTGAACGTCTCGCTGGTATCCACAACCGCCTTATCGGTCGGCACGATGACCTTGCGCCCTACCAGCGAAGACGCCTGCAGCGCCTGGGAAGACTGATACCCAGACAGCATCGTCTCCATGCTCGAATTCAGTTTCTCTACGCCTTCGACGGTACTGAACTGCGCCAGCTGCGCGATGAACTCGCCGTTCTCCTGTGGTTCGAGCGGGTTCTGGTTGTTCAACTGGGTGACCAGCAACTCGAGAAATTCGTTCTTGCCAAGATCCTTGCTCTTGGTTTCGCGATCCTTGATCTGGTACTGGTCGAGTACCGAACCGGTACCGCCGACGCCGCCTGTCGTGCTCATGGCTATCTCTCGTTAGGGTTACTGACCCAGGGTCAGAACTTTCTGCAGCATGGTCTTGGCTGTGTTCATCAACTCAGCGTTGGTCTGGAACGAACGGCTTGCGGAAATCATGTCGGCCATCTCTTCGACGACATTGACGTTGGGGTAATAAACGTAGCCTTCGGCATTCGCCGCCGGATGATTCGGCTCGTAACGCGCCTGCAGCTCACTTTGATCCTCGACGACGCCCAGCACCTGGACGCCCACACCCGCCTGGCCTTGATCGGCGAACAGCGACTGGTCGGGCTGTCCATTGGCCTGCTGCAGCATGGTCGCGAACACCGGATGACGAGCGCGATAGGTCTGGTCGACACTGGACGACACCGTTTCGGCGTTGGCGATGTTGCTGGAGATAGTGTTCAGGCGCGTGCTCTGCGCGCTCATGCCGCTGCCGGCGATATTGAATACGTTGCCAAGGGACATGGTGGTCGCTCCTGTTATTCGCCGCGCAGGGCGCCGATCAGCCCCCTGAACTTACTGTTGAGCAAGGTGAAGCTTGCCTGGAAATCGATGGCATTCTCGGCGTAAGCGGCCTGCTCGACCTGCGCATCGACCGTGTTCTGATCCAGCGAAGCATGCGCCGGCGTACGAAAGCGCAACCCGGGATCGGCGATCTCCATGCCTTCGGCAGCAATGTGCTTGCTGCTGGTCAGCGTTACGCCAAAGTCGCCGCGGTTCTTGCTGCTCTGCGCGGCGAGGACCGAACTGAAATCCAGGTCCCGCGCCTTGTAGTTGGGCGTGTCGGCGTTAGCGATATTGTTGGCCAGCACCTCGGCGCGCTGGGCGCGGAAACCGAGCGCCTTCTCGTGAATGCCGAGCGCTTTGTCGAAACTGATGCTCATGATCTGGACCTCTGCCGGATACAAGTCTGCCTGACAAAGCATGAGCAAACGCCGTGCCACATTAGCAAAGCGCTGATATATCGAGGTTTTTCTGATCAGAGCGATCGATAGGCGTCAAAAGCGGCAAGGCTTTTCCCTCTGCTTTGCCGCTTTGGGCCGGCCGCCGACAGAATTCTGCCGCGCCTGACTGGGAGGAGATTACTTTGCTTTGTAGATGATGCCCGGGCTGCACTGCACCATCTGGTAAAGCTCCGGAAGCCCGTTCAGGGCCTCGGACGCACCGAGGAACAGATACCCCCCAGGCTTCAGCGTGGCGTGAATACGCTTGAGGATGTCTTTTTTCACATCCGCGGAAAAATAGATGAGTACGTTCCGGCAAAAGACCACATCGAACTTACCCAGCACGGCGTAGCTATCCAGCAAATTCTGGACACGGAATTCGACGCGACTGCGAATGGCGGGCTTGACCACCCACCGTCCCGGCGTCTTGACATCGAAATAGCGCTGCAAACGATCGCTCGACAGCCCCCGTGCGATCGCCAGACTGTCGTACTCGGCCGCCTTGCTCGCCGCCAACATCGCACCGGAAAGCTCGGTGGCAACGATCTGAACGGCCAGTTTGGGCTGGCTGGGACTGTTGCGCTCATACTCATCGACGGTCATCGACAACGAGTAAGGCTCCTGCCCCGACGAGCAGGCTGCCGACCAGATGCGCAGTCGTTGCCCAGCCGCCGTTTTGAGCAGCTCCGGCAACACACGGCTTTTCATGACTTCGAACGGATAGGTGTCACGAAACCAGAGCGTTTCGTTAGTGGTCATCGCATCGACGACCTGCTCCCTCAGACCGCTTCGCGGTTGCGCCTGAATCTTCCTGACCAAGTCGCCCAGGGTCTTGAGCCCCTGCTGCTCCATGAGCTTGTTCAGCCTGCTCGATACAAGGTATTGCTTGTTGTTACCCAGCAGAATGCCGCAGGTTTTCTCGAGGAACACTCGGAATTGATCGAAATCCGGATCGCCTGACACTAATAATGCCCACCAGTCGTATTAAGAGGACATAGCCTCATTTTCTATCCGTTGTCCGGATTCGCTCTATCACACGGTTGGCCAGCTCATCGGCCTGAAACTTCGCGAGAAAATCGTCCGCACCGACACGCTTGACCATGCTCTGGTTGAACACGCCGGAAAGGGAAGTATGCAGCAGAATGTGCATATCACGCATGACGGGATCCTGACGCACCTCGGTCGTTAATGTATAGCCATCCATTTCCGGCATCTCGATATCGGAAATCATCATGACGAATTCCTGGGATGGCGTTTTACCTTCGGCCACCAGGGAGCGGAGATAATTCAACGCTTGACGCCCATCATTCTGGGCTACCACTTCGATGCCCAGATTCTGTAGACAACGAATAATCTGCTTTCGCGCAACGGACGAGTCGTCCACGATCAACACACGACTGGTGGAGGCTTTGCTGGTGGTTTCCTCATCAGAAATGCCCACCGAGAGTTGCTCGGATACCGGCGCCACCTCGGCAAGCACTTTCTCCACGTCGATGATTTCGACCATTTGCCCGTCGACATGGGTCACGGCGGTCAGGTAGTGATCATGACCAACGCCCTTGGGCGGCGGCAGGATCGCCTCCCAGTTCATGTTGACGATCCGCTCGACCGAACGCACGAGAAAGCCAAGGACCTTGGTGTTGTACTCCACGATGATGGCGAAGCTGTTTGGCAGATCACCAAGCGCCTGTTTACCGGTGGCGAGCGAAAGGTCGAGGATCGAGAGCGTATTGCCGCGGATGTTCGCAACGCCCCGAACGACCGGACTGGACCGAGGCATGATGGTTAGCCGTGGGCACTGCAGCACTTCTTTGACCTTGAAGACATTGATGCCGTAGAGCTGCTTTCCATCCAACCGGAACAACAACAGTTCCAAACGATTCTGTCCCACCAGCTGTGTGCGCTGGTTAACCGAATCCAATATACCGGCCATGCCAGTTTCCTCTCGCTTGCAAAATGGTAGTCGAGTCATGAAGCCGGGCCTGACGGCACGCGCCTTGCTTAGGCCATGACATGAGCAAACAAATGACTTTTTTCCGGCATCCCTGCAAGGCAATCTGCCATGCGTTCCTATTACCGGCCTTGT
Source organism: Stutzerimonas stutzeri (assembly GCF_019090095.1). NCBI lineage: Bacteria > Pseudomonadati > Pseudomonadota > Gammaproteobacteria > Pseudomonadales > Pseudomonadaceae > Stutzerimonas > Stutzerimonas stutzeri. The sequence continues at coordinate 1,988,378 of NZ_JAGQFP010000002.1, read as the reverse complement.
GTGGGCTGAGCCCGTTCGCTGACTCGGCAAGCGTGACACGACCTGAACAGCTTATCGACGCGACCCGAGACTTTCTTGAGCGCGAGGTGAATGACTATTTGCAGCGTAGCCAAATCCAGGCCCGCTACGAAATCGAAGTCAACCGCCTCGATCCCCGCCTGCGTCTGGCCGACTGTGACGAGCCGCTGTCGGCCAAGCTGGAGAGCCCGGCGCAGCCCGTCGGCCGCGCGACCGTACGAGTCAGCTGCGAGGGTTCCACGCCATGGTCCGTTTTCGTTCCTGCTCAGGTTCATTTGTTCCGCGAAGTGATCGTCGCTCGGCGTCCGCTGGCTCGCGAAAGCGTCATCGAACAAGCCGATGTCACGCTTGCAGAACGCGATGTGGGATTGCTGACTCAAGGCTACATGACTGCGTTCGATCAGGTACTCGGTAATAAAGTGACTCGCAGCGCCCTGCCCGATCAAGTGCTGCCTCCGACGTATATCTCCGCTGCCGAAGTGGTCCGCAAAGGCGATCAAGTGGTAATCAGCGCGAAAAATCCGACGATAAATGTGAGAATGCCCGGCGAGGCCTTGTCCGATGGCGCACTCGGTAGCCAGATCCGGGTCAAAAACCAAGGTTCTGGGCGAACGATCAAGGCCCGAGTGACAGGCCCCGGCCAGGTGGAAGTCGCCATGTAAGCGCATGAAGCGCGACGACGCAGCCATCGGCCGAAAAAAGACTAAAGTTTTTTTAGGATTTGCCGAAAAGCAGGCAAGCGTCCTGACTTATTCGAGGTTTCGATCATGGCTATCGATTTCAACCGGCCCAATAGCGCCGTCAATTCACCCAATAGCGGGCGCAGCAGCAGCGTCCAGAACAGCGAACGCCCAGCCGCTCAGCAAGCTCCCGCTGAGACCGCGAAGAGCACTGGCGGCGCAGCAGTAGCTGGCGAGAGCGTCCAACTCAGCCCACAGGCGCAGCGCTTGCAGCAAACGGCACAGCAGCTGAGCCAGGAGCCTGCGGTCGACCAGGAGCGCGTGGCGCAGATCAAGCAGGCCATCGCCGATGGCAGCTATCAGGTAGACAGTCAGCGCGTGGCGTCCAAGCTGCTCGCTTTTGAAAATCAGCGCTAAGCCTTTGCCAGCGGGTAGTAGCCAGGCGTCGGCGCGTTAGAGGCCACTATGCAAGACACCGAAGTGCTTCAGCAGCTCACCGACGATATCGACATTGCCGGAAAACTTCTTGAGCTCACCAATGCCGAGTACCAGGCACTCGCTGAGCGCAACCTCGCCGGGCTCGAACAGCTGCTCACCCAAAAGCAGACGCTTCTGGCGCTGCTGGGCCAGCACGGTTCTCGGCGCACCCAGATACTTGCCCATGCCCAGTTGAGTGCCGACCGGAACGGTTTGGCGGCATTTGCTGCACGCTCAGCGCAAGGCGAGCAAATTCTCGCCCAAGCGGATCAGCTGGATCAGGTTCTCGAGGCCTGCCGGAGCGCCAACGAGCGCAACGGAAAGTTGATTCGCGCCAACCAGAGCGCGGTCGGAAGCATGTTGCGCGTACTGCAAGGCAGCAACCAGACCCCCGATCTTTATGATCGTAGAGGCGCCGCTGCCAGAAGCGCCAGCCATCGCCCACTCAGCCAGGCCTGACGCATACACGCCCAATAACATCAAAATGCTATTATGCGGCCGACGTCGTTATATGCCGGAGAGCAGAGATAAGTGTCCAGTCGCTTTGCTGAAGATGAAGGCCCGCAGCCTCCCCAGACCCTGAAGACAGTAGCGGAAGTCCAGGCGAACCTGCGCGTTCTGCTGGACAATCACATTCCGCTGATGGTGCGCTTCACCGACCGCAACCAGCGATACCAAACCTATCTGGTAGAGATAAACCGCGAGAAGGGCTGGATCGCGCTGGACGAACTCATACCCACCGACGGCGAGCGGCTGATGGCGGCTGGCGAATCCTTTCAGGTCGAAGGCTATTACGAAGGCGTTCGTATCGCCTGGAAAAACAGCCATCCTGTGCATCTGGGTGAGCTGGACGATGCCCGCTGCTACTGGGCGCCGCTGCCTGATGAGATCATCTATCACCAGCGCCGCAACGCTTATCGCGCCCAGCTGACAGGCCAATCGATCGCCGTTGAACTCGGTGGGAAGACGATCAGGCAGCCCCTTCAGGGCAAGGTGCTGGATATGTCCGCGACCGGCTGTAAATTGAGCTTCCAGGGCGATGTACAAAGCGGACTGCAACCAGGCCGAGTCTACGAGGCTCTTTCTGCGAAGCTACCATTCGGCACGGTCACAACCGCAGCCGAACTACGCCACGTAATCTTCGATGAAAAGCTCGACACGACATTCTGCGGCATGCGCTTTCACCGCATCAGCGGACTGACGCAACGACAGATCGAGCGATTCGTTTATCAGCTGCAGCGGGAAGCACGACGCGATCAGGCAGGCGATCGTTTTAGCTGATACGCCCCGCAAGAGTCTCGCGAAGCCATTGCGCTTCGCCCATCACTGTCTGACCAACGTGAACGGCTTTCGCTAGCACGCGAAACGGCCGGAGACTGGCCGCGTGCCAATGGCAGCCACTCTGCGACAGCGAATAGATGGCGTCCCAGGCGAGGTTCGAACTCACAACCTTCCCCTTAGGAGGGGGATGCTCTATCCAATTGAGCTACTGGGACGCATGAGGCGGCAGCATGTTAGCGAGCCTTGGCCTATTTGTCATGCCGCTTCGACCTGGGCCTCCGCCCATCGGCTTGAACGCTCGCGCAAGCAATGCATTTTGCACGAATCTAAAATATACAATCAGGCATTGCGCACGAACGGAGTATTCGACAAAAGCGTAAGTCATTGATTATAAAGCATTTTTGTTTTCAAAAAATTGGCATGCGGAATGCTTAAGTCTTCTGACAAATCATGCGAAGGAGACGCTCATGTTACGCCCGGCCTACCTATTCAGTACTGCGGTTCTGGCAGCGATTGCCTCACAGCTGCCGGACAACATGAACACAACAATCTCCCCTACTCCGCCTGCGAGCGCCCATCAGGTCGCTGCCCAACCGCTTGCGGTACAGGCACAGACCATCAGTAGTGAAATAACCCGACCAGCACAAGCCAAGCGCTGGGTATTCTGACGCCCAGCGTTGTAACCATAACTTCAGCGGAGAAACCAAATGTCTATCTATGGTTACCTGTTCGTGATGCTCAGTGTCGCCTGTGGCACGTTGAGTTTTGGTGCAGAGCTGACAGAGACATGGGAAGCCGTCGCCGAATGCGGCACGGCGCTGTTCAGCACGCTTTTCCTCGTCTCGCTGGTGATGGGGCGGCGCATCAAATTCGACCCGATCCTGCGATGAGCGCGCTTTTTCTGGTGTAGATCGGCGGCAGGTCACAGTAAAGGCTAAATGCCACCACGCAGCGCTTTACGCGGCCTTTAATCGTCGTATAATTGGCGTCATTAAGCCGTCTTGCATCTTTTTCACGGGTCGTGGAACAGCTAGTGCTGTTTGGTGTCTGACCGGTGACTAGAACGGCAATAAGCCACCATCGCCCACCTGACTAACCGGTTTAATATGCGCCCTATGAAGCAGGCAGTTTACTCCAGCCGCACGGCTGACAAATTCGTGGTTCGGCTACCAGACGGAATGCGTGAGCGTATCGCTGAAGTTGCACGCAATCATCATCGCAGCATGAACTCTGAAATCATTGCTCGCCTGGAGCAGAGCCTGCTTCAAGAGGGCGCACTCGATGACGACTCGACCATGCGCCTGGACAGCCCGGAACTGACCCTTCACGAACGTGAATTGCTGCAGCGCTTCCGCCAGCTCGCCCATCGCCAGCAGAATGCTCTGATAGCGTTGATCGCACAGGATACGGAAGCGGCAAAAGAAGAAGACTGACGCTTCTAGACGCTTGCAGAATAGGACCAACGCCTCGACACAGTCGGGGCGTTGGTCGTTCAGCCACCCCTAGACGCAGCCATCTACCCCGCTACGGCCCCGCGAAGTCACTAGCCCCGAGCTGGCTATCTTGAAACGCCCGCATCTCATCGATGCGGGCGTCCTTACCGCCGACCAGCGCTCTAACCGACGAAGCTCAGCAAGATACCTGCAGCGACCGCCGAGCCGATCACCCCGGCCACGTTCGGCCCCATGGCGTGCATGAGCAGGAAGTTATGCGGATTCGCCTCCAGCCCGACCTTGTTCGAAACACGCGCTGCCATGGGCACGGCCGATACACCTGCCGATCCGATCAAGGGGTTGATCTTGTTCGAACTGAACACGTTCATTACCTTGGCCATGAGCACGCCAGCGGCGGTACCGCAGCAGAAGGCAACCATGCCCAGCAGAAGAATACCCAGCGTCTTCAACTGCAGAAACGCTTCGGCAGACAGCTTCGAGCCGACCGTGAGACCCAGCGCAATCGTGACGATGTTGATCAGCGCGTTGCGCGAGGTATCGGCCAGGCGATCGACCACGCCACACTCGCGCAGCAGGTTGCCGAAGGCAAACATGCCGACCAGGGGCGCAGCGTCAGGCAACAGCATGCCGATCAACAGCGCGAGCATGAGCGGGAAAACGATCTTTTCCGCCTGGCTCACATGGCGTAACTGCGTCATGACGATGGCGCGCTCTTCCTTGGTCGTCAGCGCACGCATGATCGGCGGCTGAATCAACGGCACCAGCGCCATGTACGAATAGGCGGCCACGGCAATGGGGCCAAGCAGATGCGGCGCCAGTTTCGCGGTCACGAAGATGGATGTCGGGCCGTCAGCTCCGCCGATGATCGCGATCGAAGCCGCCTCACGCAGCGTGAACGCCATACCGGGAACGCCCATCGCGGCCAACCCCAAGGCGCCAAGCAAGGTAGCAAAAATACCGAACTGCGCCGCAGCGCCAAGCAACAGCGTCTTGGGGTTGGCCAGCATCGGCCCGAAGTCCGTCATGGCACCCACACCCATGAAGATCAACAACGGGAACACACTGGTCGGCAGCCCGACCTCATAGAACAGGTGCAGGATGCCAGCGCCCTCGGCCATGTTGGCTACGGGAATATTGGCAAGCAGACCGCCGAATCCGATCGGGATCAGCAGCAAGGGTTCGAATCCCTTGCGTATGGCCAGGAAGATCAACGCCAGACATACCACGATCATGAACAACTGACCGAGCTCCAGGTGATACAGGCCTGTGCTCTGCCAGAGCTTGAGCAACTTATCCATGCAGCTCTCCTTAGGCGATGGTCAGCAGGCTGTCGCCTACGGCCACCGCATCGCCGACCTTGACACCTACAGCCGATACGGTGCCGGCCTTGAACGCACGAATTTCGGTTTCCATCTTCATCGCTTCCAGGATGATGACCAGATCACCTTCCTGCACCAGCTGACCGGGCTGCACGAGCACCTTGAAGATGTTGCCGGCCAGAGGCGCCGGCTGAGACTCACCCGTGCCGGCGGCCGGTGCAGGCATCGTAGCGCCCGCTCCTGAAGCTGCACCGATCGGCTTGAGCCCTTCGATGTCTCCCCCCTCGTTGACCTGTACGACAAATGACTTGCCGTTGACCTCGACGGTGTAGACCTCGGCGACACCCGGCTCGCGTGGCGCCGGTACGTCACCGCTCGGTACCGGCTCGAAGGCCGCGGGATTGCCGCGGTTCTCGAGGAACTTAAGGCCGATCTGGGGAAAAAGGGCGTACGTCAGGACATCATCGATCTCGTCCTGGGCCAGCTTGATGTTCTTGCTCTGCGCCAGTCCCTTCAGCTCGGCTGTCAGCTTGTCCATCTCTGGCTGCAGCAGATCGGCGGGACGACAGGTAATGACCTCGGCGCCATCAAGCACGCGCTGCTGGAGTTCAGCGTTGAACGGCGCCGGCGCGCTGCCGTATTCGCCCTTCAGGATGCCGGCCGTTTCCTTGGTGATGGACTTGTAGCGCTCGCCGGTAAGGACGTTGATCACCGCTTGTGTACCGACGATTTGCGAAGTTGGCGTTACCAGCGGAATGAAGCCGAGGTCTTCTCGGACACGAGGGATCTCAGCCAGCACCTGATCGAACTTGTCGAGTGCGCCCTGCTCCTTGAGCTGGCCTTCCATATTGGTCAGCATGCCTCCAGGCACCTGCGCCACGAGAATGCGCGAATCGACGCCCTTGAGCGTGCCTTCGAACTTCGCGTATTTCTTGCGCACCTCGCGGAAATACGCCGCTACCTCTTCCAGAAGCTCCAGATCGAGCCCGGTGTCACGCTCGGTACCCTGGAAAATCGCCACCACCGACTCAGTCGGCGAATGGCCATAGGTCATCGAGAGCGACGAAATGGCGGTGTCGACGTTATCGATGCCCGCCTCGACCGCCTTGAGAATGGCGGCGGTGGACAGGCCCGCCGTGGCATGACACTGCATATGGATCGGAATCGACAGGCTCGCTTTCAGGCGTGAGACAAGCTCGTATGCCCGGTAAGGCGTCAGGATGCCGGCCATGTCCTTGATTGCCACCGAGTCGGCACCCATGTCCTCGATCTGCTTGGCCAGGTCGACCCACATGTCCAGGCTATGCACGGGGCTTGTCGTATAGGAGATGGTGCCCTGCGCATGCTTACCCTGAAGCTTGACGGCACGCAGTGCAGTCTCCAGGTTGCGCGGATCGTTCATCGCATCGAACACCCGGAATACATCTACGCCGTTGATGGCGGCACGCTCGACGAACTTCTCTACCACGTCGTCCGCATAATGCCGGTAGCCCAACAGGTTCTGGCCGCGCAGCAACATCTGCTGGCGGGTATTGGGCATCGCTTTCTTCAGCTCGCGAATGCGCTCCCAAGGGTCTTCGCCGAGGTAGCGAATGCACGCATCGAAGGTGGCGCCACCCCAGGATTCGACCGACCAGAAGCCCACCCGGTCGAGCTTGCCAGCGATCGGCAGCATGTCTTCGAGGCGAACCCGGGTGGCAAGAATGGATTGATGCGCATCACGAAGCACCACATCGGTGATGCCGAGTGGCTGTTTGGCTGAAGTCATGTGGAGGAACTCCCTGTTCTTATCGACCGCGACGAGCGCGGTGCTGATGAATGGCAGCCTGGATGGCTGCGAAAAGGTCGGCATCCATGTCCGCTGTGGCGGCGGCCGGCTTAGCGGGGGCAGGCAGGGTCGGTCCGCCGTCGAGGTGACCGATCAAGAACGACATCAGGCGGATGCAGACAATCAACAACACGAGGAAGACGAAGACAGAACCTAGGCCGAACAGCATAAGTTCGACGCCTTCGAGTAGGAGTTCGCTGGGGGTCATCAGGGATTCCCTATCAAATCAGCAGCTCGGGCCGCCTGTTATGTGCACGGTTCAGGGCTTCGCCAGAGCGAAACCCGCGAACAGTAGCCCGAATGCGCGACGCAAGGCAAACGCCATACAGCCGCAGCCGGCAGGGAATCAGAGCAGGAAAAGTGTCGCCAGTCCCAGGAAAATGAAGAACCCCCCGCTATCGGTTACAGCCGTGATCATGACACTGGAACCGAGCGCCGGGTCGCGCCCCATTCGCGCAAGCGTCACCGGGATCAGCACGCCCATCAAGGCTGCCAGAAGCAGATTAAGGGTCATCGCGGCGGTCATTACGATGCCCAACGACCAACTGCCATACAACCAGTACACGACAATGCCGATCACGCCACCCCAGATCAGGCCATTGAGCATGCCGACACCCGCCTCCTTGCGTAGCAGACGTGAACTGTTGCCGGTGCCCAGCTGGTCCAGCGCCATTGCCCGGACGATCATGGTAATGGTCTGATTACCCGAATTACCGCCGATACCCGCAACGATGGGCATCAATGCGGCCAGTGCCACCAGCTTCTCGATCGAGCCGTCGAACAGACCGATCACCCTGGAGGCGATAAAGGCGGTGACGAGATTGACCGCCAGCCAGGCCCAGCGGTTGCGCAGTGACTTCCAGACCGACGCGAAGATATCTTCCTCCTCGCGCAAACCAGCCATGTTGAGCACTTCGCTTTCGCTTTCCTCTCGAATGAGGTCGACCATCTCGTCGATGGTCAGACGCCCAATGAGCTTGCCGCCTTTATCCACAACCGGGGTCGAAACCAGGTCATAGCGTTCGAAGGCTTGAGCCGCCTCGTAGGCATCTTCATCCGGATGGAAGGTCACCGGATCGCTGGCCATCACTTCGGAGACGTGCCGTTCCGGGTCGTTGACCAGCAAGCGCTTGATCGGCAGCACGCCTTTCAGCACGCCGTCATAATCGACCACAAACAGCTTGTCGGTATGCCCCGGCAGCTCCTTCAAGCGCCGCAGGTAGCGCAACACGACTTCGAGGCTCACATCCTCGCGGATGGTGACCATCTCGAAATCCATCAGCGCCCCGACCTGGTCCTCCTCGTACGACAGCGCCGAGCGAACACGCTCGCGCTGCTGCGCATCGAGGGTTTCCATGAGTTCGTGTACGACGTCGCGGGGAAGCTCGGCGGCAAGGTCAGCCAGCTCGTCGGCGTCCATTTCCTTGGCTGCCGCAAGCAACTCGTGATCGTCCATATCGGCGATCAGTGTCTCGCGAACGGCGTCAGACACCTCAAGCAGAATATCGCCATCACGGTCTGACTTGACCAACTGCCATACCGTCAGGCGATCGTCGAGTGGCAAGGCTTCGAGGATATGCGCGATGTCGGCAGGGTGAAGCGCTTCAAGCTTGCGTTGCAGCTCGACAAGATTCTGGCGATGCACCAGGTTGTCGATTATTTCCTGCTGCTGGCCTTCCTGCGTTTGCCTATGCGCCAGGTCCTCCACGAGCCTGTGGCGCTGAAGTAAGTCAACGACTTGCGCCAGGCGCTCCTGGAGACTTTCCTGCGGCTTCTTTGCTTCTACTTCAGTCATGGCGCACTCCACCCCAGCGGTCGGAGCGCGCCAGGGGATCAATCATTCGATACGTGATTGGCAAACGAAAGCGTTGTTCGACTACTGGGCAAATCCATGAATGGGATCCACAAGCCCTGAGGGCGGATCACGCGATAATACCACTGCAGCCGCTGAGCCGACCCATGAAATGCAGCTAATACAACTGCTTGCATCACTGTCGCCGCGAACATGCGGGCTCTCATTGTCGACGCATTCACGTTACGAGAAGACACGACTGCGTACGAAGAAAATGTTGGCTAGGCTTCGTCGCTCATTCGTCAAGGAGGACGACCATGCACAAGCTACTCATTGCGAGCAGCTGCGCCTTGCTGCTCAACATCACCCCGACGCTCGCCGCGAATGTTTACCGCTGCACGGACGGGGCCGGCAATGTCACGTTCACTCGACAGGGCTGCCCGCCCGATCACGCAGCCCTTAGCCAGGACGTGACGAATCCGACGCCAAGCTCCGACCGCTTGATTCCTCTGGCCAAACCAAGGCCACGAAATGCACGAAAGCATACGGCCGCAGATCAGCTCACCGTTGTAGGCGTGCCGGAAGACGGTTGCGGCAATCGCATCACCGGAAGTGCCAAACGCAACGCCAAGGTGCGGCAGCAGATTCGCCCCGGGATGACCCGCGCAGATATCGAAAGCACCTTCGGGACACCCGACTCCATCACCAGCCGCAATGGACAGGTGCAATATCGCTACAGCACCGACAAGGGCCGGACACGAACCATCAGTTTCGATGAGCACGGCTGCGTACGCGGGAAACGCTGAGCCAGTAACGAAAAAAGGGCCTGCATCGCTGCAGGCCCTTTCAGGTTTGGCGCACTCAGGAGGATTCGAACCTCCGACCGCTCGGTTCGTAGCCGAGTACTCTATCCAGCTGAGCTATGAGTGCATGTGGCGCTTGATAAACCAGATCACCGCTGGTTACAGCCACGAGCTACCTTTCGGTGACTCGCTTAAAGTGGCGCACTCAGGAGGATTCGAACCTCCGACCGCTCGGTTCGTAGCCGAGTACTCTATCCAGCTGAGCTATGAGTGCACTGAGGGTGCGCATTATAAGTTTGTGAATTTGCCGGTCAAGCTCTTTAATTCAGTGATTTCCACAAACCAAAGTGCCGGAACCAACCACAACCTTAACGATGCAAAATGGCGGAGAGGGGGGGATTCGAACCCCCGACACCCTTTTGAGATGTACTCCCTTAGCAGGGGAGCGCCTTCGGCCACTCGGCCACCTCTCCGCAACACGGGGCGCATGATACCCATCTTCGCCCCGCTTGCAAAGCCAAAAATCACATAAATATTAATGGCTTGGTTCTTGATCTTTTTCTTTCTGGATCCGTTGATAGATCTCCTCACGGTGCACAGCTACCTCTTTAGGAGCATTCACCCCAATGCGCACTTGATTTCCTTTGACACCCAGCACGGTGACAGTCACATCGTCACCCACCATCAGGGTCTCTCCGACCCGGCGAGTCAGAATCAGCATTCCTTTCTCCTTAAAAACGGATTCAATTCAGTAAACAGTCTGCAAAGTAAAAAACGGATAATGCTCCGTGAAACATCGGCCCTAGAGCCTTCGCACCAGCTATTGACCAGTAAGAACGACTCTAAAGTTCCTTTTTCTTACATCTAAAACGACGGAAGGTGCGAATTGCTCGCAAATCCGTGAATCACTCACCCTTGCCGGCAGGAGCATCCAGCTCGAAAGCCGTGTGCAGGGCCCTTACCGCCAGCTCCAGGTACTTCTCCTCGATCACCACCGAAACCTTGATTTCGGACGTGGAGATCATCTGGATGTTGATGTTTTCCTTCGCCAACGCCTCGAACATCCGGCTGGCAACGCCGGCGTGCGAACGCATGCCAACGCCAACTATAGACACCTTGGCGATATCCACATCACCAATGACTTCCCTGGCCCCCATGTCGCGAGCAATGCCCTCCAGGACTTGCAACGCGTTATGGTAGTCGTTCCGGTGAACGGTGAAGGTGAAATCCGTGGTGTTATCGTGCGCAACGTTCTGCACGATCATGTCGACCTCGACGTTAGCCGCACTGATCGGCCCGAGGATCTTGAAAGCCACCCCGGGCGTATCCGGCACGCCACGAATGGTCAGCTTGGCTTCGTCACGATTGAAAGCGATGCCGGAAATGATGGGCTGTTCCATGGATTCCTCTTCATCAAGGGTAATGAGGGTTCCTGGACCCTCTTGAAAACTGTGCAGCACGCGCAACGGCACGCTGTATTTGCCGGCAAATTCCACGGCGCGAATCTGCAGCACCTTGGAGCCGAGGCTCGCCATTTCCAGCATTTCCTCGAAGGTGATCTTGTCTAGCCGCTGGGCCTTGGCCACCACACGTGGGTCGGTCGTATAGACGCCGTCGACGTCGGTGTAGATCTGGCACTCATCGGCTTTCAACGCCGCAGCCAGCGCCACGCCCGTGGTGTCCGAGCCACCGCGTCCGAGGGTGGTGATGTTGCCGGCCGCGTCAACGCCCTGGAAACCAGCAACCACGACGACGCGACCAGCCTTGAGTTCCTTGTGGATCTGCTGCGAATCGATCTCGAGGATGCGCGCCTTGGTATGAGCACTGTCGGTGAGAATGCGAACCTGGCTGCCGGTATAGGAAACGGCCGGCACGCCAATCTTGATAAGCGCCATGGCCAGCAGCGCGATGGTGACCTGTTCGCCGGTCGAAACCATCACATCCAGTTCACGTGCCACGGGCTGCTCGCTGATCTGCTTGGCCAGATCGATGAGCCGATTGGTTTCACCGCTCATGGCGGAAACCACGACGACAATGTCGTCGCCCTTGTCCCGGAACTTCTTGACCTTCGCCGCCACCTGCTCGATGCGCTCGACGGAGCCCACCGAGGTACCACCAAACTTCTGTACGATCAAAGCCATCTCATAGCCGCCTAAGCCCGTCACGGGCGCTCATTAAACAAACAACCCAAGCACCACACCTGAACCGGGCAGATCGAACTGCCCGATCCGTGGTGCCTCATCGATACGCCTGCGACCCCGGGCCGAAGACTGAGCGGCCTGTCGCCGCGTCGTTACAAGCGCTGCTCGACAAACGCGGCGACAAGGGCCAGCGCCTCGTCGAGCCGCCCGATGTCACTGCCGCCGCCCTGGGCCATGTCCGGACGACCGCCGCCCTTGCCACCTACCACCGCGGCAGCCTGCTTCATCAGATCACCCGCCTTGAAACGTGCCGTCAGATCCTGCGTCACACCGGCGACCAGCACCACTTTTTCGTCCAGCACGCCGCCAAGCAGGATAACGCCGCTGCCGAGCTTGTTCTTCAGCTGATCGACCAGCGCAAGCAACGCCTTGCCATCGAGCCCATCCACGCGAGCCGCGAGGGTCTGCACGCCCTTCACATCGACAACGGAGCTGGCCAGATCATTACCGGCCGCGCTGGCCGCCTTGGCCTTGAGTTGCTCGAGCTCTTTCTCCAGCTGGCGATTGCGCTCCAACACCGCTCCCAGCTTGTCCAGCAGGTTGTCACGGCTGCCCTTGACCAGGGCAGCCGCTTCCTTCAACTGCTGCTCGGCATTGTTCAGATACGCCAGCGCCTGTTCACCGGTAACCGCCTCGATCCGCCGTACGCCCGCGGCTACGCCACCTTCGCTGACAATCTTGAACAGACCGATATCGCCGGTCCGACTGACGTGGGTCCCGCCGCAGAGCTCGACAGAAAAGCCACCGCCCATGGTCAGGACGCGCACCCGCTCGCCGTATTTTTCGCCGAACAGGGCCATCGCACCCTTGCGCTTCGCTGTCTCGATGTCGGTCTCTTCGATATCGACTGCCGTGTTACGGCGTATCTCGGCATTAACAATATCTTCCAGCGCTTTCAGCTGCTCGGGCTTGATCGCCTCGAAATGACTGAAATCGAAGCGCAGTCGCTGACTGTCGACCAGCGAGCCTTTCTGCGCGACATGATCGCCAACGATCTGCCGCAGAGCGGCATGCAGCAGGTGGGTGGCGGAATGGTTCAGAGCCGTTGCCTGGCGAACCGAAGCATCGACGACGGCCTCGACGGCCATACCGACTTGCAGGCTGCCGCTATCGAGAATGCCGTGATGCAGGAACGCGCCACCGGCCTTGCTGGTGTCACGAACGTCGAAGCGCAGGCCTTCGGCGGACAGGTAACCGCAATCGCCGATCTGACCGCCGGATTCGGCATAGAACGGCGTCTCGTCCAACACCACCACGCCTTCCTCTCCGGCTGACAAGGTCTGCACGGCCATGCCTTCCTTGAACAGCGCCAGCACCTTGCCGCGCCCGGAGGTGCCCAGATAGCCGGTAAAGCGCGTGTCACCCTCGACCTTGACGAGATTGTTGTAATCCATGCCAAAGGCACTGGCCGAGCGAGCCCGCTCGCGCTGAGCCTCCATTTCGCGCTCGAATCCCGCTTCATCGAGGGTCAGCTCGCGCTCGCGCGCGATGTCGCCCGTGAGGTCGACGGGAAACCCGTAGGTGTCATAGAGCTTGAAGATCACCTCGCCGGGGATGACGCTGCCGCTCAACTCGGCCAGATCCTGCTCGAGGATTTTCAGCCCCTGCTCGAGGGTCTTGGCGAACTGCTCTTCCTCGGTCTTCAGCACACGCTCGATATGCGCCTGCTGCGTACGCAGTTCGGGGAAGGCATCACCCATCTCAGCCACCAGAGCGGCAACGATCCGATGGAAGAAACTCCCCTTCGCGCCCAGCTTGTTACCGTGCCGGCAAGCGCGGCGGATGATCCTGCGCAGCACGTAGCCGCGCCCTTCGTTCGAAGGCGTCACACCGTCGGCGATGAGGAAACCGCAGGAGCGAATATGGTCGGCCACGACCTTGAGCGAAGCTTGCCCCTCGTTGTGACAACCGATGGCCTGGGCCGAAGCATTGAGCAGGCTCTGGAACAGGTCGATCTCGTAGTTCGAATTCACGTGCTGCAGTACCGCACTGATGCGCTCCAGCCCCATGCCGGTATCCACGCTGGGCGCCGGCAGCGGATGCATCACGCCATCGGCGGTGCGGTTGAACTGCATGAAAACGTTGTTCCAGATCTCGATATAGCGGTCACCATCTTCCTCTGGCGAACCCGGTGGGCCACCCCAGATGTGCTCGCCATGGTCGAAGAAGATCTCGGTGCAAGGCCCGCAGGGACCGGTATCGCCCATCGCCCAGAAGTTATCCGAGGCATAGGGTGCCCCCTTGTTGTCTCCAATGCGCACCATGCGCTCGGCCGGCACACCGACTTCCTGCGTCCAGATGTCATAGGCCTCGTCATCGCTGGCATAAACGGTGACCCAAAGTTTCTCCTTGGGCAGGTTCAGCCACTTCTCGGATGTCAGGAACTCCCAGGCGTAGCTGATCGCGTCGCGCTTGAAATAATCGCCGAAACTGAAATTGCCGAGCATCTCGAAGAACGTATGGTGCCGCGCCGTGTAGCCGACGTTCTCCAGGTCGTTGTGCTTGCCGCCGGCACGCACACACTTCTGGCTCGTGGCCGCACGGGTGTAGGCGCGCTTTTCCAGCCCGAGGAAACAGTCCTTGAACTGGTTCATACCGGCATTGGTGAACAACAACGTCGGGTCGTTCGCCGGAATCAGCGAACTGGAGGCCACACGCGTGTGCCCCTTCTCTTCGAAGAAGCGGAGGAAGGCTTCACGGATTTCTGCGCTTTTCATAGATTTTCTTCCAGAAGACAGCGGCCGAGCGGCTGTAAAGCGGCACGGCAGGACGCACCGGGCGTCGGTTCGCAACTATCCAAACGAATAGCCGGCAAAGGGCCGCATTATATCGGCCCTGCGCCGCGCGCATAGTGGATAAATAAGATTGAATCAAGCTATTCGACAGCGATTCGAACCTATGCCCTGGCAAAAGCCGCAAAGCATTCCAGGATCGGATCGACATGCTCGGGCAGCACGTCCAGGTGGGTCACCATTCGCAACCGTGGCGCGGCGGTCAGCCGGATACCGCGTTCGGCACAGAACGCCTTCAGCGCTGCCGCACGGTCACCGATCTGCAGGTAGACCATATTGGTTTGCACCGGCTCGACCACATAGCCCAGCGCTTCCAACCCTTCAGCGAGCACCTGGGCACGCTGGTGATCTTCAGCCAGCCGCGCCACATGGTGTTCCAGCGCGTACAAGCCGGCCGCTGCCACCATGCCGGCCTGACGCATCCCGCCACCGACCATCTTGCGCAGGCGCCGCGCTCGGGCGATGAATGACGAGTCGCCGCACAGCACCGAGCCGACGGGCGCACCCAATCCTTTCGACAGGCATACCGACACCGAATCGAAGTGACGCGTAATGGTCTCGGCCGTACAACCCAACTTCACGACGGCGTTGAACAGGCGCGCGCCGTCGAGGTGCAGCGCCAGGTCACGTTCACGGGTGAACGACCGGGCCTGGGCCAGGTAGTCGAGCGGCAACACCTTGCCCTGCATGGTGTTTTCCAGGGCCAGCAAGCGGGTGCGCGCGAAGTGGAAGTCGTCCGGTTTGATCGCCGCGGCCACCCGCGCCAAATCGAGCGAGCCGTCCGCCTCCATTTCAATCGGCTGCGGCTGGATCGAGCCCAGCACGGCACCTCCGCCACCCTCGTACTTGTAGATGTGCGCCAGCTGGCCGGCGATGTATTCGTCCCCACGCGCGCAATGCGCCATGAGCGCGAGCAGATTGCTCATGGTGCCGCTGGGCACGAACAGCCCCGCCTGCAGCCCCAGTCGTGCAGCGACGGTCTGCTCCAACTGGCAGACCGTCGGGTCTTCGCCATAGACATCGTCACCGGTTGGCGCACTCAGCATGGCGTCACGCATGCCGGGCGTAGGCTGGGTGACTGTATCGCTACGAAGATCGATGAGCATCTCGAAGGTTCCTTGCTTGGGGCTGCCTGAGGCACGTGCATCGATGGCGATGCGCGCCACTAGCGCAGCAGGCGAGTTTCCAGCACTTTCGACCCGCCGCCCATCAAGGTCTCGCTGATGTTGATGAAGTCGCTGGTTGTCACCCTGTCGAGACGCATCAGGCCGCGCGCCACGTCATCGAGTGAATGACGGCTCTTGCTGCGCTGGCGGATCTCACGGTCGAGGTCTTGCAGCATCAGCACAGCCCTGGCCGTGACGGGACCGGTGGAGTGCTCGGTACGCAGGCTGTCGACCTTGCGGCTCCATTTGGTCAGGTGTTCGCGAACCCGCTGATAGCGATCCTCGCTCATGCCGCCGGCGCGGCGCACGAGTTCGATCGCGTAGTACTCGGCCAGGCCTTCGCTGATCCAATCGCTGCGGTCGGCGTCGCTGATTCGGCTGAACACGTGCACCAGTTCGTGGACCAGCGAGCTGGTGCCATTTTCACTGACCAAAGGGCGGTCAGCATGCATGAAGAAGGAATTCGGCCCGGACAGGCCACCTCGCCACATCGGATCGCCAGCCCCGACGACCAGCAGCTTCTTGGGGTCGCGCGGAAAGACGTTCTGCATTTCAGGCCAGACGAAGGTCAGCATCGTGAGGATATCCATCCGCCGCAGCCCCTCGCCGACCGGCCCGGCGACGGTGACATCCGTCTCGCCCAGCTTGGCCCGGCGGCTGCCCAGATTGCCGGCCAGAATCCAACCGGTCGGACGATCGAACAGGCGCTCAGGGTTATCGATGCGGAAGCGATTCTTGCCGATACGCGGCCAGCCTGTCTCGACCCCTTTCCAGCCCGCCGGCAACTCGACCTTCAGCCGCGAAACGAGCTTGACGCCATCGAGCTGGTCCAGGCGACCGCTGGGCACCAGGTCGTCGCCGCGCAGCAACGCCCACTGGTCCGTCATGCGCGCATCGAAACGGCCGCTCTTGCGTTGATGACTGACTTTCACCCGATAGCTCAACCGGGCCTTACCGGCCGCCGGCCGCCAGATGCCGCGCCCGCCCTGCTCCTGCCATACGCCCTCGGCGTCCGTTTCGAAATCGCTGTAAAGGCCCTCATCGCCCAGGTTGAAGTTCAGATAGCGAATTGCGCTGCCGTCCTCCAGCAACAATTCGACTTCGGCAACATCCCGTTCAGGGACGAATTTGACGACGAAATCCAGATCGACTCGCTTGGCAGCCTGGGCGGGCGCAACGAATAACAGCAACAAGGCGGCAAGCAGCGGCAACTGACGGAGGGACATCGAGCGACTCCAGATGGGGTTCAGAGCTAAGACGACGCGGCCGTGGGTAGATTCAACCGGCCCGGAAAATCAGATGGTCTTCCCAGTCCTCGTCGGCGACAGCTCCTTCGGCGATCATTCGGCCGGACTGCGAAATGCGTTCAGCGTGCACGGCATCCGGATCACCACAGACCAGGTGGTGCCAGAGCGGCAGGTCCCGGCCTTCGGCCACGAGCCGATAGGCACAGGTGCTGGGCAGCCATTTGAACTGCGCAGCGTCCGCCGGGGTCAGCTGAACGCAATCGGGCACGCTCGCCCTGCGGTTCGGGTAATCGCTGCAACGGCAACTGTTCAAATCGAGCAGTTTGCAGGCGATGCGGGTGTAGTAGACGCTGCCGTCTTCCTCGTCCTCGAGCTTTTGCAGGCAGCACAACCCGCAGCCATCGCAGAGCGACTCCCACTCGTCGGTGTCCAGCTCGGCGAGGGACTTGCGTTTCCAGAAGGGTTCGACTTTTGCCGCCATGAAAAGGGTCATCTCGAGAAAATGGCGAGTCTAGCCATTGCCGTGCAACCGGCCAAGCACGGCGGCCCGCAGCATGGCGCGGCGAGCCGTCAGGCGACCGACGGTGTTCCAGCTCAGACCGGGTCGTTGCGCCGCAGTAACTCGTCGGGCAGGTGCTCGATATAGTCGTCTTCGGGCGGCGGCATCTGCAGGTGATAGCCCTGCTTTTCCAGATTGTCGAGCACCACCGCGATGTCCTCTCGTGCCAGTTTGCGCTCTGGTGTCAGGACCATATCGAAGGCGTGCTGTGGTGGGCCGAAGGCGGCGAGTAGCGCTTCGGGTACGCGTGCCAATGCCTCGCTTCGCTCGACGTACAGGTACATCTCGTTCTTGCGTGGGCTTCTATAAATGGAGCAGATGCGTTTCATCATTTCTCTTCCAGAACCTGTAGCAGGGCTTGCCCCATCCGTTCACGGCGCCAACCACGTAGCGACTCGGGCAGCGTATAGGGGCCATCCGGGTATCCGCTTTTAAGCAAGGCCTCCAGGACCTTTTTGCGCAATGCCAGCTCCGGTGCAATATCGAGCACCTGAGCCTCGCGCTGACCTACCGCGCGCAGCTTTTTCAACAGCCCCGACGCTTCGAGCGGCAAGGGCTCCGGCAGCGGTTCGGGCCAGTCCTGCTCCGGCGTGGAGGCGGCGCTGCGAATCAGCTCCAGCAAGGCTTCGCCGTCCTGCCGGACGGTACGAGGATGCATGTCGTCGATGCGCGCCAAACCGACCAGATCGGTCGGCTGGGTACGTGCCAGAGGCCATAGACTGTGTTCGCGCAGCACCCGATTGCGCGGCTGATTGCGCGCTCTCGCCTGACGCTCGCGCCAAGCCGTCAACGCCCGCAGCACGGCCAGCTGGCGCGGTTTCAAGCGCCAGGCCTGCTTGACCTCCCGATAGGCTTCGTCGGGATCGGTTTCGCGCTGCAGGTTCGCGACCAGCTCGGCGCCGTCTTCCAGTACCCAGGCGCGCTTGTCGGCGCACAGCTTGGGCAGCAGCGCCGCGTAGAGTTCGGCCAGATGTTGAGCATCCTCGGCCGCATAGCGTTCCTGCATCTCGCTCAGCGGGCGCTGAAGCCAGTCCGAACGCGTCTCGCCCTTGGGTAGCTCGATATTCAGGACGGCTTGTACCAGACGCGAGTAACCCATCGAAAAACCGATATTCAGGTACCCGGCGGCGAGCTGGGTATCGAACAACGGCACCGGAAGGCTGCCGGTCAGGCGCCAAAGCACCTCCAGGTCTTCGCTACAGGCATGCAGGACCTTCACCACCTGCTGGTCTTCCAACAGGCCGGCGAACGCACGCCAGTCGGTGATCAGCAATGGGTCGATCAGATAGGCGCAACGGCCGTCACCGACCTGCAACAGGGCGGCGATCGGGTAAAAGGTGTCGACCCGCATGAATTCCGTGTCCACCGCCACGTATGGCAACTGACGCCACTCGGCACACAGGCGGGCCAGCTGCGCATCATCCCGCACCCATTGAGTTTCGATGGCCACTAGGCCCTCCTTGTTGTTTGCTGTAACGACCGGCGTGCGGGCGAATAGGCGCGCAGTATATATCGCGCCCCGCCATTCGCAGCGCATCATCGGCACTGTCAAAGACGCGTGCTACCGTTGCCCAACACAACCCGAACGGAGCCTTGCCATGGCGCTTGCTCAACTGATCGACACCACCCGCCTGACGGCACAGCTTGCCCAGCCGAACCTGCGCATTCTCGATTGCCGATTCGCCCTCGACGATCCGCAGTATGGAAAGCGTAGCTATGACCAGGGGCACATCCCCGGTGCGGTCTACCTGGATCTGGAGAAGGACCTGTCCGGCCCGGTTGTGCCCGGCCAGACCGGTCGGCATCCGCTGCCGTCGCCAGAACAACTGGTCGAGCGATTGCGCGAAGCAGGACTGCACGACGACAGCGAGGTGGTGCTCTACGACGATGGCCCCGGCGCCTTCGCGGCCAGAGTCTGGTGGTTGCTGGCCTGGCTCGGCAAGCGCAGCGGAGTATACCTGCTGGACGGAGGCCTCAAGGCCTGGCGTGCCGCCGGGGGCGCCGTGACCAGCGAACCGACTCGCGTCGAGCCCGGCAACTTCGAAGGCACTCCGGACAGCGCCATGCTGATCGACGCCGCACACCTCCTGGCCAACCTGCAGCAGCCCGGCCTGACGCTGCTCGACGCCCGCGCCCTGCCCCGCTTCAAAGGCGAACAGGAGCCCATCGATCCGGTTGCCGGACACATACCGGGCGCCCAGTGCGTCCCCTTCAATGGCAACCTCGACGAAGACGACCGCTTCCTTTCGCCGCAAGCCCTTCAAGCACGTTTCAGCCCGCTGGTCGCGACGGCGTCGGCTGACGGACTGGTGGCCTATTGCGGGTCCGGTGTGACCGCCTGCCACAACCTGTTCGCGCTCTGCCTGGCCGGCTATCCACTGGCGAAGCTGTACGCCGGTTCGTGGAGCGAATGGATCACCGATTCCCAGCGACCCGTGGCGCGATGACGGGACAGTACGAATCTGTCCGATCGGTCACGAAATGGTTAATCGGTTTTTCCCGGATATTCCGCCGTCTTTCGCTGCCGATCGTCACCCTTTTACGAAAAACTGCACTCTTCTCGTTGCAGCGAATCAAACATTGTTGATAGGGTCCGAGCCGCTTTTTCCCCTGGAGTACAACAATGAAAACAACTTGGTTGAAGACCGCGATCGCGGTAGCCGTAGGTGCGCTTTCCACTCAGGCCATGGCTGCTGGCTTCGCACTGAACGAACAGAGCATCAGCGGCATGGGCACCTCCTTCGCAGGCCGCTCCTCTTCTGCCGATGATGCCAGTACAGTTTTTGGAAACCCTGCTGGAATGGCGATGCTGAAGCGCGAGCAGGTGAGTTTCGGCATGGCGGCGATCAGTGCCAACACAGACATAAGCGACAGCTCCGGGTCGTTTTCTGGACCAGCGTTGGGGGGGGCAAGCCTGCCGTATGGCGGAAGCAACGATGGGGATATGGTCCCAGTTACCGCCGTCCCGATGGGTTACTACGTTAATCCGATCGATGAAAAGTGGGCCGTAGGGGTTGGCGTCTATGTACCGTTCGGGCTGGTGACCGATTACGAAAACGGTTTTCAGGGCCGCTACTTCGGTGATTACAGCGAAGTGCGCGTGATTACCGTGCAGCCCACCGTTAGCTACCGCTTCAATGAAAAGCTGTCGGTAGGCTTCGGCCCAACCATCAACCGTATCGACGGTGAGCTTCAAAGCAAGTCTCCCAACGCCGCCGGCCCGCTGGGCTCTAATGACGGTCGCGTGAAGGTCACTGGCGACGACACTGCGCTCGGCTTCAATGCCGGTCTGCTTTACGAATTTTCTCCACAAACACGAGCGGGCGTCACCTATCACTCGAAGGTTGCTTACAAGCTCAAGGGCGACACCGAACTATCCGGTGGCAGCTTCGCGCTAACCGGCGCTGCGGGCGACTACGACGCCTCGCTTGAGCTCGACACACCTGAGTCGGTTGACGTATCGCTTACTCATGAGCTCAACGATCAATGGACGCTGTACGGCGGTGCCGTGTGGACGCGCTGGAGCCGCTTCGAAGCGATTGTCATTGAAAACGACGGCATTCCGACCTCGCTGCAGGGCAATCTCGCTCCGATCGTGGAAGAGCAAGATTGGCATGACACTTGGTCCTATGCGATTGGCGCAGCGTACAAGTTGAACCGTGAATGGACGCTCCGGACAGGCTTGGCGTTCGACCAGAGCCCGACCAACAATACTCACCGTTCGCCGCGTATCCCAACGGGTGATCGCACTGCGATCAGCTTGGGGTTGGCGTGGAATCCGACCGAAGACGTTACTGTCGACCTTGCTTACTCGTACCTTCGCGAAGAAGAAGTCGACATTAGCCGCAGCCGTTCTTATCAAGGCGGTCTGCTCGAAGCCAACTACGACGCTACGTACAAGAATAGAGCGCACGGCTTCGGCGCTGGTTTGACCTATCGCTTCTGATGCACCCCGCCCCGACCGTCCGGTCGGGGCACCCTACCGCTATTTGCCCAGCGCTTTCTCTATTGCTCCGATCAGCTCGGGATCGTCCGGCTTGACCTTGCTGGAAAAATAGTCGATCACCCGGCCGTCGCGACCGACCACATACTTGTAGAAGTTCCAGCGCGGCGCCCCGCCGGCCTGCTCGGCCAACTCCCTGAACAACGGCGTCGCATCGCTACCGCGCACGGCTTGCGTCTGCGTCATGGGAAAGGTGACGCCGTAGTCCACGTAGCAGACCTTCGCCGTTTCCGCTTCATCATCCGACTCCTGAAAGAAATCATCCGAGGGTACGCCAAGCACGACCAGGCCCTCGTCCTTGTAGCGCTGATAGAGCGCCTCCAGCCCCTTGAATTGCGGTGCGAAGCCGCAAAAGCTCGCCGTGTTGACCACCACCAGCGCCTTGCCCTGGAAGGCTTCGCACAGATCAATGGTGTCTTTCGAGCGCAGCTTTGGTAGCTCGTGCTGCAAGAGCGCCGGACACTCTTGCGCATGAACGGGACCGGCCAGGGTGGCGAACACCAGCGAGGCGGCAAGCAGATAACGCTTCATAAGAACGCTCCGAGTGAGATGAGCACCACGCTACCCCCGAGCTGGCAAACCGGCAACGTCGGATGAAGTAGAGCGCTGCTTTGGCCGAGCCTGGGATAGCTGCCGGCTCGCCGACCAAACGGTGTCCTTCGCGGTCAAGACCGCTCCACTGGTGAGCACGGAAACTTTCGCTATATACAAAACTATACAGCGCTTGTCAGAATGGCCGCCCAACCCGGAGCCAGACCATGACTGACCCACATCCCCTCGGCCCGCTGCGCATCGACGGACAACTCTGGTTCAACCGTGGCGAGAAGGGCTATCTCGGTGGCAAGCGCATCGAACTGCTGGAGCAGATCGAGGCGAGCGGGTCCATCAGCCGTGCGGCCAAGGCTATCGGTTTGAGCTACAAGGCCGCCTGGGATGCGTTGGACGCGATGAACAACCTGTCCGAACGTCCGCTCGTGGTGCGCGCCGCAGGCGGCGCCAAGGGCGGCGGCACACAGCTGACCGAATTTGGCCGCGAGATGCTCAACGTCTGGCGGCGCATGCAACATGAATACGAACGCTTTCTCGCCCAGGTGGCGCAAGGCATCGACGGGTTCGACGACTTCGACAAACTACTGCGGGCCATTGCCATGAAAACCAGCGCACGCAACCAATTCCGCGGCCAGGTCGTTCAGGTTACCAAAGGCGCAGTCAATGCCAGCGTCAGCCTCGATATCGGCGAAGGCGTGATGATTACCGCCACCCTGACCAACGACAGCATCGACGAGCTCCAGCTGGCGCCGGGCAAGACCGCCATGGCGCTGATCAAGGCCAGTTTCGTGCTGCTGTCGCCCGATCCGACGGTAAAGATCAGTGCGCGTAATCGGCTGAGCGGCACCGTGAGCAGCCTGACACCCGGCGCAGTGAACTGCGAGGTCAAGTTACTGCTACCGGGAAACCGCACGCTGGGCGCGATCATCACCAACGAGAGCGCCGAAGAGCTGGGACTGGCGCTTGGAATGCCTTGCACGGCGCTGATCAAAGCGTCGCACGTCATCATCGCCGTGGACTGAGGACTATCATGAACCCCATTCGCTCGCTTGCCGCCTTGCTGACCGCCGCACTGATCCCACTTACCGGCCAAGCCGCCGAGGTACAGGTTGCCGTCGCGTCAAACTTCACCCAACCCATGCAGGTCATCGCCGAACGCTTCGAGCAGGACACCGGGCACAAGGCGGCGCTCGCGTTCGGCTCGACGGGCAAGCTGTACGCGCAGATCAGTAACGGCGCCCCGTTCGATGTGCTGCTGGCGGCGGACGAAGCGGTGCCGGCGAAACTGGAGCGCGAAGGCCTGGGTGTGGCCGAAAGCCGCTTTCCGTACGCCATCGGCACGCTGGTACTGTGGTCGGCTCGCCAAGACTATATCGAGGGCCAGAATGCACTTGCCGACCAGCCGTATCGACACCTGGCGGTCGCCAACCCGAAGACGGCGCCCTATGGCGCGGCGGCCATGGCGACACTGGAAAAACTCGGCCTGACCGAGTCAGTCCGTGGCCGGCTGGTGCAGGGTGAAAACATCGCCCAGGCGCATCAGTTCGTCGCCAGTGGCAACGCGGAGCTGGGCTTCGTCGCGCTGTCCCAGGTGGTGAAGGACGGCGCGATTGGTGAAGGCTCGGGCTGGGTCGTCCCATCCACCTACCATCCGCCTATCCGCCAGGATGCCCTCCTGCTGCTCAAGGGGCGCGACAACCCGGCGGCGCTCGCGCTGCTCGAATATCTCAGGAGCGAGCAAGCAGCCAACGTGATCAAAGCGTACGGCTACAGCCTGCAATGATGCCGTTGGACGACGTCGGCTTGGCCGCGGTTGTGCTGACGCTCAAGCTCGCCAGCGTCACGACGCTGCTGTTGCTGCTGATTGGCACCCCTATCGCCTGGTGGCTGGCGCGAACCCGCTCTCGGCTCAAGGGCCCGATCAGCGCAGTGGTGGCGCTACCGCTGGTGCTGCCGCCAACCGTATTGGGCTTTTACCTGCTGGTTGCACTGGGGCCCAACGGCCCGATCGGCCAGCTCACCCAGAGCCTCGGGATGGGCACGCTACCGTTCACTTTCGCCGGACTGGTCGTGGCCTCGGTGTTCTATTCCATGCCGTTCGTGGTGCAGCCCCTGCACAATGCCTTCGAAGCCATCGGCGAAGCGCCGCTGGAGGCTGCCGCCACCTTGCGCGCCGGTCCGCTGGATACCTTCTTCACGGTCGTGTTGCCGCTTGCCCGGCCAGGTTTCGTCACGGCCAGCGTCCTGGGCTTTGCCCATACCGTCGGGGAGTTCGGCGTCGTCCTGATGATTGGCGGCAACATTCCGGAGAAGACGCGCGTGCTGTCGGTGCAGATCTACGATCACGTTGAGGCCATGGAGTACGCACAGGCGCACTGGCTGGCCGGCGGCATGCTGGTGTTCTCCTTCGTGGTGCTGCTGGCGTTGTACGGCAGCCGGTCTCGGCAGGGTTTACGCAGATGAGCGACAGGTCAGGCGGCATCCACGCGCAGCTTCGCATGACCCATCCCGGTTTTCGGTTGGACGTTGAACTGACGCTGCCCGGCCGCGGCATTTCCGCATTGTTCGGTCCCTCCGGTTCCGGCAAGACCAGCTGCCTACGCAGCCTGGCAGGCTTGGAGAACCGCGCGGTGGGGCGCGTCGACGTCAACGGCGAATGCTGGCAGGACTCGACCAGCAGCCACTTCATCCCGCCACATCAGCGTCCGATCGGCTACGTCTTTCAGGACGCCAATCTGTTCGCCCACCTATCAGTGCGGGGCAACCTGGAGTACGGCATGAAGCGCGTCGAGCATGGCCAACGCCGCGTGGTCTGGGACCAGGCCGTCGAGCTGCTCGGCATTGGTCATCTGCTCGATCGTCGCCCCGACCGGCTCTCCGGCGGTGAACGGCAACGGACGGCCATCGCCCGCGCCTTGCTGACCAGCCCGGAACTGTTACTGCTGGATGAGCCGCTGGCGGCCCTGGACCTCAAGCGCAAGCAAGAGATCCTGCCCTACCTGGAGCGCCTGCATGACGAACTGGACATCCCGGTGATTTATGTCAGCCATGCGCCCGACGAGGTGGCGCGGCTGGCGGACTACCTGGTGCTGCTCGATGAAGGGCGGGTCGTCGCTCAAGGAGGGCTACAGGAAACCCTGGCCCGCCTCGACCTGCCAACGGCATTTGGCGACGACGCCGGTGTGGTGATCGACTCGGTGATTGCCGAACACGATCCGGACTACCACCTGACGCGCCTGGCGTTCCCCGGCGGCGAGGTGTTGGTGGCCAGGCGCGACGAAGCCGTCGGTCGCCCGCTGCGCTTTCGGGTACATGCGCGCGACGTCAGCCTGGCGCTGGAAAAAGCCGAGGGCACCAGCATCAGCAACCTGCTGCCGGCGCGCGTGGAGCAAGTCGTGGCGGCGGACACCCCGGCCCATGTACTGGTGCGATTGAATGCCCAGGGCACGCCTTTGCTGGCCCGTATCACGCGCCGTTCGGCCGATCAGTTGGCCGTGCAGCCGGGCAAAACCCTCTGGGCGCAGATCAAGGCCGTTGCCCTGCTCGGCTAGGCCCATTCAAAGCCCAAGGGCCAAGGCAACCAGCACGGCGCACTCTACCAATTCCACCAACGCGCCCGCGGTATCGCCCGTGGTACCACCGATGCGTCGACACATCGCCCGACGCGCTAGCCAGCCGACGCCGGCGGCGGCCGCCAGTGCCAGCCAGCCGCTCGAACCCAGTGCCAGGCAAACCAGCACGATCGCCCCGAGCACGATATGAACGGCATTACGCGGCATCTGCTCAACCAGGACCTGACCGAGCCCGCCCGGTCGCACGTAGGGCGTCGTCAGAAACAAGCCCAGCAAGGCACTGCGCCCAAGCAGTGGGGCCAGCAGCAGCGCCAGATGCTGCTCGGCGACCAGCAACGTCCAGAGGGCGGCGAACTTGAGCAACAGCAGCAATACCAGCACCACCACCGCTATCGGACCGCTGCGCGGGTCCTTCATGATCGCCAGGGTACGTTCCCGATCGCCGAAGCCGCCGAGCCAGGCATCGGCACTGTCGGCCAGGCCGTCCAGATGCAATCCGCCGGTCAGCGCGACCCAGCCCGTCAGCAGCAGTGCCGCCAGCAACGGTGCCGCGGTGACATCGAGGGCTGCGCCAGCGAGCCATAGCATCGCCCCCAGCAGCACACCCACACCGGGGTAATGCAGCAGTGATCGGCCTACCGCCTGCGGCTCGGGCATGCCGTCGAGGCGCACGGGCAGGCTGGTCAGAAACTGCAGCGCAATCAGGAACGGCTGCACGCTTCCTCCATCCAGAGCGTGGCATCGCGAAAGCCGATTTTCAGTCCGAACAGGTCAGCGTGCCGCACCTCGACCTGCAGCAGTTGCTGGCGAGGCAATCCCCGCGCCTCGGCCAATAGCAGCCGCATCACCCCGCCGTGCGTCACCAGCAATACCCGCTCGCCAGCACAACGGTCGGTGAGCCGCTCAAGGGCGGTGAGAATGCGCGCTTCGAACGCCACCAACGGCTCGCCTCCCGGCGGAGTGAAACCGTAAGGATCGTTCCATAACCGGCCGAGCTCGACGCTGTGATCGACCATCAGCTCCGCTGCCGTACGCCCTTCCCAGTCGCCGAAGTCCAGTTCGCGAAAGGCGGGCTCTATTTCCAGTTCAAGCTGCTGGCGCTCGGCCAGTTCCTGCGCGAACTGAGCACAGCGCAAGAGTGGCGAGCTGACGATTCGTTGCCACGGCCCAGCGTCCTGCACAGCCTGGCGTAGCTGCTGCCAACCCGTGGCGGTCAACGCGTCATCGAGGCGGCCGCGAAACCCGCCACCGGCGACGGTCTCGCCGTGACGCAACAGGTCAAGCCGAAGGGTCATGGTCACGTCCGCAAACTGCCGCCTCGGCAAAGGTTGCCATGCCGTGGTGCAGCTCGCAGGCCAGCCGCAGCAGCGGCACAGCGAGCGCCGCACCGCTGCCCTCGCCCAGCCGCAGACCGAGATCGAGCAAGGGCTGCGCCTCGAGCGCGTCGAGCACCGCCCGGTGTCCCGGCTCGGCGGAGCGATGGGCAAACAGCAGCCAGTCGCGACAGGCCGGGTTCAGCCGTACCGCGCACAGCGCCGCAACCGTGCAGATGAAGCCATCCACCAACGCCACGATGCCCTGCTGCGCGCAGGCCAAGAAGGCGCCGGTAAGCGCCGTCAACTCGAAACCACCCACGCGCCGCATCCAAGCCAGCGTGTCATGGTCGCCGGCATGCAGCGCCAGGGCGCGCTCGATCACCTCGCGCTTGCGCGCCACACCGGCTTCGCCCAACCCCGTCCCAGGGCCAGCGAGATCATGAGGTTCGCGCGCCAGCAGCGCACAGGCCAGCGCCGCGGCCGTCGTCGTGTTGCCGATGCCCATCTCGCCACCGATGAACAAGGCGCACTGTTGCTCGTGCGCACGCAGTACCGCGTCACGCCCGGCCCGCATGGCCTGCAGGCAGGCATCAGCGCTCATCGCCGGGCCTTCGGCGAAATTCGCCGTACCCGGGCCTAACGCCAGATGCCGCACGCCAGGCAAGGGCCCGCTCGGCGTCGCCGTGCCCAGGTCGACCACCTCGAGCTGCGCGCCTAACTGACGGGCCAGTACGCTGATCGCCGCGCCGCCGTTGACGAAATTGCCGAGCATTTGCCCAGTCAC
Source organism: Stutzerimonas stutzeri (assembly GCF_019090095.1). NCBI lineage: Bacteria > Pseudomonadati > Pseudomonadota > Gammaproteobacteria > Pseudomonadales > Pseudomonadaceae > Stutzerimonas > Stutzerimonas stutzeri. Next base: position 1,960,537 of record NZ_JAGQFP010000002.1, on the reverse strand, counting down.
CGACTGCGGAAACGCCGAGACACCCTCGGCGACGACGCCGTGATCGCCAGCAAAGACGGTGATCCAGATCGGGTCCACGCTCGGCCGGGCCTGGCCACGCAGGGCCGCTAATTGCGGGACCAACGCATCGAGGCGTCCCAATGCACCGCCCGGCTTGGTCAGTTGCGCGTCGCGCTCGACGGCTGCCAGGCGTGCCTCTTCGTCCAGAGGGCGGCACGGTGCCAGCCACCAGTGTTCGGTCAAAGCGGTTCTCCTTTAAGCGTCATCGGCAAACCCGCCACGGTGAAGACCACACGTTCGCTACGCTCGGCCAGCGCCTGATGCAGCCAGCCCGCCTCGTCGACATAACGCCGGCTCAGCTCGCCCAGTGGCACCACGCCGAGGCCAGTTTCGTTGCTCACCAGCAGCACCCTGCCCGGCAACGCCAGCAGGCAGTCGAGCAGCGCATCCCGCTCGGCTACCAGGCGCGCCGTATCGTCCAGCATCAACAGGTTGGTCAACCACAGCGTCAGGCAATCCACCAGCAGGCAGCGATCAGGTGCCGCCTGCGCTCGCAACGCCGCGGCCAGAGCCAGCGGCTCTTCGATCAGCCCCCAGTCAGAAGGCCGGCGCGCTTGGTGCTGCGCGACACGTGCGCTCATCTCACCGTCCAGCGGCTGGCTGGTGGCGATGTAGGTGACCGTCAGGCCGCTCTCGCCTGCCAGCCGCTCGGCCAGCCGACTTTTACCGGAACGGGCACCGCCGAGAATCAGTTCGATCATGCTGTGGTCACTCCGGGGCAAGGCCGCACAGGCTTTTCAACCGCGCGGTATCCAGGTGCGCCTCGACCAGGTCGGCCAGGCGCTCGATGTCACGTTCGCGCAGGGCGTGGTAGTCGACTCGCTCTGCCTGATTCAGCCCGGCCCAGCCCAGCAGCGCCTGGCAGGCCTCGGGGCTTTCGAAAAGACCATGAAGATAGGTGCCCAGTACCTGCCCATCGGGACTGACGGCCCCTTCCATCCGCCCGTCCTCAAGCTGAACGGCCGCGCATTCCAGCGCCGGGCCCTGGCTGACACCGGCGTGGATTTCATAGCCACTGATCGCGGCGTTGCCGAATCGCAGGCGCCCGCGCACGTTGCGCAGTTGCTTGTGCGCCGCCAGCTCGGTGGTCAGTGCCAGCAGGCCCAGGCCTTCGCTGTGTCCGGCCTCACCCTCGATTCCCAGCGGGTCGGCAATCCGCTCGCCGAGCATCTGCAGCCCGCCGCAGATGCCGAGCACCTTTCCGCCGTAGCGCAGGTGACGGTGGATCGCCGAGTCCCAGCCGTTGGCGCGCAACCAGGCGAGGTCGGCGCGAACGCTTTTCGAGCCGGGCAGAATGATCAGATCGGCACCCGGGATCGCCTGCCCGGGGCCGACGAATTGCAGATCCACCTGCGGATGCAAGCGCAGCGGATCGAAGTCGGTGTGGTTGCTGATGCGTGGCAGGGCCGGCACCACAACCTTGAGTGTGTGTTCGGTCTTGGCCGATTGACGCAGGTCGATCGCGTCTTCGGCTTCCAGATGGAAATCCATCAGATAGGGCAGCACGCCGAGCACCGGCTTGCCGGTGCGTCGTTCGAGCCAGTCCAAGCCCGGCTGCAGTAGCGCGATATCGCCGCGAAATCGGTTGATCACGAAGCCCTGAATCCGTGCTTGCTCGCTTGGGCTGAGTAGCTCCAGCGTGCCGACCAGATGGGCGAAGACGCCGCCCTTGTCGATATCGGCAATCAGGATTACCGGGCAATCGACCGCTTCGGCAAAGCCCATATTGGCGATGTCGTTGGCGCGCAGGTTGATCTCGGCGGGTGAACCGGCGCCCTCGACCATTACCACCTGATACGCCTCGCTCAGCCGGCGATGAGAGGTCAGCACCGCCTCCATCGCTACGCGCTTGTAGTCGTGGTAGGCCACCGCATCCATGTTGCTGACCGCGCGCCCCTGGATGATCACCTGGGCGCCGACGTCGCTGTTGGGTTTGAGCAGGATCGGATTCATGTCGGTATGCGGTGCGAGCCCAGCCGCCTGGGCCTGCACCGCCTGGGCGCGGCCGATCTCGCCGCCGTCCGCCGTCACCGCGCTGTTGAGCGCCATGTTCTGCGGCTTGAACGGTGCCACCGCCACCCGCTGGCGACGCAGCCAGCGGCACAGCGCCGTGACCAGCGTGCTCTTGCCGGCATCCGACGTCGTGCCTTGCACCATCAGCGTGCTCATTGTTCGGCCTCTCGATACTGTGCCAGCGCGTCCGTCAGGCGAGACCAACCCGCCTCATCGGGCGGAAGGCCGAAACGCAGGCTGGGGGGATAGTGAAAGCGTCGCACCAGAATGCCTCGGCGGGCGAACGCCTCGTAGAGCCGATCGGTTTCCTCGGTGACAACCCACTGAAACAGACCGCAGCCCCCGACAGGCGCCAGTTCGCTCGCGGTCAACAGCTGCACCAGGCGCTGGGCATCGGCCAGAAGCCGCTCACGCTGGCGCTGCTGCCCCTCGCGATCGGCCAGCAATGACGCCGCAATGAACCGAGTCGGCCCAGCGACCGGCCAGGGCCCGAGCTGCGTTCCCAACGCAGTCAAGAGCTCGGCCTCGGCGAGTACAAAGCCGAGCCGCGCGCCGGCCATGGCGAAGAACTTGCCGAACGAGCGCAACACGATCAGCCCTGGCAGGTGCGCGTACGCTGCCAGGCTGCTGTCGGGCGAGAGGTCCATGAAGGCTTCGTCGACCACCAGCCAGCCGCCACGCGCCGCCAACTGGGCATGCCAGGCCAACAGCTGCTCGACAGGCACCAACCGCCCGGTGGGATTGTTCGGATTCACCACAACCAGGACATCGAGGCCATCGAGCGCGCGCGGTACGCTGCCTTCGCTGAACTCGCTGAGCCGATGCCCTTCGCGACGCCAGGCCTCGGCATGCTCGGCATAGCAAGGCGAAACGATGCCGACCTGCAGCCCACGTCTGAGCCTGGGAAGCATCTGGATAGCCGCCTGCGAGCCGGCCACGGGCAGCAGCGAGGCGACACCATAGTAATCACGGGCGACGGCTTCGAGTTCGTCGTCGGCTTCCGGCAGGCGATTCCACACCTCGCAGGGGATCGCCGGCACGTCGAACCCATATGGCGCAATACCGGTGGACAGGTCGAGCCACTGTGGCAAGGGAATCTCGAAAGTCCGCGCGGCCGCGCGCAACCGTCCGCCGTGCTCAAGCATCCAGCCAGCCCCCCAGCAGCAACGCCAGCAGCCAGAGCCCGACGCCCGCCCAGACCATATCCAGCGCGCGTTCGATATCACGCGCCGTCGGGGCCTGCCCCTCCCCCAATGTCGGCCTTTGGTGCAGTTCACCGTGATAGATGGCCGGACCGCCCAGCGACAGGCCCAGCGCGCCCGCCCCGGCCGCCATCACCGGCCCGGCGTTGGGGCTGTCCCACAGCGGCGCTTGCCGACGCCAACAGCGCCAGGCTCGGCGTGTCTGACCCAGCAACGCATAGGTCAAGGCGACGAGCCGGGCCGGCACGAAATTGAGTGCGTCGTCGATTCGCGCCGCCGCCCAACCGAAGCGCTCGAAGCGTGAACTGCGATAGCCCCACATGGCATCCAGGGTATTGCTCAGACGGTACAGCACCACGCCAGGTCCGCCGGCGATGGCGAACCAGAACAGCGCCGCGAATACCGCATCGCTGCCATTCTCCAGGGCCGACTCGGTCGCCGCGCGTGCCACCGCCTGTTCATCGAGCGCGCTGGTGTCCCGGCTGACGATGAAGCCGACCCGCCGACGTGCCTCGGCCAGATCACCCTGGCGCAGGGCGAGCGCCACCGGGACCAGATGCTCACCCAGGCTGCGCAGCCCCAAGGCCATGTATAGCAGCACGATCTCGACGAGCCAGCCCACGCCGGGTAACAGGCTTAGCAGCCAGGCAAGGGCCGTCAACGGCAGCACGGCCAGGCACCAGGCCGTGACACCATGACTGCGCCAGCCGCGGCCATCGGGCCCATTGAACTGCGCTTCCAAACGATCCGCCAAGCGACCGAACAGCACCAAGGGATGGCAGCGACGCGGCTCGCCGAGCACGATGTCCAGGCCGATGCCAGCCACGCAGCTCAGCGCCACGCTCACTCGCCCGTCCCCCAACCGTTATGAAACAACAGCTCGTCCAGCGGCCGGGGCTGGGTCCAGTCGGTCAACGCCAGCATCGGCGCCGGGTAGAATTCGGCGACCGGGCCCAGACAGATCACCGCCACCGGTTGGGCGCCCTCGGGCATTTCCATCAGCGCAGCCAGTGCCTGCGGATCGAACAGCGATACCCAGCCCATCCCCAACCCTTCCGCGCGGGCGGCGAGCCACAGGTTTTGAATGGCGCAGGCGACCGAAGCCAGGTCCATCTCGGGCATGGTGCGGCGACCGAAGACATGCGCGTCGCGCCCGTCCATCAAGGCCACCACGAGCAATTCAGCGCACTCGCGAACTCCCTCGACCTTCAACTGCATGAAGCTGCTGCCTCGCTCGCCCAAGGCCTCTGCGGTCCGCTGACGTTCCTCGTCTACCAGCCCGGCTATCGCCTCGCGCAACTCAATCCGAGTGATGCGGATGAACCGCCAAGGCTGCATCAGCCCGACGCTGGGCGCCCTGTGCGCGGCTTCCAGCAACCGCCCGAGCAGCTCGGGCTCGACCTTACCGGCCACGAAGTGACGCATGTCGCGCCGTTCGGCGATGGCGCGGTACACGCCGGCGCGCTCGGCCTCAGAAAAGGCATGCCAGCTCATGGGCGAAACAGCGCGGCGGCTGCCTCCGGTGCCGAGGGCAGATACAGGTGGATATAGCTGGCGGTCAACCGGCCCTGCCGATACACCGCTTCGGCGGTGCGCTTGTAGTTCGGGCACTGCCCATACGCCACCGGCTGCAGCGCTGTCTCAAGCGACGAGTGATGATAGGTGTGCCCGCGCAGACGGCCCTCCGGCAGCTCCACTTCCTGCAACGCCAGCGCCGTGAGTCGTGACTGCAACCGGGCCTCACCTGGCAACAATCCAAGCATCGCTTCGCGGACGCCGTCCTGATCGGTGAGGCCGTCGAGCAAATAGAGCATGCCGCCACACTCAGCGAGGATCGGCTTGCCGGCCGCATGATGCGCGCGGATGGCATTGCCGATCGGCAGATTGCGGGTAAGCGCCTGCATGTGCAGCTCCGGGTAACCGCCAGGCAGATACAGGCTGTCCACCGCCGGCAGCCGCGCATAACGCAGCGGCGAAAAGAACAGCAACTCGGCGCCAAGCGCGCGCAGGATATCGAGGTTGGCCTGGTAGATGAAGGCGAATGCCGAATCGCGCGCCACCCCGATTCGCACCCCTTGCAGCAGAGGCGGCAGCTCGATGGGGTCGGCTGGCTTGAAGCACACCGGGGCCGGCAGTTCGCTGTCGGCACTGGCCTGCAGCGCATCGGCCACCGCATCGAGACGGGCATCCAGATCAGCCAGTTCCTGCGCCTGCACCAATCCCAGATGGCGACTCGGCAGATGGCCCGTCTCACTGCGCGGCAGCGCACCGAACCAGCCGATGTGCGGCGGCAGGCAATCGCGCAGGATCTCCCCGTGGCGGCTGCTGCCGACGCGGTTGGCGAGCACGCCGGCGAATGGCAGATCCGCTTGATAGCTCGCCAGGCCGTGGGCCAAGGCGCCGAACGTCTGGGCCATGGCCGACCCGTCCACCACCGAAAGAATCGGGATACCGAAGTGCCGGGCCAGATCGGCAGCCGACGGCGTCCCATCGAACAGCCCCATCACGCCCTCGATCAGGATCAGGTCGGCCTCGCCGGCCGCCTCCCACAACAACCGCCGGCTCTGCGCCTCGCCGACCATCCACAGATCGAGCTGGTAGACCGGGTGACCGCTGGCCCGCGCCAGCACCATCGGGTCGAGAAAATCAGGTCCGCATTTGAACACCCGTACCCGCTTGCCCTGACGCCTGTGCAAGCGTGCCAGGCCAGCCGTCACGGTGGTCTTGCCCTGGCCGGACGCGGGCGCGGCGATCAGTAGCGCCGGGCAGGTTCTAGTGGCCATCGCGGTCTTTCCAGCCGGTCATCGCGACCTCTCGTTTCGCCCACGCGCCGCAGCGCCGCGCAGCATCGTTGGGTGGAGACGCTTCCCCCATCCACCGATTGCGCCGATGGTGGATGAAAAAAGCGTCATCCACCCTATGTAAGGGACCGCCAATGGCTTGATCGCCGACATCAGAATTCGACGCCCTTCTGCGCCTTCACGCCCGCCTTGAAGGCGTGCTTGACCAGGCTCATCTCGGTGACGGTATCCGCCGCCTCGACCAGACCCGCCGGTGCGCCGCGACCGGTGACCACCACATGCTGCAGCAGCGGCCGCGACTCGATATCGGCGAGCACCGGCTCGAGCTCCAGGTAGCCATACTTCAGGGCGATGTTCAGCTCATCCAGTATCACCAGACCGATCTGCGGATCGGCGAGCAACTCGGCTGCCACGGCCCAGGCTTCGCGCGCCTTGGCGATGTCGCGCTGGCGATCCTGGGTCTCCCAGGTGAAACCCTCGCCCATCACGTGATAGCGCACCTCGTCGGGGAAGCGGCGGAAGAAGGTCTCTTCACCCGTACTCGCCGCGCCCTTGATGAACTGCACCACCCCGACCTTGATGCCATGGCCGAGCGCCCGCGCGACCATGCCGAACGCCGAGCTGCTCTTGCCCTTGCCGTTACCCGTGTGCACCAGCAACAGGCCGTATTCGTCCTGCGCCTCGGCGATCTTCTGGTCGACGACCGCCTTTTTGCGCTGCATTCGCGCCTTGTGGCGCGCGTCGCGGTCGGGGGACTCGTTCATGCCTGAGCCTCCCCTTCACGCTTGGCCTTCCAGCCACGCAGGCCGACGAACAGCACTGCAGCCGTACCGACATACAACGCCAGGGTCGCCAGGTAATGCGGGTAATAGTGACCGATCCGCTCGGCCAGTAGCGTCAGGCTCGGTTCCGGATAGCGACCGGAGAAATAGAGGAAGCCACCGCCGGAGAACAGGTAGCACACCAAGGCGCTCGCCATCACGCACAACGCCAGCCGGGCCAGGCTGCTCGGCTGGTCGCGGTGCCAACGGGCGTAGAGCCGACCGCCCAGCCACAACGAACCGTAGGCCGGGGCGAGCATCCAGTAGGCCGGCGACATGCACCAGTCGCTTATGCCCGTCCACTGGATGGCGGCGAAATCCAGCAGCGATGCCTCGAGAAACAGCGCCGGAAAGCTCCACTTCGGCTGCAGCAGCACGCCCGCGAGAAAAAACACCGCCCAGGATGCGCTGGGCAGATTGACGCTGGCGAAGTGCTGACCGCGGGTCATCGCCATCAATGCCATTAGGGCTACTCCGACCAGCAGTTGGTGCCGCGGGGCAAGCTTGATCATTGCATGTCTCCTTCGGTAGGCGCGGGCGAGATACCCGCGCCTCGGCTCAAAGCGCCTGGTAGCGCACGGTGAGGTAGGCCGCCTGGCCCGGTTGGTTGTAGCCACGCGCGGTCTCGTAATCGGCATCCAGCAGGTTGGCGACACGTGCCTGCACTCGCCACTCGGGGCTCACGCGGTATTCGCCGCGCAGATCCAGCGTGGCGTAGCCGGCCAGCTCGTTCTGGTTGGCCAGATCGTCGTAGCGCTGCCCCTCCGCATGCAGGCTGGCACCGACGCTGAAGGCACCGAGGCGGCGATCGACATCGAGGTTGAACAATTGCTTGGCGCGGCGCGTCAGCTCATTGCCACGGTTGGCGCCAGCGGAGCGATTTTCCGGCTCCAGCAGGCTGTAATTGGCGTTCCAGTCCCAGCCCATCAACTGGCTTCCAACGACCAGCTCGACGCCACGAATGCGCGCCTCCTGCACGTTCGCCGGTCCGAAACTGCTGGCGTCGTAGGCGATCAGGTCATCGATCACCGTGCGATAGGCGTTAACGGCCCAGTGTCCCCAGCCGTGCTGTCCACCAAGCCCGATCTCGAGGCTGCGAGACGTCTCCGCTTCCAGGTTCGGGTTGCCGTAATCGGGGTAATACAGCTCGTTGAACGTCGGCGCCTTGAAGGCGCTGCCGTAGCTGATGGTGCCGCGCAGCCAGTCAGTGAAGCCGTAGCCGTAGCCGATATTGCCGGTGTCGTGCTGGCCGAATTGCTCGTTGTCGTCGTGGCGCAGCGAAACCTGCCAGTCATGACGTCCGGCCTGGCCCAAGTACTGGGCGAAGTAGCCATCGTTATCACGTGAGTCCTCGGCGTACACCGCGGTGCTGTCGACTTCGTCGTGCTGGTGATCGACGCCCAGCGTCAGGGTGTGGCCGGCCGCCAGCTCTATATCGTTCTGCCAGCTCAGGCTGTCGCGTCGGCTGTCGAAGCGTGAGTAGAAGCGCCCGTCCTGATACGCATCGGAATTGTCCTCGCTGCGCCCGGCCTGCAACGTGACGCCCCAATGATCGACCGGATTGAAGCGCGCCCGGGTACCGTACACCAGGGATTCGCCATCGGCATTGGCGCCGAAGCCCGCCGTGCGCTTGCTGTTGACGCTGTCGTAGTCGTTATGGGATTTGGCACGCAGGACGTTGGCGTCCAGCTCCAGGCCGTTGTCGAAGCGATAACCTGCGCTCAGGGTAGCGGACAGGTTGCGATAGCCGTCCGCGTCGTTCTCGTAGCCACTGGTCTGCACCGACTTGGCATTGATGCCGTCGGTATCGGAACCGCTGGCGGCCAGACTGTACCAGCCGCGACCATCACCCCCGGTCACGCCGACGCTGCCGCTGTAGCTGTCGTGAGTACCATAGCCCGCCGAGAAGAAAGGCTTGGCGCCCTCCCCTTGCCCCTTGCGCGTAAAAATCTGGATCACGCCACCGATGGCCTCCGAGCCGTACAGGCTGGACCGCGGGCCGCGAACCACTTCGATGCGCTCGATCAGCTCCAGCGGAAAGTCCTGCAGCGCGGCGCCACCGCCGGTGACCGAGCCGATCTTGACGCCATCGACGAGCACCAACACATGGTCGGACTCGCTACCGCGCATGAACAGCGAGGTGTTCTTGCCGGGCCCACCGGAGTTGGTCAACGAGACGCCCGGCACCTGCTTGAGGAGTTCGGGCACGGAGGCGGCCTGGCTCCGTTCGATCCGCTCACGGTCGAGGACAGTTACGGCCGCAAGGCTTTGTTCAACCGTCTGCGCAGTACGCGTCGCGGTGACAACCTCCTGCTGCAGGGCCAGCGGAGCGGCAGCCAACGGGCCGCCGAACAGGGGAAAACTGCCGAGCAACACACAGGTCGCTGGCTTGAAACGAGGCTTGCCAATCAAGGTTCAGGTCTCCGTCGTGCCCGCCGCACGACAACAGTCGATAAGGGCAGACGGAGAAAGCGAAGGGAGTGCAGGTACAGGCAGCCGCACCCCGATCAGCGCCCGCCGCACTGCCGTGGAAGCGACAGGCCGGTCTCCGGGCTTGCGAGCGGACGCGTTGCAGCATCCCGAAACCGCGCCTTCCCATGCCTGAAGCACAGTGGCTGTGTGCGGTTCCTGTCTCGCCTACCGTTGCGGGGGCAGCGCCGGAGTCTTCGAAAGAATGGACCGGCTTCCCTGTTTCACCCCTGGCGTTTAGCCAGCGGTACCTGAAGCAGCGCGGAGGGTAGTCGAAGGCTCTGCGCAGCGCAACCTTGAGCATTCGCAACGCCCCGACAGCAGGGTGCGAGCACCACCACTGGCATTTTGCCGGAACCGTCAGGCGTTTCTGGCCTTCGAATGCAACAATGCCCCATCCCGTTCAGCCTCGACGAGAAGACGCCCGCCCATGACGACCATCGTGCAGATATCCGACACTCACTTCGGTACCGAGCAATCCGCCGTCGTGCAAGCCATGGAAGACCATGTGCGGGAACACAGTGCCGATCTGCTGATCTTTTCCGGCGACATCACCCAGCGGGCCAGAGCCAAGCAGTTCGCCGCTGCGCAAGCGTTCGTCCAGCGGCTGCGCGGCCACGGGATCGGCGAGACCCTGGTGATCCCGGGTAACCACGACATTCCGCTGTACAACGTTTTTGCCCGTTTCCTGATGCCCTACCGAAACTACCGCCGGCACTTCGGAGACGACCTCGAACCCACCTACGAGAACGATGACGCCCTGGTCATCGGGCTCAATACCACGCACCCGCGTCGCCACAAGGATGGCCGGGTCAGCGAGGAACAGGTCGTGGCGGTGACGCAACGACTCAGGCGAACCGATCCGCACAAGCTGCGCATTGTCGTGGCGCATCAGCCGTTTGGCGCGATGGTGCTGAGCGACCTGAGCAACCTGCAGCACAACGCCGACGACGCGCTGCATCGCTGGGCTGACGAGGGGCTGGATCTGGTGATGGGCGGGCATATTCATCTGCCCTATGTGCTGCCGCTATCCAGGCAGTATCCTGGCCTGTCGCGCGAAATCTGGATGGTGCAGGCCGGCACCACGCTGTCGTCGAGGGTTCGCGGGACCTCGCCCAACTCTTTCAACCGCTTGAAGTTGCACGCGGGCAACGGCAAGACAGCCTGCGTCGAGCGCTGGGACCTGTTGGACGGCGAGTTCGTTCTCGGCTCGCACTTCAATCTGCACTGGTGAACGCCACAGCCCACCCCAACGGTTAGTGGGCTGCGGCGCCGCCAGACAGTATTTAGCCGAGCGTGCCGGCAACCGCCAGACCTGTCAGGTAGACCCCGGCGAAGCCGAGATTGAACGCGATGAACAGGTACAGGCTGTACTTCAGGTAGCTACCGAAGGTCAGCCCCGACACCTTGCTCATGGCGACGATACCTGCGGCGGAACCGATCACCAGCAACGAGCCGCCGACCCCGACCGAATACGTCAGGACCATCCACTCGGCGATTCCCATTTCCAGTCCCGACTTGAGCAATGCAGCCGTCAGCGGCACGTTGTCGATCATGGCGGACAGCACGCCCATCAGGTAGTTGGCCAGGACGGCCGGCACCTGGTCGTAGATGCGCACCAGCCCGTCGAGCACGTGAATTTCCTTGAGCATGCCGACCAGCAGGAGAATGCCCAGGAAGAACAGCAGTGTCTCGAACTCGACCTGACGCACGTATTCCAGGATCGGATCGGTCTCGATGTCGTCACTGAAAAAGCGCGCCACCAGGAACATCACCGACAGTCCGGTGAGGAAGGTCAGCACGGGTGGGATCTGGAAGAAGAAGTTGCCGGCGATGGTGCACAGGATGGTGCACAAAAAGATCAGCGCGATGGCGACATCGACCCGACGCACATCGGTGCGATGATTTTTCACCAGCACCTGCCCGCTCATGCCAAGGGACAGCATGGCCGCCAGCAGCATGACGGCCAGAAATGCCGGCAATGCCAGCAGCAGCAACTGCAGGATCTTGACCTTGCCAGCCAGAAAGATCATCAGCGTAGTGACGTCGCCAGTGATCAGCGCCACCCCGCCCGAGTTCACCGCGAAGACCACCAGGGCGGCGTACTTGATGGTCTTCTCGGCACTGAGCCGGAGCGACAGGATCAGGGTGATCGAGACCAGGGTCGCGGTGATGTTGTCCGCCAGCGAGGAGAACACGAAGCAGAACGCCGCGGTCAGGAACATCAACGCCCGCTCACTGATCTGCTTGGGCAGCAAAAGGTAGATCAGGTTTTCGATCATCCCTTTCTTGTTCAGGTACGCCACGAAAGTCATGGCCGCGACCAGGAAGATCCAGAGGCCGGCGATTTCCGCAATGTTCTCGTTGAGACTCGTCAGCACCCGCTCACGCTCGGCGCCGACAGGCGAGAAGACGAACAACAAGATCCACGCCAGGGTGCCAAAAAACAGCGTGACCTTGGCTTTGTTCACATGGGTTATTTCTTCGAGGACGACACCGAGCAGAGCGGCCACGGCAAGGCCGATCAGCACGTACTGAAGTATTTCAGGCATGGGACACCAGATGCTTAAGAGGGAACGGTTCGTGCGCGGTTAGCGCACCCGAGAAGTTGGGGCGGCGATCATAGCCAAAGTGCGACAATTCGACACCTGACCAATGTCAAACTCGTTGTATTTCCAGATATTCCGGCTCGCCGATCAGTGGCGCGGCACGAATCCGGCAGGCTTGGTGGACAGCCAGTCGACGAAGGTGCGCAAGCGCGGATCACTCAACAAGGCGTCGCGACTGTTGAAGGTGAGCGCCAATTCCTTCTCGCTGAACAGGCGATGGATCTGGTTATGACAGGGCCGGCAAACCCACAAGGTGGCGGTGATCCGCGCCTCCCTGCCGAAGCGCTTGCGCACGTAGGTCTTGCCATGCAGAGCTTTGGGGATCAGATGATGGCGAGTCAGCGGCGCCTGGCGCAGGCAGAGCTCGCAGGCGTCAGGCTGGTCCGGAAGTCGCAGAATCGGCGCCATGGGAGAGCCTCGAATCGCCAGCAGAACGCAACCGCCAGCGAGGCGTGCCACCCCTCTGGCCTGGAAGAAGCAAGAGCGCAGCGGTCCGGCATCCGACCAGGCGCAACCGCTACGGATTGCGCGCGAGGCGCTCGCTATCGAGAACGCGCTTGGCGCTGAGATAGCTTTTTTGCCAATAACGGTTGGAAAGACTATCCAGGCGTACGGTTCCGCCAGTCGATGGCGCATGGACGAAACGCCCTTCGCCCACATAGATGCCGGCATGGCTGACCTGGCGTCCGCCACTGGTGGCGAAGAACAGCAAGTCGCCGGATTTCAACGCGTCGCGCTTTACCGTCAGACCGTGCATCGCATTCATTTCACGAGTGGTTCGCGGTAGCGCGACGCCTGCCGCACCGCGGTAGACATAGCCGATCAACCCGCTGCAATCGAAGCCACCGTCGGGTGTATTGCCGCCGTAGCGATAAGGGGTGCCGACCAGCCCCAAGGCGGTGAACAGCACATCTTCGGCGGTTCCGGAATACTGCTGCACCGGCCGGGGCGCGACGACCGTCGGCTCGACCGGCGCCCTGCTGGAACAAGCGGTTACCAGAACGGCGGTCACCAAGACGGTCAGGAATCGGGCCAGAAGAAGCATGACAGAGCGGTCCAGGCAAATGAGCCATCACTCTGCCGGCATGCGTTTGCGGATGCAAGCCCGGCGCAGCGTTGTTTCAGCGGTCAGTGATGAGTGGGCACGGCACTGGAATCGTGGGCAAGCGCCAGAATCCGCTTGGCCTGTATGAAGCTGGAACGCCAGTAGGCCTCGTCCAGGCTATCGACACGCACGCCGCCACTGCGGCGGCTGGCCGAGTGGATGAACTGGTCATTGCCGATGTAGATGCCGGCGTGAGTGACCCGCCCGCGGCCACGATTGTTGAAGAACACCACGTCGCCTGGCTCGAGATCCCTGCGCGCGACCTTGGGTGCGTCCAGATTGATCATCTCGCGGGTCGAGCGCGGCAGGTCGATGCCAGCTTCCTTGCGGAACAGGAAGCCCACGAAGCCGCTACAGTCAAAGCCTGTCTTGGTCGAACTGCCACCGTAGCGATATGGGGTGCCAACCAGCTTGAAGCCGAGCTCCAGCACGCTGTCGGCCAGCGCGGGGAGTTCGTAGCTTTGTTCGTCAGCGAGCTCTCGCAGCTGTTGTTCGGTAGGCTCGCTGGAATCGGCTTGGGCATCGGTCTCCGCGTCCGGCAGCTCGGCAGGGAAACTGAAGGCGAAACCCTTCGGGACGATTGGGGCTTCGGTCTGCTCGGGCTGACTGACGCAGGCGGTCAACAACAGAACGAGCGATACGGGCAGCAGTGATGTAAGGCTTCGTCGCATAACACGGGACGTCGGGAAGTCGAAGTGGCGGAACTATGCCTGCTGTCGTATCGATGAGCAAATTCAATTGCCCAAAATGTGACGAATGAGGTGCGGCAAAACGTCAGCGGCGGCCCCGGCGATATGTAGATCGACCAAAAGCGACAATTCGCTGGCACTGGGGTCGATCTGAGCCGTAAATCCGCCGCTGTTTCGCACCTGCAACAGGGGCTCGACGATATAGGCGAAACTGGCAGAGGTGCCGATCGCGACCGCCGCATCGAAGCCTGTCTGCAGCTCGCTCTGCAAACGAGCCAGCGCTTGCTGCGGCAACATCTCCTCGAACAACACCACGGGCGGTCGAAGCACGCCGCGACAGTGGGCGCAACGTGGCGGCAGCGACGTCGACAGATGCTCTGCCAATTCGGCGCTTTCCCGGCCGCAGCTCATGCAGAACAAGGGTGCAAGCGTGCCGTGAATCTCGATCAGGCGCTGCGCGGGGCTTCCGGCCGCGCGGTGATAGCCGTCCACATTTTGGGTCAGGACCCAGCAACCTGGCTTCCGGTTCTGCAGTTCGGCGATCGCCACGTGTCCGGCGTTGGGTTGTCCGGCCAGGCAGGCGCGCCCGATCTCGGCGAGGTATTTCCAGCACAACCCTGGATCGCGCTCAAGCATGGGCCCGGACAGCGCCATCTCGATCGGCAGACCCTCTTCGGTGCGCCCGTTGTAAAGCCCGCCAACGCCCCGATAGGTCGGCAGGCCGGAATCGGCGGAAAGCCCGGCGCCGGTGATAAAGAGAATGCGTTCGGCTTGCCGTAGCGCTTCGGCCGCCCGTTGCACCGCGCTGCTCATCGTTACGCCTCCTCTTTCGCGTGGCGGTCTCGAAGCACAAGCCCCCTTGAGGGAGCCAAGCGACGAACACTTCGATGCATACGCTGCGCCTCAGTGATTGACGGTGAACGCCAGCATGGCCGACAGCTGGCACATCGGCCGGCCACTCTCGTGATGCCACTGGTTGAATGCAGCCTGCACCGCCGCTTGGTCACGCTGACTGCTGGGAACCTTGTCGACGATTTCTTGCGCCTTGAGCGCGGCGACGACATCGTTGCTGGGAATGAAGGTGTCCTTGCCGGCCATCCGCAGCAGGCGTGGCGCCGAGAGGCCGCCGAGCTGGCTGCCCTTCTTGGCGAGATAGCGCCATAGCCCAACGATATCGGTCACCGGCCAGTCAGCGATCAAGTTGCCGAAACTGCCGTGCTCCTTCGCCACGTCGAGGACGAACTGCGCGTTGCGCGGCACGCTCTTGAGCTTGCCCAGGTGGCGAATGATGCGCGGGTCCTGCATCAGCCGCTCGATATGCTCACCGCCCATGAGCACCAGCTTCTCCGGGTCGAAGCGGAAGAACACCTCCTCGAAGGCCGGCCATTTGGCATCCACCAGGCTGTGCTTGAGCCCCGCCCGGAAGATTCGAAGACTGATCAACGAGAGATAGCGATCGTCGGGAATGGCCCGCAGTTCGTCGGCGGTGTTCGGCCTGGGCAGCCGGTTTTCCAGGGCCGACGCCGAACCAAAACGGTTGAGGCAGTATTCGTGCAGCCATTTGTAGTCACGCATGTGGGCGCTCAAACCTCGATCGAAACGAACCCCATAGGGTGCCCGCCACGGCCCCGGGACGGCAAGCCCGACCGTCACTGTCGGGCTCGGTCAAGTTAGCGGCGCAGCCGGTCTGCGGCCTGACGCAGCGCCTGCGCGGTAGCCTTCCAGCCCAGGCAGCCATCGGTCACCGATACGCCATAGCGCAACTCACCGGACAGTGGCTGACACCCGTCGAACAGATGGCTTTCGAGCATGACCCCGCGCAGGCTGGACTCGCCCGCCAGGCGCTGATCGATCACCGAGTCGAGCACGTCCGGCTGGCGGCGCGGGTCCTTGCCGCTGTTGGCATGACTGCAATCGACCATGATCCGCGGCGCGATACCCTGGCGTTGCAATGCGGCCCGCGCGATCGCAACGCTTTGCGGATCGTGATTCGGGCCGGCGTGCCCGCCACGCAGCACCAGGTGAACGTCCGGGTTGCCACGGGTCTGCAACAGGGCCGGGTGGCCGAGATCATCGATGCCAAAGTGACGATGCGCGTGCTCGGCCGACCGCATGGCATCGCAAGCGACCCCCAGGCTGCCGTCGGTGCCGTTCTTGAAGCCTACCGGCAGATCCAAGCCACTGACCAGCTCGCGATGGATCTGCGATTCACTGGTTCGTGCGCCGATCGCCGCCCAGCCCAACAGATCATCGAAATAGCCCGCTGCCAGCGGCTGGAGCAGTTCGGTCGCGATCGGCAGGCCACGCTCGAGAATATCCAGCATCAACCGCCGCGACAGGTGCAGCCCCTCGGCCATGTCGCCGCTACCGTCGAGATGAGGGTCGTAGACCAGCCCTTTCCAGCCGATGGTCGTGCGTGGTTTTTCGACATAAGCGCGCATGACCAGCAGTAATTGATCGTCGACCTGAGGCGCCAGCTCGGCAAGGCGCTCGGCGTATTCAAGCGCAGCGGCCGGATCGTGCAGCGAACAGGGTCCGACCACGACCAGCAGGCGCGGGTCGCGGCCGTCGAGGATGGCGCGAATAGCGTCGCGATCGGTCTGGATGCGGTCAGCAAGAATGGCGTCAAGAGGCAGGCGCTGGCGCAAGACGGCGGGGCTGGGCAGGGGTTGAGCGCTGCGTCGGGCAGGGCTGGCAACGGGGGTATCGATGGCACGGGAAGCGGAAGTGGATGCGTTCATGATCTGGCGGTCCTGTGGCCGGCGCGGCGGTCTGCCGCGTCGGCGCTAGCGAAGTGTTCGGTCTATGGGTGTCGGTGCGGCGGCACAGAAGCGGCTAAATCGCCAGTCATAGTGGTAGGTGCGGTCATCGTTGCGGTAGCGGTACATGCTGTTGTCCTCGGTGCGAGTGGCCTGTTAAGGCCAAAAAAAACAAAACCCCCGGTCGGGTGGCCGACCGGGGGTTCGAAAACTGCTCTGGTGGCGACCCTGCTTGCTAGGGCGCCTGTGGGTATCAGGCGCGCCTGTGGCTAAACCAATACCCAAAGTAATAACCGTCAGCGGCGATCACCTGCCCACGCAACGACGCGGCGCGCACGGCACCGGCGTTTACATGAGAAAGGGAAGCGAGGCTGAGGGTCATAGCGAACTCCTGAATGGCATTCACCATACTGTGGCGAGCGGCAAGCCGCAAGCTCGGCTTGCCACTGCCCTTACAGGCTCATCACGTCGACAAAACGCGGCGTGGCATCGTTGTCGATGCGCAGGCTGGCGAAGTCGAAGAGGTTGCGGTCAGCCAATTGCGAGGGCACCACATTCTGCAGCGCGCGGAACATGATCTCGACGCGACCCGGCGACTTGCGCTCCCACTCCTGCAGCATCTCCTTGACTACCTGGCGCTGCAGGTTCTCCTGCGAGCCACAGAGGTTGCAGGGGATGATCGGGAATGCCTTCATCTGCGAATAGGCTTCGATGTCGGCTTCGCTGCAATAGGCCAGCGGGCGAATCACCACGTTACGGCCATCATCGGAGAGCAGCTTGGGCGGCATGGCCTTGAGCGTGCCGCCGTAGAACATGTTGAGGAAGAAGGTTTCGAGGATATCGTCGCGATGGTGCCCTAGGGCCATCTTGGTCGCGCCGATTTCGTCAGCAAAGGTATAGAGCGTGCCGCGACGCAGGCGCGAGCACAGCGAACAGGTGGTCTTGCCTTCCGGGATCTTCTCCTTGACCACCGAGTAGGTGTCCTTCTCGACGATGTGATACTCGACGCCGATCGATTCGAGGTAGGCCGGCAGCACGTGCTCGGGGAAGCCCGGCTGCTTCTGGTCCATGTTGACCGCGACGATTTCGAACTTGATGGGCGCGACCTTCTGCAGGTACAGCAGGACGTCGAGCATGGTGTAGCTGTCCTTGCCGCCGGACAGGCAAACCATGACCTTGTCGCCCTCTTCGATCATGTTGAAATCGGTGACCGCCTCGCCGGCAAGGCGGCGCAGGCGCTTCTGCAGTTTGTTCTGGTTGACCGAAAGGTTGCCCATGTCTGGTGTCCGGGTGAGATGCGAAAGGCGGGCATTTTACGCGCAAAGCACGGCGCGCCCCACCCCATCGATCCGGCTCTTTGCACTGCTGGCCCTGTGCTAGGCTAGCGCACATGAACGAAGACCTCGAACCACAGATGGATCTGGCCGAGCAGATATTCGTATTGCTGCGAGAACAGCCGGAGGGCTGCAGCGAATACCAGCTGATTCAGCAGCTCAAGGCCCGCCACAGCACGCACATCCCCAACCTGCCGTTACTCGACAAGCTGGTGCTGTATCGCACGCATTTTCTGGTCTTCAACGCGCTATACCGGCTTCGCGATCAGTTGTGGGGCGAAGCCAGCCACAGCCTGCAGATCTCTCCGCTGAGCATAAGCCTGCAGCCCTACGTAGCCGGCGCCAGTGGCATCGTCGAAAACGATCCGCTGCGCGAGTACTACCTGGACATGAGCAACCTGCGCGATACCGACGAGGCGGAAGTGGAACGCCTGCTGGCCAGCTTCTGGTCGAGGATGCGCGGCGATCAGGTCGAGACGAGTGGCGGCTGGGACCCGGAACAGAAACGCGCAGCCCTGGAACTGTTCGAGCTGGATCGCGACGCCGCGTCGTTGACGCTGCACGTCATCAAACGCCGCTATCGCCAGTTGGTCAGCATTCATCATCCGGATCGGGGCGGCAGTACGGCGCGGCTGCAATCGATCAATCTGGCAATGGAAATATTGGAACGCTATTACCGCTGACCCGATAGCTTCCAATTGCTCTAACCGACCCCGGTGCGCTGTATCGCCGAGTTCCTATACTGCGACTTAAGGTCGCACGCCCGTCCAACTGACGGCACGCCAGGCGAAGCGACCCTCCAAGACTGAGGAGACGCTGGCATGATCAATCACGTTTGGGGACTCTTTGCTCACCCTGGCCAGGAATGGCAGGAAATCACTGGAGAAGAACGCAAGGTTGGCCACCTGCACCTCGGAGAGGTCATGGTGCTGGCAGCAATACCCGCCATATCGGCATTCATTGGCACTACCCAGGTCGGTTGGAGCATCGGCGGCGGCGAAGCGGTGAAGCTTACCGAAGGCAGCGCAATGCAACTCACCCTGCTCTCCTACCTCGCGATGCTCGCGGGCGTCGCGGTCATGGGTGCTTTCATTCACTGGATGTCACGCACCTACGATGCCAGCCCGACCCTGGTGCAGTGCATCGTGTTCGCGGCCTACACGGCTACGCCGCTGTTCGTCGGCGGGCTGGCGGCGCTCTATCCGCACATCTGGCTGGGGATGATCGTCGGTACGGCGGCCATCTGCTATACCGCTTATCTGCTCTATGTCGGCTTACCGACGTTCATGAACATCCCATCGGATGAGGGCTTTCTGTTCTCAAGCTCGATTCTGGCGGTCGGCCTGGTCGTCCTGGTCGCCATCATTGCGCTGTCGGTGATCATGTGGGGGATGGGCGTCGGCCCGATGTACGTCCGCTAACCTAGCCGTCTCTCTTTGCCGCCGGCGTGATCGCTCACGCCGGCTTTTCTTTGCGCGCGGGCAATTCATACGGTGGTTCACCTCTCCCGGCCACGACAGAGATGGGCGTCGCGTTGCGCCCAGCAGCCAGCCAACGGTCATGGTTTTGAATCCCTATCGAGCGTGAGCGTCTATATCAGCAATAACAGCGCTCAAGCATCGGCCTCAGGAGGCTCCCATGACCCCAGAATTCATCAGCTTGTTCACCCGGCCGGATCGCGCCTGGGAAACCATTCGCCAGAAAGAGGACGCCCATAGCCTGCACTACCTGATGCACCTGCTGTCGCTGGCCTTGATTCCCAGCGTCTGCCTGTTCATCGGGGTTACGTTGGTGGGCTGGAGCCTGGTGGATGCGGAGCGGGTCAGACTCGATTTCGCCAGTGCCTTTCAACTGTGCCTGCTGTTGTACGTCACCATCGTCATCGGCACGGCCATCATGGGCGTCTTCGTACACTGGATGGCGCGCGCCTTCGATGTGCGTCCGAACCTGAACCAGTGCATCGGCTTCGTCGCGTACGTGATCACGCCATTTCTCGTCGCCGGTGTAACCGGCCTGTACCCGAATCGCTGGTTTGCTGCCATCGTCCTGCTGATCGCCGGCATCTACTCCACCTACCTCCTGTTCACTGGCCTGCCCGCCTTCATGCGCCAGCGGCACTCGCAGAGTTTTCTGTACGCCAGCTCGATCTGGGGCGTCGCGTTGCTCGTGCTGGTGTCCGTGCTGGTCAGCATGATCTCGTTTTGGACGTTTTCGCTCGAACCGAACTACGAGCGGACCGTGCAGCAGAACCAGAGCTACGGTATCCAGGAGGAGCGTCCGCAGGAGGAACCCGGCAGTCGCTGAATGGTTGTCAGGCTGGCGCGTTGGGGCATAATTCCGGGCTTCTTCGGAGGCCCTATGCCCGAACAGCTTCACGCCCGTGTTGAGGCCTGCTACCAACTGGCTGAAACCTTTTTCAATCGACGCTTCGAACGCCCGCAAATCAGCTTCAAGCTACGCGGGCAGAAAGCCGGCGTCGCGCACCTCCATTCCAACCTGTTGCGGTTCAACGCCCAGCTGTACCGAGAAAATCGCGAGCACTTCCTCAAGCAGACCGTCGCTCACGAAGTGGCCCACCTGGTCGCGCATCAGATGTTCGGTGGCGGGATTCGGCCGCATGGCGAGGAGTGGCAACTGATAATGCGCGGCGTCTACGAGCTGGTGCCTGATCGCTGCCATACCTATGAAGTCAGCCGTCGCCCGGTCAGTCGCTATATCTACCGCTGTGCCTGCAGCGGTCAGGATTTTCCCTTCACCGCGCAGCGGCATGCACTGGTGCGTAAAGGACGGCGTTATTTCTGTCGTAGCTGCCGTACGACGCTGGTGTTCAGCGGCGAGCATCGGCTCGAATAGCTCAGTCGCCGCTCACAGGGATCGGGCCCGCCAGGCGGCAACTACGAACAACGCTGCGAGCACCGCCATCAGCGGCAGCCAGCCGGCCTGTTCCCAGACATAGCCCGCGGCATAGCCCACCACGCTGGACCCCAGGTAGTAGGCACACAGATACAGCGCCGAAGCCTGCGCCTTGGCCCCCTTGGCATGAATGCCGACCTGCCCGCTGGCTACCGCGTGCGCGGCGAAGAAACCCAGCGTGAACAACCCCAGACCGATGACGATAGCCACCAACCACGGGGTGGCGCACAACCCAACTCCTAGCAGCATCAGACCGACACCCGCCTGGAGTACGGTCCTGGCCCCGAATCGCGGTACCAGACGCCCTGCCCAACCGGCACTGAAGATGCCGGCCAGATAGACGACGAACAGCAAGCCGATCACCGTCGATGACAGGCTGAACGGCGCCGCCGCCAGGCGGAAGCCGATGTAATTGAACAGGGCAACGAAGCCACCCATCAGCAGAAACGCCTGCAGGAACAGTGCGCGCAGAACGGGATTGCTCAGATGTCGAGCGAAGTTGGCGAGCAGCCCTTGCAGCGATAAGGGTTGCGCCTTGAAATGCCGCGAGGGCGGCAGCAACCAGACGAACGAACCAAGTGCCACCATCCCGAGGCCGGCAATCCCGCCCAGGGCGAGTTGCCAGCCGCCGATATCGCTCAGCAGCCCGGACAACAACCGCCCCAACAGCCCGCCGAGCGCCGTCCCGCCGATGTACAAGCCCATCGCGGCAGGAAGCGATTCGGGATCGAATTCCTCGCCGACATAAGCCATCGCCAGGGCAGGCAATCCGCTGAGCGCGAGCCCCAGCAGCGCCCTCAGCACCAGCAGCAGCGTCCAGGATTCCACCGCGGCGCAGGCCACTCCAAGCAGGCAGGCCAACCCCAACGCAAGCCCCATGACCCGTTTGCGCCCCCAGCTCTCCGCCAGACCACCGGAGACCAGCAGGCACACGGCGAGGGACAAGGTGGTCAATGACAACGCCAGGCTGCTGCTGGCCGCCGAAACCGAGAAATGCGAGGCCAGCAAGGGCAGCAGCGGCTGCACACAATAAAGGATGGCGAAGGTAGCGAAACCGGCACAGAACAACGCCAGCGTTGCCCGGCGATAGGCGGGCGTTCCGCGCTTGAGGTGGGCGCCATCGAGCGAATCAGTCGACATACGGTTACTCCGATGCCCCTACCGGTGTATGAGGCCCGAAAAAAAAGCGGCGCAGGTTAGCACAGCCACCGCGCGCCGCAGCCGTCGATAACCAATGGCCTGTGCCGACCGCCGCCCGGCGCGTCGTTTGGGGTCGAGCGACGACCACCCGGCGGATTGATCATAAGTTCCGCCACATTGCTTGAGCCAAATCAATGGAACTGCACGATTTGCTTATAACCTTAAGTTTAGTAGACGAATGACTTTGATTAAGCCGTTTGTGCTTCCTAGACTTCCGGCAACAGTCGGAGAGACAAGGTGAACGCAGTGCCCCATGACACCGACCAGAAACCCATAGGCAAGCCGGAAGAAACGAGGCTGTTCGTTTTCTTGCTGGTCTTTCTGTTCCCCATCCTGAGCGTCGCGATCGTGGCCGGCTATGGCTTCATCGTGTGGTTCAGCCAGCTGTTGTTCTTCGGTCCGCCAGGCCCACCGAGTTGACACCCAGCTCTTAACGCCACGACCCGATCGTCCCTTAGCTTGCCTGACTTCAATGCAGGCGGAGCCTTATCAAAAAAATGACTCACAACGCCCTGCATATCGCCAGCCTGCTTGTGCATTGCCGCCCCGAACTGCTGGATGCGGTAAAACGCAACCTGACGCTGCTCCCCGGTACCGAACTGCACCAGGAAAGCCCTGCGGGCAAGCTGGTGGTCGTGCTGGAGGCCGAACACGAGAGCGTCATCCTCGACACCATCCGCGATATCCAACAAGTGCCCGGCGTCCTCAACGCTGCCCTGATTTACCACGAACTCCTCTCACCCGAAGGAGAGCCTGAATGAGCCTCACACGACGTCAATTCGCCAAGGCCAACGCCGCGGCCATCGCAGCCAGCGTGGCGGGTCTGCCGATCGCCACCAGTGCCAGTAATCTGATCACCGATCCGGAGGCGACTTCCCTCAAGTGGAACAAGGCACCGTGCCGGTTCTGCGGAACCGGCTGTGGCGTCATGGTCGCGACTGCCGGCGACCGCGTCGTGGCTACCCATGGCGACATCAAGGCTGAGGTCAATCGCGGCATCAACTGCGTCAAGGGCTACTTCCTGTCGAAGATCATGTACGGCACCGATCGCCTGACGCAGCCGCTGCTGCGCATGAAGGACGGGCAGTACGACAAGCAGGGTGAGTTCCAGCCAGTGAGCTGGGAACAGGCCTTCGACATCATGGAGCAGAAGTACAAGGCCGCGCTCAAGGAAAGCGGCCCGAGTGCAGTCGGCATGTTCGGCTCCGGGCAGTGGACCGTCTGGGAAGGCTACGCCGCCAACAAGCTGATGAAGGCCGGCTTTCGCTCCAACAACCTCGACCCGAATGCCCGCCATTGCATGGCTTCGGCCGCCGTCGGCTTCATGCGCACCTTCGGCATGGACGAACCCATGGGCTGCTACGACGATATCGAAGCGGCCGATGCCTTCGTGCTCTGGGGTTCGAACATGGCCGAGATGCATCCGGTTCTCTGGACCCGGGTGACCGACCGCCGGCTGAGCGCACCGCACGTCAAGGTCGCCGTCATGTCGACCTTCGAGCATCGCAGCTTCGACCTGGCCGACATCCCGATGGTGTTCAACCCGCAAACCGATCTGGTGATACTCAACTACATCGCCAACCACATCATCCAGAGCGGTGCGGTCAACCAGGACTTCATCAAGAACCACACCAAGTTCGCCAAGGGTGCGACCAACATCGGCTACGGCCTGCGCCCGACCGATCCCCGCGAGCTGAAGGCGGAAAACGCCGCCGTTGCCGGCAGCTGGACCGATATCAGCTTCGAGGACTACGCCGAGTTCCTCAAGCCCTACACCTTGGAGCACGCGGCACACGAGTCGGGCGTACCGGCCGAGCGCCTGAAGGCACTGGCCGAACTCTACGCCGACCCCAAGACCAAGGTCATGTCGTTCTGGACCATGGGCTTCAACCAGCACACCCGCGGTGTCTGGGCGAACAACATGATCTACAACATTCACCTGCTCACCGGAAAGATCAGCGAACCCGGCAACAGCCCCTTCTCGCTGACCGGACAGCCGTCGGCGTGCGGCACCGCCCGCGAAGTCGGAACCTTCTCCCACCGCCTGCCTGCGGACATGGTCGTCACCAATCCGAAGCATCGCGCCGTGGCCGAGAAGATCTGGAAACTGCCCGAAGGCACCATCCAGGAAAAACCCGGCTTCCATGCCGTGCAGCAGAGCCGCGAGCTGAAGGACGGCAACCTCAAGGTCTACTGGACCCAGGTGACCAACAACATGCAGGCCGGCCCGAACATCATGCAGGAAGTGCTGCCCGGCTGGCGCAACCCCGAGACCTTCGTCATCGTCTCGGACGTCTACCCGACCGTCTCCGCCCAGGCCGCCGACCTGATTCTGCCGGCCGCCATGTGGGTGGAAAAGGAAGGCGCCTACGGCAACGCCGAACGCCGCACCCATGTCTGGCACCAGTTGGTCAGCCCGCCAGGCGAGGCACGCTCGGACCTGTGGCAGCTGATGGAATTCTCCAAGCGTTTCACCACCGACGAGGTCTGGCCGGCCGACCTGCTGGCCAAGGCGCCGGAATTGAAAGGCAAGACGCTGTTCGAGGTGCTGTTCAAGAACGGCCAGGTCGACCGTTTCCCCACATCGGATATCGCCGAGGGCTACCGCAACCAGGAGTCCGAGGCCTACGGCTTCTATGTGCAGAAGGGCCTGTTCGAGGAATACGCCCAGTTCGGTCGCGGGCATGGCCATGATCTGGCGGATTTCGATCGCTACCACCAGGAACGCGGTCTGCGCTGGCCGGTGGTGGACGGCAAGGAAACCCGCTGGCGCTACCGTGAGGGCTATGACCCTTATGTCGCCAAGGGTGCGGGGGTGGAGTTCTACGGCTACCCGGACAAGAAGGCGATTATCTTCGCGCTGCCATACGAAGTGCCGGCCGAAGTACCGGACGAGGAATACCCCTTCTGGCTGAGTACCGGGCGCGTACTGGAGCACTGGCACACCGGCAGCATGACGCAGCGCGTCGACGAGCTGTACCAGGCGGTCCCCGATGCGTTGGTGTACATGCACCCCGAGGACGCGCGTGATCTCAAGGCACGCCGTGGCAGCGTGGTGAAGGTGATCAGCCGCCGTGGCGAAATGCAGGCGCGCATCGAAACCCGCGGTCGCAACAAACCGCCGAAGGGTCTGATCTTCGTGCCCTTCTTCGACGCCAACAAACTGATCAACAAGGTCACCCTCGACGCTACCGACCCGATCTCCAAGCAAACGGACTACAAGAAATGCGCCGTGAAGATCGAAGTGGTCAGCATCGCCTGAGGAGAGTCGCCATGAAATTTCGCTTACTGCCTTTGACCCTCCTCGCGGTGTTTGGCCTGGCGGTTGCCGCCGGGCCGGACTACCCACTGGATGCCCCTGCCCCGGACGGCCGCCGCCCGGGCGGCACCCTGACCCAGGAGTTCACCCCACCGCCGCTGAAGGACGAAGAAAACAAGGACCTGCGACGCGAGCGCAACTACCCGGAGCAGCCGCCGACCATCCCGCATACCATTCGCGGTTATCAGATCGACACGAACAGCAACAAGTGCCTGTCCTGCCACAGCCGCGCCAACAGCGCGCGTACTCAGGCGCCGATGATCAGCATCACGCATTTCGCTGACCGTGACGGCCAGACACTCGGCACCGTGGCTCCTCGTCGTTATTTCTGCACGCAGTGCCATGTGGTGCAGCAGGATGTGAAGCCGCTGGTGAAGAACGACTTCAAGAATATCGACAAGCTGCTCTATCACGAAAACAAGCAGAACGAACAGTGAGGACGCCCGGATGAAGTCAATACTGTCGTTTCTCAAGCGATACTGGACGGTACTGCGCCGTCCCAGCGTGCATTACAGCCTGGGCGCCTTGGCGCTCGGTGGGTTCATTGCCGGCATCATCTTCTGGGGCGGCTTCAACACCGCCCTGGAGGCGACGAACACCGAAACCTTCTGCATCTCCTGCCATGAAATGCGCGACAACGTGTACATGGAGATCAAGGACACCATCCATTACAGCAACCGCTCAGGGGTACGCGCGACCTGCCCTGACTGTCACGTCCCGCACAAGTGGACCGACAAGATTGCGCGCAAGATGCAGGCGTCCAAGGAGGTCTGGGGCAAGATCTTCGGCACCATCAACACGCGCGAGAAGTTTCTCGGCATGCGTCGCGAAATGGCCGAGCGTGAATGGCGTCGCTTGAAGTCCAACGACTCGCTCGAATGCCGCAACTGCCACAACTTCGACTACATGGACTTCACCAAGCAGTCCCAGCGCGCGTCGAAATTCCACTCCACCGCCCTGGCCAACGGCGAAGCCACGTGCATCGATTGCCACAAGGGCATCGCTCACCGGCTGCCGGATATGCACGGTGTGCCTGGCTGGTAACGAGCCTAACCCGGCCCGGTCGCAATGACCGGGCTGGCGACTACGATCAACGCCCACCGTGACCTGGGCTGTTGCTGCGAGCCACCCCGCCAGGCTTGCCGAAAAAGCCGTTCGACAAGCTCATCGCTGCCCCGCCGACGCTGCGCGGTTGCGCGCGAGCCGAACTCCGGCTATTTATCGAAGCACCTCGATACGGTCGATAAGGAAACCACCATGCGTTATTGCCTGCTCGGTACTTTGATGGCCATCAGCGCCGTCGCCCACGCTGAAGTCCAGACCCGCGAAATGCCCTATACCGCCGCCGATGGCACCAAGATGGTCGGCTACTACGCCTACGACGACGCCATCGAAGGCAAGCGCCCGGGCGTCGTGGTCGTCCATGAATGGTGGGGCCTGAACGACTACGCCAAGCGCCGCGCCCGTGACCTGGCCGAGCTGGGCTATAGCGCTCTGGCCATCGACATGTATGGCCAGGGCAAACATACCGAACACCCGAAGGACGCCATGAGCTTCATGAAGGCCGCGCTGTCCGACGCCGAGGCAGCCAAGGGCCGCTTCAACGCCGGGCTGGACCTGCTCAAGCAGCAAGCGCAGACCGACACCGACAAGCTTGCCGCGGTGGGCTACTGCTTCGGCGGCAAGGTCGTCCTGGACATGGCGCGCCAGGGCGTGCCGCTCGACGGCGTCGTCAGCTTCCATGGCGCTTTGGCGACCGAGACCCGCGCCACGCCTGGCACTATCAAGGTACGCGTACTGGTCGAGCATGGCGCCGCCGACAGCATGGTCAGCGCTGACGATGTCGCGGCGCTGAGCGCCGAAATGGTCAAGGCCGGTGCCGACTACCAGCTCGTCTCCCTGCCCGGCGCCAAGCACGGCTTTACCAACCCCGGTGCGGACAAATTCCAGGAACAAGGCGTCGACGTGGCCTACAACCAGGCCGCCGACGAGCGCTCCTGGCAAGACATGCAGCGCTTCCTCGACCAGACCTTCGAATCGGGTCGATAACCCAACCGCTGCCGGCTTCCCTGCCTAGGTTGTTGGCTTTGGCTTAGCTTTGGGTTTGGGTTTGGGTTTGGCTTCGCTTTGGCCGGTGTTGCCTTCGCCGCCCAGTCTCGATCAACCTCTCGCCGGCGATTCACTGGGACTGTCCCCTCTCCCCTTTGGGGAGAGGGCTGGGGTGAAGGGCCAGGGTTAACCAACCCGCCAACCCCTACAGCCCCCACCTCCTACCCCGACATCGCTTACCCTCCCGCCTCACTCCCCAGCGCGCTTCCAGCGCTGCCACCACGCCTGGCCGTGCTAGCATGACCACCCAGCGCACCTTCCTTCCAATCCAATCGATCGCGAGTCATGGCCGAACACGATTTCCGCTACACCCTGCTCAACCCCGGGCACACCCTCACTGAATGCCGGGCCCTGGCACCGGGCCGTTATCAGGTCACTGGCAACGGCGGCAACGTTCGCTCAGGTGACGTGCTGATCGTCACGCTAAAAGGCAGTCGCGAACTCTCCCAGCGCCTGACCGTCGACAAGGTCCGCCACTTGATCAATCCGCCCGGGCAATGGATGGCTGTGGCGAGCGGCCCCGTATTCCGCGAACTGGCGATACTCAACTGGCAGGTCGATTGTGACGGCTGCGGCAAGCAGCTGGATTTCGAGTTCGCCGTGGATGCCGCCAAGGGCGAAGCCGCGCGCGCCCCGGCCGCCGAAGCGCGTATCGCCGAACTGGGCTGGAAGAACGACGCCGGTCGGCACCTGTGCCCCGCCTGCCAGAGGGCCCAAGCATGAGAGCGCTCATGATGGCCGGTTTGGCCATGGCCTCCGTTACAGGTTGCTCGGTCGAACCGCTGACCCTGCAGAACGACGTGACCTATATCGCCGAATGGATTGGTGACGAGCCCGTGGTCGGACGCAACCCCGTCTCACTGACGTTCAGCGAAGACCGTGCCTACGGCAACGCCGGTTGTAACCACTGGTTCGCCAACTACCAGCGCGATGGGCAAACGCTGCGCTTCAGCGATATCGGCAGCACCCGCAAGCTCTGCGCCGAACACATCATGAAGCAGGAGCAGCACTTCCTCGAATTGCTCTCGCGAATCGAACGCTGGGATGTTTCGAAGATCGACCAACTGCGCTTCTGGCCTGCCGAGGGTGCTCCGCTGCGCGTCTGGCCCGAACAGAACTGACTGCGCCAAAGCAGGGCGCAGGGCGCGAATCGAGCACCGCCGCCAGGCATGCATGACCTGTTTGCGACCCGGCATCACCCGGGTCAGTCTGCAAATCGCATCCCCCTATCGGCAGCAGAGCGCAACGCCTGCCGCCGAACCCCGCTAGAACCGCGGGCTTCAGCGCCCTGCCCAGTCGAAGCGGCGCGTTAGCGATGTTCGAAGCAGCGCCATCCGCGCTACGTCCGAAACTGGCACGACCGATGCAATAGCTCAGTCACAGCCAGTTTTGGGGGCCCTGGTACAGGCAGGCCAGGGAATCCCCTCTTTTATATCGGCATGCAAAGGGGCCGCTCAGTGAGCGGCCCCTTTGTTTAGCGATAGACCTCTCGGCGAAAGATCAACGGCCGCGCACCGGCATAGCCACCAAAACTGGCAATCGCGCTGGGGTTTGTCGCCCCCTTGCCCAGCCAGTCGAAGTACAGCCAGCCGGGCACTTGCGGCGTCACTCGAAGCGTTCCTGCGTTGCCGGTGCCCGGCGCGCTCAGGGTCAGCAACCGCACCCCTTGCGACACCGCCCCGACCGTGACGCTGGTCTTGGCAGGGGTCAGACTGCCGGTTGGATTGTCCAGCGCCGCATCGCTGACCGCAGTGCAGTTCATATCGGCCGGCGCGGTGTCGGTGACGAAAGCCGTTCCACTCCAATATTCCAGGTACAGCGGCAGGCTTAGCGGGCTGATTTCCGGCCCCGACGCCCCCGTCAGCCGGTAACGCCCCAGCACCACCGATGCGCCGCTCAGGGGAAATGCATAGTCAATTGGTGTGTAAGTTGCCGCGGCGCTGGCAACGTAGACGCCATCCGCGTCGACAAGCTTTGCACGCGGCGTGAATACCGAGAGGGTTGCGTCGAATGGGCTGTCATCGAGCTCCGGGTTGGCGGCCCGTAGATAACGCAGCGCCAGGTCGTCAGGGGCCAGAAAGGTCTTCGCCCCGTTACCCGGTTGCTCACTGTCAGGAACCCGTCCGACAATCGAGCCGCCCACTTCCAACCTGGCCGCCACGCAATTGGAGATGTTGGCTGCCAGTGAGCAATCGAGCGACGCCGACTGCCCCGCCGCCGGCCTGCGAGCATCCAACGCCGCACGGCCGGTATTGGAGAAGTAGGTGGGCACCCAGCTGCTTGCGAAACGCCAAAACAGCCCTCGATCGTAATTGGTGGTCAAGGTGCCGCCACGGCTCATACCGCTAATCGTCAGGCTAGGCCTGCCGGTAATACTCAGCGGCTGGGCCTGATAGGTGATGCCGTTGCTGCAAGCGTTACCCAGGCTGCCGCTCCCCGCCGCCGCCAGATAAGCGGGCGTCACCCTCCCGACATTGGCTGAAAGCCCGCCTGCCACCGTTTCGTTATCGAGGTAACCGCCCACGGGCGGAGTCACCTTCATGCGGAACACCCCAACCTCGGAAAACTTCACCTGCTGCACCACCTCGGCGCTGGCAGCGCTGTATCCGGACGCACTCGGCAAGTGGTCATAACTTGTCCGTCCATCAAGGCTGGTATTACTGGATGACAGGCTAAGCGTACCCGCCGCACCACCGATCGGCTGGACCAACTCCGAGCTGATCGCGAGATTGCTGTGCCGAAAATTGGGCGTGGTCGGGTTGCCGGTACACAGCTCAGCGTCACTATCGGACTCCCAGCCCACCGGCCGGAAACGCACCGGGAAGCCATCACCGGCCGCGATGAACGCCGGGCACGTTGCATCACCCGCCGCACAGGTCGTCATCGTGGCGTCGCTCCAGGCCGTGGGCTTGACACAAAACCCCACCGGCTTGACCACGAACTGCTTCGAGCCGGACATGACCAAGTCCGCATCCTTGTTGGCCGCGCTACCGCTATAGCGCACGTTAAGCTCTAACTTCCCGGCGTCGTTGTAACGAACAGTGATGGGCGCCTGCGCATTGTCGTTGAAGTTCAGGCGCATCGTGGTGGGGGCGCTCGCATTCGAGGACACGGGGGTGCCGTTGACCTCCAGAGACCGTCCGGCGCCGGTATTGGGCTCGATGTAGGTCGACCATATCGCCAGATCACGGTCGACCTTCTGGAATGCCGGCACACAGCGTTGCGTCGTCTGGTCCTTGCGCACGGCGTTGATCATCACTTCGCCAGACGGCTTGTTGGATAGCTGCGTGGGAATATCGAACACGAACCCAGAATCGACGAACTCGACGGCACAATTAGCGCTCAGGCTCCCGGAGCCGATCTTGCATTTGGTTTCGGTATACGGCTTGGCGGCTGGCGTCGAGGCGCCTACCCCCAGCGTCACGGTGCCGCTGGTCGTACGCACCAGCGAAAATGCCCCTGTGCCGCCGGTGAAGGTCTGGGTATCGCTGCTGACGACGCCCCTGTTTGCCGCGGATAACGTGGCCGTGGCGGTCACAGGCTCGGTGTACAAGGAGCAGGCGGCATCCAGGCACGCCTTGACCGTGATCGGCATCGGTGAACACGTCAGTCCCGTCTGTGGAGCGAAAATCTCGAAATGGTCAATTTGAGCGCCCACGGCGCTCATCTTGTTGGCGCACACCTGGAGGTCATCCAGCTCGTGAATATTGACGTTGCCGCCCGTAGAGCCGGTAAAGCTGAGCATGAAGTCTTTCGGCACGGCGCCTTGACCGCTGTTGGTGCGCACGTCGTAGGGCGCAATCAAGGTGGTGTAGTTGTTACCGGTGCCGCCTGTGTCACGCTCAACCTTGACCAGCGTCTTGCCAGGCGTGCGTGAGTCAACGGTGATACGATAGAGATGTCCGGGGCTCGGTGTGCTGGTGGCCGAGCCGTTGTCGATGCCCGTCGCCAGGCTCCCGGTCCCGGTCAGATAGGCGTACTCGCTGCTACCGGAACCTCGAATGGCCACTGCATCGCTGCGCGAGCCCACCCCACCCACACGCCCTTCCGTGGGGTTGGAATAGTTGCCGAACTCGTCGAGGCCGATGCCCAACCAGCCGCCGGCGAAACCGGGAATGCCGACTTTCTGCGCATACCCCAACGAGCCGCCGAATGCGCCAGGCTGTGGCGTCACGCTCGCGTCCGACAGGATCAGTGCCATGCCATCCGCGCCACGGTTACTCTTGTTCGAGTACCCGAAGTATTTGAATGTCACAGTGATCAGGTTGTTGGCGGCCGGGAAGGTTCGTTGCACCGTGGCGGCCGTCGACGCATCGCCGGTGTCGTCCGTCATCCGCAGGCGGCCATTGACGATCCTTGGCGTGCCAAAGGTTCCACTGCGCGAGGTGACGACCCAGTCATTACCCAGCAGTGAACGAGCGAAGGTGTCGGCCGAGGTCGTCAGACAGCTCGGCGTGACGGGACCGTCGCAAAGGTTGGCCGGGGTCGTTGCTGTGGGGGTACAAACCCCATAGACGTGACTACTGCCAGTACCCGTGATGGTCGTATTGCCCCAGGTCGCCGCCGTCACGTTGCCGTTTACAACGCTGTCGTCGAGCCGGACCTCGTTGGTGGTGCTCATGTTTCCCGTCAGGGTTGTGCGGCTCAGAACGATATTGTTGTTCGTTGCCGTCACGTTACCCGTCACAGTGGTATTGGTCAGCGTGATCTGGCAGCAGTTGCTGCTGATCGCACCGGCCACGGACCCGCCAGTGACGGTAACAGCGCCGGCCGAGGCAGCCAGGCTGCCGCCGAACACCGCCGCGTTACCCACGATCGTCTGGCCCGTAACGCTACCCCCGACGCGCCCCCCCTCTACCAGGATGGTGCCGTAGCTATTGCTGACACTGCCCGCGATCACCGTCCCGTTGGTGGCCGTGACATCACCGCCGTTGACCAGGTTGGCTTCCAGCGTGCTTGCCGATAGCAGACTCGTTCCAGTAACCGTCAGGGTGCTTTTGAAAGTCGTGCCACTGGCGGTGAGGTTGTTGTTGATCCGGGCAGTTCCGCTGATCGACGTGTCCGTGATATTCGTCGCGCCACTGCTTAATAGCGTGCCGGAAACGGCGCTTCGAACCAGGGTCACCCCGCCAGTGCCGGCCTCGACCGCCCCGTTCACAGTCGTCGTGGTGAGAGAAATCGCCCCGCTGGTGGATGCGATCGACCCGTAGACCGTATTGGTCCCGGTGGCGGTCAGAGGGCTATATCCGGAATTGAGCGAGACGGATCTGTTCGACGTGCCGATCACATTGCCGCGCAGGGTGAATCCGCCGCTCGCGGACACCGCTACATCGCCCAGTGGCCAATCCGCGGTAAGCGTGTCACCACTGTTCAGCGACACGGCCCCTGAACAGCTGAAAGTCCCGCTGTCGTAGTACCAAGTACCCGTACAGGGTGCATTGGTGCCGTAGCCGAAATACCAATAAAAGGAATAGTCCGCCGCGGATGCCAATCCAGGCAGCATGCACAGCGACAACAGCATCCGGCGTACGACGGCAGAAGCCCTAGTTCCCACTGGTTTCGACCCTCGCATGCAAGCGCCTGTAGGCATAATCTGGACGCGCCGCGGGCGTCGGCGCATTTTGCGCGACGGCGTCGACACTGAACATCGTGATTGTCTTGCCGTTCTCGCGTGCCGGATAGACAGTCGCCACGCAGCTCACCGCCACGCCGGAATACTCAGCCGACGTGCCGTCCAATGTAAGACTGGCGGAGCTCGCACAAGCGCCATCCTTGACCGCACGGCGGATGCCCCATTCGAGACCGGCGCGCGCCGCCTGGTACGCACGTGCCTGCTGCAGTGACAAGCTCAACGATCCACTCGTGGTGGTCGACAGGCGCGACATGGCGATTACAGCCAGCGCAACGACGATCATCACGAACATGGCCGCCACCAACGAAAACCCTCGCTCATGGCGCATTGTCGACTTTCACCTGTTGTTGAAGGGTGATGGATTCGCCCTCTTGCGTGAGCGTCAGGCTCAGTGTGACCAAACCGGGGCGCTGCGGCGTGCCAGGCTGGTAGCTGATCAGGCAACCGGACACGTAGGGCGCCACCCGCGCGGCGTCTGCCGGCAACGTACTCGGCGCGGTTGCCGTCAGGGTCGTGCGGGTATAGCGCGCCAGCTGTCCACCCTCGGCAGCCGGTTCACAGCGATAGCCGATGACCTGGTCAGCCAGATAGAACCGCCGCTGCGGTGAGGGATACGCAAAGGTGAATCCTGCGCCCGTGAGGCCATTCAGGCTTACCTGTGTTTCGCGACTGGTGGCGTTGGCTGCAGCAGTGAAGGAAGCGCCAGTGGGTGTGATCACCCCCGGGTTGGCATAGGCCCACACGTTGGCCCCGGCCGAAGGGTTGCCACCGCTACTGGCACCCAGGTTGTACACCACCAGCCAACGGGCGCCGCTGACATCGAAGTTCGGATCCAGCACCTGAAAACCATCACAACGGCCATTGGCCGTCTCGCACCCGCTCAACTCGGCGGAAAAACGCAGGCTATCGCTCCCGGCCCGGTTGGAGACATAGCGGCCGGCATTGAGGGTATTGAGCATTTCCAGCGTGCGGCCGTCAGCCGACTGACGTACCGAGTGGGGCACCGCCAGGCGGATATCGCGCGCCGCCCGGTTGAGCGCCAGAGACGCCAGTTCCACCAGCGCGCCGCGCCGGCTCTGGTCGATGTACGCATCCAGCGGTCGCTTGAGCACCACCGTGATCATCACCAGGACGACGGCGCTAAGCGCAATCACGATGACCAACTCGACGAGCGTGAAACCACGTGTTGGCTTCATGGGCAACGCTCCACGCCGCTGGCGTCGATTTCGCCATAGCAGGTCCGCATGCCGGCGAGTTTCAGGGCCTGGCCGGACGGATCGGTAACCGTGACCTCGACGCGACGGGCCGGTACACCATTCCAGTCAGCCAGATTGGCAATCGCGACCCGTACCCGGTACTCCGACAAGCCAGTGATGGCGTTGCCCGCCGCATCGCGCGCGCCCTGGTCATCCAGACCGGCGTAATCACAGAGGTCGTCAAACCGTGCGCGTGGCAGACCAGCCGTCGCCGCACAGCTTCCGGTATTGAAGCTGCTCGGGTCGAGGTAAGGCTGCGTGAGGATTTCTTCGAGATAGCCTTCGGCAATCGTCAGGCTCTGTTGACGCAACATGGGGTCAGCAGAGCGGCCAACCATGGATGCCATCGCCGAATAAAGCGCGGCTGCGGCAATCCCGATGATCACGATGCTGATCACCAACTCGATCAGCGTCATGCCCTGCTGGCGCTTCATCGCACCAGCCCGGTTTCGGCGGTCACGCTGAAGCTGAACGCGCCGATGGTGGCACTCGCCGCGCTGGAGGGACGCCCCAGCGAGTCGAACACCACGGGGAAATGGGTAGCCGATACCGATACGCCCGCGGGCACGTCGGTATTGGCAAAGGGTATCTGGCCGTCCGGCCCCTGCACCTCGGCGCTATAAGCGCCGGACGTGCAGTTCGCGGCACGGCGCAGCTGGTAGCCACCCGCGCCCAGGCTGACCTGGGTCAGGCAGCCGCTGGCCAAGGCTAGCTTCTGCGCGTAGCGCACGGCCGAGACCGTCTCTTCGAAAAACAGGCGCTCGTCGAACACCCGTCGATCAAAGAATCGCGGCCCCACCACAGCGGCGAGGATGCCGATGATGACCAGCGTCATCACCAGTTCGACGAGGGTGAAGCCGTGAGAATTGGCCATGGCGTGCTCAGAGCGCATTAATTGCCGCTTGCGTTAGAGAGGGTGACTAAAACTGCCCGACAGAATCCAAAGACAGCCAGGTTTGAAGAATTAACATCTGTCCACGCCCAGCTTTCTAAACAGCGCAAGCGACAACTAGAAACTAGCAACCACTTAGATCAGATGACAGAGTAATAGTAGGAACACTGCCAGCGGTTTCACTTGGTGCCTTATATGTCACTTTGCACTTTGTTTTATCTGTCGCTCCCTTAGGGCTGATCACAGTTCCAGCAGTAGCGTCGGTATCAATGACAAAATCCGGACTGCTAATACCAGCAGCTCCAGCAATCGCGGAATCTGTTGGATAGCCACTTTTCTTAACCATCGCGACCGTACCGCCTTCAACCTTTACCGAATCTGCTTCCGCACTATTTTGCGCCAGCCAAGCAGAGTGTGTTAGCGCAGATGCCGACTTAATCGATCCATACGCGCCCTGAAGTGTGCCGCGTCGTGCATCGCCTCCTAGATCGACGAACTGAGGGATCGCAAACGCCGCCAAAATCCCCAGAATCACAATCACCATAATCAGCTCGATCATGGTGAAACCGCTTTGTTGCTTCTTCATGGTGTTGCTCCCGTTGTGTAATCAGTTGAAGGTGACGAAAACTTCGCCGGTATTGGCGTTGTACTCGATGACATCGTCAGTCCCATCGAGCGTGTAGGTGTACAGGCAGCGGGTACCGTTGGCCGTGGCGGTGAAGGCCGCCTGGTCGCCAGTGACCGTGGGCGCCGAGGCTTGCAGCAGGTTGCCCCAGAGGCGGCGGCACTCGTCGGCGGTCATGGCCGTATTGATTCCTGGCGTTCCGCTGCGCTCGGTGCCCACCGGCCAGCCGGCCGCATTGACGTCGAGCGTTCCGTTGCCATAACCCGCCACGTCGATTTGGCAGTTGCCGCCGACGCAGAGGTTGGTGCCGCCATTACGGTTGAGTTCGTATTGCCCGCGGATAAGCGATACCGCCGAGGTGAACGCCCCGCCAGCGCTGCGTACCGTGGCGCGGTGGGCGTCTTTCGCCGAGTCGATGAAGTGCGGGAGCGCCACTGCGGCCAGAATGCCGAGGATCGCGATTACCACGACCAGCTCGATCATCGTGAAGCCTGTTTGCGGTTTGTTCATGCGATGCCGTTTTTTTGTCATGAGTGCTTCCAATAGCCGTTCATTAGCAATTGCCGTGCTGGTTACGTTGCCTGCCGACCGACGGCAGCCCATGCGCCATCACCCTCGCCCCTGCGCCGCCGCGCCCAGTTCCCACATCGGCAGGAACA
This sequence comes from Stutzerimonas stutzeri, assembly GCF_019090095.1. NCBI lineage: Bacteria > Pseudomonadati > Pseudomonadota > Gammaproteobacteria > Pseudomonadales > Pseudomonadaceae > Stutzerimonas > Stutzerimonas stutzeri. Next base: position 1,924,070 of record NZ_JAGQFP010000002.1, on the reverse strand, counting down.
CACCCAGCGCCAGCACCAGCACCATCACGCCCATGCAGACGATGAGAATCGGCTCGATGGCGTCGGCCAGTTGCTTGAGGTCGTAGTCGACTTCCTGCTCGTAGAAATCGGCGACTTCGATGAAGAGGTCGTCCAGAGCGCCGGTTTCTTCACCGACGGCCATCATCTGCAGCACAAGGGGGGTGAACAGGCCACTGTTGTAGGCCGAACGCGTCAAGGCTTCGCCACGCTCGACGCTCTCGCGGATGCCGAGAATGGCGTCACCGATATGCCGGTTGCCGACGCTGGCGCTGTTGATCGACAAGGTCTGTAGCAGCGGCACACCGGCGCGGTACATCATCGCGAAGGTGCGGGTGAAGCGCGCCAGGGCGATGCGCTCGAAGATGCCGCCGACAATGGGCAGGCGCAGTTTGATGCGGTCCCAGTGCAATCGGCCCGGATCGGTCTCGATCCATTTGAAGAAGCCGTACAGCCCACCGACGATGCCGAGCAGAAGCAGCCACCACCAGTCGCGCATGAAGTTGGAGGTCCCGATCAGTACGCGCGTGGCCCAGGGCAACTGGGCGTGGAACTGCGCGAACACCTTGGCAAACGCAGGAATCACCAGCAAGTTGATCACCGCCAGGGCGACGCCCATGGCGACCATGACGAAGATCGGATACCGGGTGGCCTGTTTGATGCGCTTGCGGGTCTCGCGCTCGAGCTCCAGATAGGCCGCCAGCTGCTTGAACGCCTGATCGAGCTGGCCGGTGTTCTCACCGACGCTGACCATGCTGACGAACAGATTGTTGAAGACCTTGGGGTGGGCATTCAGGGCCACCGCCATGGATTGGCCGCTTTCCAGGCTGGCGCGCACATCCTGCAGAACCTGGCGGAAGAACAGGTTCCGATTGGATTCGGCCAGACCGCCAATGGCACGGATGATCGGCACGCCCGCCTTGCTCAGGCTGTACATCTGCCGGCTGAAGATGATCAGCTCGTCCAGGTCGACACGCTTGCGTCGCAGTTTGTCGCGCAACAGTGCCAGCACGTCGCCGCTGTCGGCTTCCACATCGCTGGCGTCGATGGTCAGCGGTGTGATCTGCCGGGCCAGCAGCTCGCCAGCGACGGAATCAGCGCTGGCGCCCTCAAGTTCTCCGCTGATCTTGGCGCCCTGGGCGTTACGGCCGGTGTATCGAAAATTAGGCATCAGATGAGCGCTCCGCTTGGCGCCGGTGCCTTGTGGCGATCCGCACTAACGGACACCCGGCCCGCTCCCAGCACGAATGATGGGGCGAACATGGCGGGCGAGGCATCAAGTGCACGCCGACGCCACGCGCGCGCTTGCCCGCCAAACCTCGTTTGCGCAGCGCGCTCGAGGTCCGCCAACAAACCGGCCCCTTGAGAAGCGGTACGGTGCAGCACCGATCCGACGTTCACGCGGTCACCTCGTCGTCCGCCAGGGTTGCGCAGACCTTGAGCACTTCGTCCACGCTGGTAACGCCCGCGATGGCGTAGTCCATGGCACATTCGGCCAACGGCCGATAGTGCGGCTGCTGCCGCGCCGCTTCGGCGAAGCCCTGCGGATCGCCACGACGCAGCGCGGCGACCATGGCTTCATCGAGTTCGAGCAGTTCGTAAACACCGATCCGTCCGCTGTAACCACTGTTGTGGCACTGGTGGCAACCACTTCCCCGGTAGAAGCGTTTGCCGCTCAGGTCGCTGCCATGTAGCGCCTCCAGCCACGCCAGCTGACGTGGATCGGGCTGATGTTCTTCCTGGCAATTTTCGCAAACGCGGCGGATCAGGCGTTGAGCCAGGACAGCATTGAGCGCGGTGGCAACCAGAAACGGCTCGACGCCCATGTCGATCAAGCGCATGGCGGACGTCAGGGCGTCGTTGGTGTGCAGCGTGGACAGGACCAGGTGGCCAGTCAGTGCGGCGCGCAGGCCGATCTCGGCGGTCTCCTGGTCGCGGATCTCGCCAACCAGCACGATGTCCGGATCCTGACGCAGCGCGGCGCGCAACACCCGGGCGAAGGTCAACTCGATCTTGGCATTGACCTGTACCTGGTTGATCCGCGGCAGGCGATATTCCACCGGGTCTTCGACCGTGATGATCTTCTTCTCTGGGCTGTTGAGCTCGGAAAGGCCTGCGTACAGCGTCGTGGTTTTACCCGAGCCGGTCGGGCCGGTGACCAGCACCATGCCGTGAGGGCGTTGCAGCAAGCGGCGGAAGCGCTCGAGCATGGCCGGGGGCATGCCGGTGCCGTCAAGCTGGAACATCGCCCCGCTCTGGTCGAGCAGACGCATGACCACCGACTCACCGAACTGCACGGGCATGGTGGAAACCCGCACGTCCAGATTGCGATTCTTCACCCGGATATTGAAGCGACCGTCCTGAGGCAGGCGCTTCTCGGAAATGTCGAGGCCGGACATGATCTTCAAGCGCATGACCAACGCGGACGCCACACGGTGCTCTTTCATCACCTGCTCGTTGAGCACACCGTCGATCCGCTGGCGGATGCGCACCACGCCTTCGTCGGGCTCGATATGAATGTCCGACGCCTTCATCTGCACGGCATCTTCGAACAGCGTCTGCAGCAGGCGCACCACCGGGGCGTCGCTGTTGCTCTCCGCGCCCAGGCGCGACAGGTCGAAGTCGCTCTCCTGCAGCTCGCCTTCCAGCTCGCCGGCCAGCGAGGCGATTTCGCTGGTGCGTCGATAGAGCTGATCGAGCGCGCCGAGCAGTTCGTTTTCGCGCACTACCGCGGGGAATACCCGCTTGCCGAGCAGGCGCTCCATCTCGTCCTGGGCGAACAGGTCGAGCGGGTCGGTCATGCCGACCAGCAAGCCATCCGCCTGACGTGACAGCACAATCACGCGAAAGCGCCGTGCCACCGCCTCCGGCAGACTCTGCGTCAACTGGTTATCGAACTTGTAGTGCTTGAGCTCGACGAAGGGGATCTGCAACTGCTCGGAAAGCGCGCGCAGCAAGCGGCCTTCATCGATGAAGCCGAGATCCAGCACGGTACGTCCGAGCTTGGAGCCGGTGCGTTTCTGATCCTGCAGGGCAAGTTGTAGCTGGGCTTCGCTGATCAGCCCGGCCTGGACCAACAGATCACCGAGACGAATCTTGCGCTGGCGAAGGTCCTGAGTCATTGCGTTACTCCCAAGGAACCGGCGCGCTCGCTGGCGAACTGACGCGCGCTGCTGTCCAGGCCTTGCCCCTGCAAAGCCTGGCGATAATGCTGGCCGGCCTGCGCCGGCTGATCGAGTTGCTCCAGCGCAATGGCCAGGCCGAGGTGCCAGGCCGCCTGATCCGGCCGCACGGCAACCAACTGCCGATAGCTGGCGGCGCTGGACGCCCAGTCGCCGACCTGCTGGTAGAGCGCTGCAAGCAACGCGTGATAACTCGTGTTGCGGCGCAATTCCGGTGCGTTCTGCTGCAGCGTGGCGATCGCAGCCGCCGGATCGCCGACCTGCAACTGACCACGCGCGAGCAGTTCGCGAAGCGCCGCATCGAAGGGACGCGCCTGCAGTTGCGCCGGCAGCCACCTCAGCAGCGCCGCCGTGTCGCCGGCCGCCAGATAGGCCTGAGCCAACCAGCGGGCCACCTCCGGGTTGTCCGGTTGGGTGAGCTGCAAGGCCTGAAGTTGTTCGATCGCGCGCAGGTGATCGCCTCGCGCCAGCGCCTGGCGCGCCTCGACCAGGGCATCGGCTTTATGCGTCCCGATGGACAGCGTCTTGGGCCCAGCAGGTGCGGCGGGCTCGACACTCGGCGCCGGTCGAGGGCTGGTCTGCCGTGCGACACGCGCCGGCTCTCGGGGCGCCTCCGCCGGCGCGACTTCCTGGGTGACCCAATCCGGCAGCTGCGCTTCATCCGGCTCGGCCGGTTCGGCCACTGGCATCGAGATGCTCTGCGCCTCGGCCTCGTCGACGTCGCTCAGCGGCACATCCAGCCACAGCTGCGACCGGTCGCCAGCGAACTCCAGGCGGTCGGCCACGCTCAAGCGATCGCCGAAACCGACCAGTAGCACCTGGACATCGTCGCCCTGCGCTTCGACGCGCCAGGACAAGGTTTGGCCATCCTTCTCAATGCGGCCAGAACGGGCCTCGCCCGTGTACCGAACGTCTTCGAGCCGAAAGCTGACCGAGCCACTCGTGTCGGTTCGCTCGTAGCTGACGGCATGGTCGAGCAACAGTTGCAGCAAGAAACGTCGGCCATCGTTCTGCGGCAAGACTTCCAGCAAACGCGTCGACTCGTTGGCCTCTGGCATCGGTGCAACCGGCTCGGCAGCGGCCGGCGCGACGGGAGCCGGTGCTGCCACCACGGCCGGCTCGGCGGCCGGACGCAGGCGATCGCTCAGCAGCCACAGGGCCGCTGCCAGCAGCACGATTGCCGCCATGATCGACACACCCCGCCACAGGCGAGTGAGACGCCCACGGCGGGCGGCGCCCGCTTCATCCACCGCATGCAGGCTGCCCAGCTGCTGGCGCTCGGCAGGCGCCGCTCGGCGCGCGTCCAGGTCCCGCAGCATGTCGTTGACCAGGCTCATGGCAGCACCTCGATTAGCGGAGAAAGCCAGGGCCAGAGACCGGCAAGCAGCGCCAGACAGCCCACGGCCAAGGCCCAGCCGACGCGAGGCGACGGCTGCCGCCAGAAGGGCCGTGCGCCTTCGGTATCGTCCAGCGCGCGCCGGACGTGCCGCGCCAGTACCTGACGGGCGCCTTCTCCGAAAGCCACCATCAGGCATTTGTTGGACAGGATATTGATCAACCGCGGGATGCCGCCGCTGCCGCGCACCAGCAAGCGGACCGCCGCCGCCTGGAACAGCGGCTCACCGCGATAGCCCGCCACGGCGAGGCGCTCCTGCAGATAGCGCGTGGTGTCTTTGACGTCCAGCGGCCGCAGCGCGTAGGAAAACGTGATGCGCTGACGCAGTTGACGGAAGTCCTCGCGCGCCAGGGTCTCGTCCAGCTCCGGCTGGCCAAACAACACCACCTGCAACAGCTTGCTGTGTTCGGTTTCAAGGTTGGTCAGCAGGCGCAACGCCTCCAGCGTCGCGGTAGGCAGCGCCTGAGCTTCATCGATCAGCAAGACCGTGCTCTTGCCCTGCCCGGCCAGCTCGATCAGGCGAGCATGAAGGGCGGCGAGCAATGCGTGATTGTCCAGCTGCTCGACCCCGGCGATGTGCAGCTCGTGCGCCAGGGCCTGGCGCAGGGTCATCGGCGTCAGGGTGGGATTGGGCAACCAGGCGACCTGATAGCGGCTAGCGTCCAGCTCGTTCAGTAACGCACGGCAGAGCAGCGTCTTGCCCGTACCAACTTCACCGGTCACCTTGATGAAGCCCTCGCCCTCGGCCAGCGCCACGCGCAGCAGGTTGAGGCAGGCCTGGTAGGGGGCCAGCTGGACCATGAAGCCGGTATTGGGCGTCAGCGCGAACGGTTTTTCGCGCAGGCCGAAGAATGCTTCGTACATTGCCAGCGCTTACCGAACCGACCGGAAGGATTCGGCGGACTTGCGCAGATCGTCCAGCCAGACCTGGTCATCGACCACCTGCGGTCGCATCAGGATGACCAGTTCGGTCTGCTGAAGCGCCTTGCGCTGCTGCTGGAACAACCCACCCACCACCGGCAGCTTGGAGGCCCAGGGAATGTTGGCGTCGGTGTTGGTATTGCGGTTCTCAAGCAATCCGCCAATGACCACCACCTGGCCGCTGCGAGCGCGCACGATGGAGTCGGACTGACGGGTCGTCGAGAGTGCCAGTGGCAGATTGAAGACGTTGTCCGAACCGCCCAGCTGAATGCTCTTGTTCTGATCCTGAACGCGGCTGACAGTGGGACGGACATGCAGCGTGACCTGCCCGCTCTCGTCGATCTGCGGGGTGACGTCCAGCGAGATGCCGGAGAAGAACGGCGTCAGCGTGATGTCCAGATCCGGTGCGGTGGTACCGCCGGCCAGCGACGTGGTAGTGGTCGACACATCGGTGACGAAGAACTCGTCAGTGCCCACCTTGATCACGGCCTTCTGATTGTTCAGCGTGGAAACCCGCGGGCTGGAGAGCACACGCACGTCGCCCTGGGTCTCGAGCAATTGCAGCACCCCACTGAAGTCGCCTACCTGCACGGCCGCGCTGAATACGCCGCCTACGTTGTTCGGCCCGCTCAGAGGGTCGCCCTGCACGCCCAGGCTGATCTGGGCGTTGCCCATGCTGCCCAGTTGCGCCCAGTTGATGCCGGACTGGAAGCCATCGGACAGGTTCACTTCAAGGATCTTGGTTTCCAGGATGACCTGACGTTGCAGGTTGCGCTGCGCCTGGGCAAGGAAGCGCTCCACCGCTTGCTGATCGTCACTCCGTGCCCGCACCACCAGCAACCCGGCCTGCGGGTTGACCACCACCTGGTTGCCCTCCTCATTGCCGATCATCATTTCGACCACGCCGCGCACCTCGCTCCAGAAGTCGACGTTGCTGGTGGTCATCAGCTGGCTCGCATTCACGGTGGCGGAGGTGTTGCTGGTGGTGGTGCCGGCCGCGCCAACGCCAGTGTTTTCGCTGCTGGTGACCTGACCGGAGCTGACACGGGTGTCGGTGGTGCCCTGCCGCTGGATGTTCAGGTAGTTCAGGTCATAGGTGCGGGTGATCGCCTGGTTCGGCTGAATCTGATAGCCATAGGCGGTGCGACGGTAATCGTAACCATAGCTGTCGCGCACCGCCGCGAGGGTTTCCTCGAGCGTGACGTTGCGCAGGCTGAAGGTCACATTGCCCGTCACGCCGGGGTGCACCAGGATGTTCTCGCCGGCGCTGTCCATCAGACTGAGGAAGAACTCACGCGCCGGCATGTCGCTGACGGCGACATCGAACCGAGGCCCGCTGGCGGGCTGGCTGTCCGCGGCGGGCAGCGGCGGAATCAGGCCAGCCTGTACCGAGGCCGGCGGTGCGACTTTCTGCTGGCTCTGCTCCAGACTCTCCTGGAACAGGCGGTTGCTTTGCTCATACAGGCGCTTGTCGCCATCTTCGAAGGTCTGGCAGGCGGGCAGCAGGCAGAACAGGCTCAACGCGCCGAGGCGGAGCATCAGGGTCGGCATCATGGCAGGGTACGGCTCGTTTGGATGATGGGAGCGCTCAGGCGCAATTCTTGTTGCCGGCCTTGGCGTTCGATGACAACGGAGTGCGCGCGCACCGCCAGGATTCGTGCATCGCCCAAGCGGTCACCGACCGTCAGCTTCTGCCCGTTGATCACGGCGCTGGCGCGCGAGGGGCCACGCAGGATGGCCTGCAACTGGAGGGTCTCGGGCGCCTGTGTCACCACGTCGCCGACTACCTGTTCGGCGGGCGGCAGCGTGGGATCTGCGGCGAAGACCGGCGCGGCGCTGAGCAGCGCAACCAAACCGATCGTGTTGATTCGGAACTTAAACACCCACCCACCCCGCATCGCGACTCAAGGTATGCAGATCGAGGATGACGCGGGCCTGTCCGGCACCGCCCTCGCCCACTTCGTAATCCAGCGCGTCCCAATGCAAGCGCCAACCGCTGGACTGGATCGCGGTGAGATAAGCCAGCAGGTCGAAATACCCGCCTTCCAGCGTCAGGCGCAGACCGTGGCGATAGAACACCACGGGCGCCGCCGTCTGACTGGCTGGCTCGGCCGGTATTGCCGCCGGCACGGCCAGCGGTGCACTGGAGCTTTCCAGCGAGATCAGCTTCAGCTTCGCCTGGTTGCGCAACAGGTCCTGCAGCAAGGCCTTCATCTTCGCTGGCGAAACCAGCGTGCTGGTTTCCTGGTCGATGCGCAGAAGCAGCTCGTCGCGCCCAGCCTGTGCGGTCGCCAATGCCTGGCGATAGCTCAGGTTAGGGTCAGCGGCGAGCTTGGCCTGGATCTCCAGCAGACTGTTCTCGGCCTCCAGCTGGCGCGCATGGGCGAGCTGCTGTCGGCTGGCCTCGGCCGCGACACGCAGGCCCAGCGGCTCGGCAACCAATAGCACGTAAAGCATGACCAGCAGTGCCAGGCCGACGCCGTAGGTCAACCACTGCTCGCGTGGCGCCAGGGCCCGCCAATGCTGGATGAGCTTATTCATCGCCCTGCTCCGCCAATGCTTGCGAGGCCAACCGGAACCGCAGCAGATCCCGGTCGTCACGCTGTAAATCGAAGTGGGCAAAATCGCGCCCGCTAAACGCCGTGCTCTGCCCCAGGCTGCGCAGATAAAGCGGGAGCAGCTCCTGATCCTGAGTCAAACCCTGCAGGGCCAACTCCTCCCCGCCGGCCTGCAGACGAATGCTGGTCAACCAGAGCCCGTGCGGCGGATGCCGGTCGGCCAGCCCTTGCAGCAAGGCCGCGAAGCCGGAGCTGCGCTGGGCATCGAGTGCCTTCAGGTAGTCGGCCAGGCGTTGCAGCTCGCGATTCTCGGCCTCGCGCTCGGCCAGCTGACGCGGCAATGCCGGGTCCAGCGTAGGTTCCTGAAAGCTCGTCTGGGCCACGTCGAGCCTGGCCACCGCCTCGGCAGCCTGCCGCTCGGCAGATGTCGCGGCCTGGCTGGCCGAACGCAGCTGCCAACCTTGCCAGGCGCCGTGTGTGATCAAGACGGCCACCAGCAGCGCCACGCCCAGACGTATCTGGCGCGGCCTCGGGCCACCACCACGGCGACGTTCGCGTTGATAGAGATTGATGTTCTGCATCAGATTTGTTCCTGACGCAGGGCGGCGCCGACGGCACCGATACAGAACGCCTGACTCGGCTCGGGAAGATCGCTTGCCGATTGCCCCGGGAACAGCTCACGCAGATCCAGGCGCTGCAGATTGACGGCCAGGCCGCTGGCAAGCGCCTGGTGGGTACGCTCGCCGTCCTGCTTCATCGGCAGCAGCAGCAGGCGACTGATATAGCCTTTGCCCAGCTGGCTCTCGAAATAATCGAGCGAGCGCTGGATTTCCAGCGTCGCCCCCGACAGGTCGTGCTCGGCGCGCGCCAGGCCATGCTCGATGCGCCGCGCCATATACAGATCGGCCCCGTTCTGAACGACGATCAAGCCTTCGCTGGTTCGCAGCCGCAGCAACGCAAGGTTGGTCGTGCCGGCGCCGGCCAGCAGACCGAGATTGCGCAAGGCCATTTCGGTGATATCGATGCTCGCCAACCGCAATCCGGCCTGTTGCACCAGCGCGCGATACTCCTGCATCCGTACTTTGTTCAGCACCACGCAATAGACCATGCGGGTGCGGCCGCGGTACGCATCGTCCGGTAGCGCAAAGCAATCGATAACGACGTCTTCAAGCGACTCGCTGATCAGATCCTTGACGCGCCAGCGCATCGCGTCACGTAACTCGTCGGCCGGCACGTCTGGCGCTTCTAGCAGAAACATCTGATACGCCGACGGATGCAGCAGGAAATTGACAGGCAGACCGCTCAGGCCGTGATCGGCAACCGCCTGCTTGAGCCGTTCCGCCTGCGCAGCAGGTTCGCATTCAAAATAGTCGCATCGCCTCAGCGTTGGCGTCGCGCCATTGCGCTGCACCTGCGCGAGCGCGATGCCTTGCGGCCCGGTCTCGACACCAAGCAGGCTGCCTGTGGCAGTTTCACGGCGTTTGAAAAACAACCCCATCGGGATACGAACTCCTGATACGACTCGGTGGCTCACAGGCGCTCTATAGCGATCCCGGGCTTCTGAAAGGTAAATAGCAAATTGCTATCACGGCGGCACGACTCTAACAAAACGCACCGGCAGGTCCAAACGCCGCCGCCTTCACTGGCAAGAGCGGATACGCGTCAAATTACCGCTACCACGCGCTTATCGGCCGGTCTGGAGTCGGGCTTCAAACCGCCCGTCGCACTGGCCACCCAATGAAACGTCTGGAATATGGCGCCGTCAGCAATTGATGGGAGGAGGAGCAACACGCGTACCACAAAGGCTGGCTAGCGCGCTCTGCGAAGAGGATGGCGACCAGTGGTCGATTCAGAACAGCCGCAACTGCTCGAAGCCGGCGCGCAGATCGATCAGACGGACCCCGACGCCAATCAGCCGCACGGGGCGTTTGCCGCGAGCAAACGCCATGGCGAGCAAGTCGGCATAGTCCTCGAGCGCAAGGCCGGCGCCGGCCTGCTCGAGGGTAGTCTGGGTGAAATCGTGGAATTTGAGCTTGACGAAGGGCTTGCCGGGACGATAGCCGCTGTCGAGTCGCGCCATGCGCCCGGTCAGTTGTTCGAGCAGTTCCGGCAGGCGCTCCAGGCACGCGGCGAGGTCGGGCAGGTCTCGGTCATAGGTGTTCTCGACACTGACCGACTGACGCCGGCTCTCGACCTGCACTGGTCGGTCATCGATGCCATGCGCGAGGCCCCACAGCCGCTCGCCGAAGGAGCCGAACTCCTTCACCAGATCCAGCCGCCGCCAGCTGCGCAGGTCGGCACAGCTGTGGATGCCCATACGTTTGAGCTTTTCGGCCGTCACCCGCCCCACACCGTGCAACTTGGTGACCGGCAGCGACAGGACGAAGTCATCGACCTGATCAGGCGTGATCACGAACAGCCCATCAGGCTTGTTCCAGTCACTGGCGATCTTGGCCAGAAACTTGTTCGGCGCCACGCCCGCCGAGACCGTGATGCGCAACTGCTGCCAGACGCGCCGCCGGATATCCTGCGCAATGCGCGTGGCGCTGCCGGCAAAGTGCTCGCAACCGCTGACATCGAGAAAGGCTTCGTCGAGCGACAGGGGCTCGATCAGATCGGTGTAGGTGCGAAAGATGCTGTGGATCTCCCGCGAGGCTTCCTTATAGGCATCCATGCGCGGTCGCAGGATCAGCAGGTCCGGGCAGAGCTTCAACGCATGCCCCGAAGCCATCGCCGAACGCACGCCATAGGCCCGTGCCTCGTAGTTACAGGTCGCGATGACGCCGCGACGGTCGGCCAGCCCCCCGACTGCGATAGGTCGGTTCGCCAGGCTGGGGTCATCGCGCATCTCGATCGCCGCATAAAAGCAGTCGCAATCGACGTGAATGATCTTTCTGGTCGCGTTAACGGTGCTGCACTCGAGTTTGGCCGGGAAGCGCCAAGCCGTAGCGGCCAGGCGCGGCGCGCATTATCGCCGATATTCAGCTCGCCGAACCATCGACCGGATGACCGCCCGTTCCGTTTGGTTAGCTCTGCATGAAGACAGTGCCCCCGCAGCGTGCCGACAGACGGAGCGGACGAGACCTGCGCCTTCCCAACGCCATGCTAGAGCGGCTGGTCGAGCGGGCGCAGCCCCGCGGTGAAACGCCAGGCTGGCCCGCTCAGCGCTGGGCTCGAACAATACCCACAGGCTCCGGTCGGAATTAAGGCAGCCAAAGACTTGTTCACAACGACTGGAGACCGCAATGAAATTTCCCACCACCGCTATCGCAACCCTGAGCCTGCTGCTCGCCGGCAACGCCATGGCCAATCAGGACGATATGCAGCACCAGACCCACGGCGCCGCCGGCGATACCCAGGGCAGCGCGATGCAGGAGAACCATCAGCGCGCCAACACGGCTGATGTCGGCGCCAACGGCAAGAGCATGGAACGCAAGATGGAAAATGAAGTGCAGGATGATTGGCGAGAAGATGCCAAGGAGCGCCGTGACGCCGATGTCAGCAAACCGGAACAGCGCTGAGCCGAGTGGCTACAGCTCGAGGGGGTACGGCTGTACCAGCGCCTTGCCGTACCCCTCGACGAATTCTGCCGGCATTCGCTTGGGCTTGCCCGATGACAGCTGAATGCAGACGAAAGTGGTTTGCGCGCGCAAGAGGGTGATGCCGTCGATGGGCCTGATGAGCTGGAAATCCCGCCGCATCTTCAGACGCTGATCGGAATCGACGATCCAGGTCGCCAGCTGCAGGCGATCACCTTGGTAGGCCGCTGCCAGATAGTCGATCTCGTGCCTGAGCACCGCCATCGCGCGATCCAGGCGTCGATAGTCCTCCAAGCCCAGCCCCAGGCTCTGCGAATGTTGCCAGGCACACCGCTCCAACCAGGACACGTACACCGCATTGTTGGCGTGGCCCAGCTCATCGATATGCTCGGCCTCGACAGTGAAATCGATGATGAACGCGTCGGTCTGGTCCCAGATCATGCCTATCCTCGCTGTACGGTGCGCCGTCAGATTGCGGTTCTGGACTATTGGAAGCCAGATGCCGGTGGATGTCACGTACGCGGCGATCGTCTATGACAAGCCATTCAGCACGCCACATCGTTGCAACCTGATGAAGAGAACCTTCGGCACTGGCAGTAGATGAAATCGCGCGCAAAACAAAAAGGGCCATTTCGTGAGAAATGACCCTTTGATGCCCAAACCGGGCAAAAAAAATGGCGTCCCCTAGGGGACTCGAACCCCTGTTACCGCCGTGAAAGGGCGGTGTCCTAGGCCACTAGACGAAGGGGACGAAACCTTCGATGAACAGATCGCCTAACCGCTACGACCTGTCGTGGATTGGTGGAGCTAGACGGGATCGAACCGTCGACCTCTTGCATGCCATGCAAGCGCTCTCCCAGCTGAGCTATAGCCCCGGATTTAACGTCTCCCGACTCGCGCCGTGCATACGTCGCGATCTGAATAATGGCGTCCCCTAGGGGACTCGAACCCCTGTTACCGCCGTGAAAGGGCGGTGTCCTAGGCCACTAGACGAAGGGGACGCAAAGCCCTTCAAAGGCAACCGGCGTGAACCGGTGTGGCAATCGAGATTGGTGGAGCTAGACGGGATCGAACCGTCGACCTCTTGCATGCCATGCAAGCGCTCTCCCAGCTGAGCTATAGCCCCATCTCGAGGACGGGGCGCATATTAGGTGCGGGCCTGCAGGGTGTCAACGATATTTTTAACTGAGTGCCAAGATTTTTCGGCAGCAGAACAAATACTTACCGGTGACGAGCGGTACAGGACGACGTGCGCCAGCGCACGCCGCCTGGCAGCTGAGGTCAGGACATGGCCGCGAAAAGCTTTTCCCACTCCTTCACTTCTTTCTTCGATGCCCCGCCCAGCAATTCCAGCGCCTGACGCAGACGGAAGCGCGTCAGGTCCGGGCCGATGATTTCCATGGCATCGAGCACCGAGACCGAGCTCGCCTGGCCCGTGATCGAGGCGAACATCAACGGCATGACATCACGCAATTTCAGTTCGAGATGCGCAGCGACCGCATTAATGCAGTCGGTAATGCGCTCCTTGTCCCACTGGCGCAGCGCTTCGAGCTTCCACAGGGTCAGTTGCAGTACTTGGCGAACCTGGGTGGCGTCGAGCTTCTTGTGCTCGAACAATGCGGGATCGAGGTTCAACGCTCCGGAGAAGAAGAAACCGGCCAATGGTGCGATCTGACTGAAGGTCTCCACGCGCTGCTGCACATGCGGCGCGATCTGCATCATGTAGTCGGGGTTGAACGCCCACTTCTGCACGGCGGCGGCAAATTGCTCGACCGACAGCTCGCGCAGCCACTGGCCGTTGAGCCAGGACAGTTTTTCGATATCGAAGATCGGACCACCCAGTGAAACCCGGTTGATGTCGAAGTGCTCGATCATCTCGGCCAGGGTGAATTTCTCGCGCTCATCGGGCATGGACCAGCCCATGCGGCCCAAATAGTTGAGCATCGCCTCGGGCATGAAGCCCATGCGCTCATAAAAGGTGACCGAGGTCGGGTTCTTGCGCTTCGATAGCTTGCTCTTGTCCGGATTGCGCAGCAGCGGCATGTAGCACAACTGCGGCTGCTCCCAACCGAAGTACTCGTAGAGCTTGATCAGCTTCGGCGCCGATGGCAGCCACTCCTCGCCGCGCAGGACGTGAGTGATGCCCATCAGATGGTCATCTACGACGTTCGCCAGGAAATAGGTGGGCAGACCGTCGGCTTTCATCAACACCTGCATGTCCATGCGATCCCAGCCGATCTCGACCGTACCGCGCAGCATGTCGTTGACCTGGCAGACGCCTTCGCTCGGCACCTTCATCCGAACCACGTGCGACTCGCCCGCCGCAATGCGCTGCTGTGCCTCGTCGGCCGCGATGTGCATGCAATGGCCGTCGTAGCGCGGCGTTTCCTTGTTGGCCATCTGCTCGGCGCGCACCTGATCCAGACGCTCGGCGCTACAGAAGCACGGGAAGGCGTGCCCCTTGGCAACCAGCTCATCGGAGTACTTCTTGTAGATTTCGCCGCGCTCGCTCTGCCGGTAAGGCCCATGCGGCCCGCCGACATCCGGGCCCTCGTCCCACTCGATCCCCAGCCAGCGCAATGCATCGTAAATCTGTTGTTCCGATTCGCGCGTGGAGCGCAGCTGGTCGGTGTCCTCGATACGCAGGATGAACTGGCCACCGTGCTGACGAGCGAAGCAGAGATTGAACAACGCGATGTAGGCGGTGCCGACGTGCGGGTCACCGGTAGGAGATGGTGCGATGCGGGTGCGAACGGTGGTCATGATGTTCTCGGATCAATGCACAGGAAGACACACGACTGGCGGAGCCGGCTCGGTCGGCTGAGTCAGCGCGTGTAAAGGCGCGATGTTAGCAGGCGTGCCTCTACTGGCTCCACCAGGCGACCATCCGTGACTGGCAACGATTGCATCAGGAAGTCGAGAAAGGCTTTGACCTTCATCGCCTGGAAACGCCGCGATGGATAAACCGCATAGACTTCCCCGACCGGCAACTCGACGTGAGGCAAGAGCTCGACCAGGTCGCCGTCGCGCACCTCCTGGTCAGTGATCATGGTTGGCAGCACGGCAATCCCGGCCCCGGCCAGCGCTGCTTCACGGGCGAAGGTGATGTTGTTGCAACCCAGCACGCGGCGACACACCACGTTCTGCTCGACGAGCGGCCAGTAGCGCACCGGATCACGCGACAGGCTGATCGCACGGTGCGCGGCCAGGTCGGCAACCGTCGCCGGAGCACCGTGTTGCGCCAGGTAAGCCGGGCTGGCACAGAGTCGCCGCCGGGTTTCGAAGAGCTTGCGGGCGATCAAGGTGGAATCGTTCGGCTGACCCACCGCGATGACGATGTCGACGCCCTCCTCCACCGGATCGACGTATCGCGACGCCAGCTCGACCTCGGCGTTGATGTCCGGATACAGCCGCATGAAATCGCCCAGTACCCGACCCAGGATCCACTGGCCGAACTCGATCGGCGCGCAGATCCGCAGCAGGCCGGCCGGCGCCTGCTGCAGCTGCATCACCACCTGCTCGGCTTCGGCGAAATCGAGCATGATCTGCCGGCAGCGCTCGTAGTAGGCCTGACCGACCTCCGTCAGACGCAAACGCCGCGTGGTGCGGTTGATCAAGCGCACGCCGAGCCGCTCTTCGAGCTGGACGATCCGGCGGCTCACGGTGGATTTCTGCATACCCAGGCTGGCCGCCGCTTGGGTGAAGCTGTGGCACTCCACCACTCGGGTGAATATCAAGGCGTCGTCGAGGCCCATCGATTGTTCCTTGCGCGCAACAAAGTTTAGCGATTGTAACGGCTTATTACGAAACCGGAACACTGGTAGATTGTGCGGCTCACCTCTGGTCACGAGCGACGACATGCCTGCCAAGCTGCAACGCCGACTCTTCATCTTCGTCGCCCTGCTACTGCTGGTGGCAGGTGCCTTTTTCGCACACTGGTTTTTCATCGGCCGCTTCTACGAGCACACCGACAACGCCTACGTGCAAGGCGAGATCACCCGCATTTCCAGCCAACTCGCGGCGCGTATAGAACGTGTTCATGTGCAGGACAACCAGCATGTGCAGCCTGGTGATCTGCTGGTGACCCTCGAGCCCGGGGATTTCCGCCTGGCGTTGGACCAGGCCCGCGCCAACCTGGCGATCCGCGAAGCCGAGCTCGCCCAGGCCGTGAGCCGCCTCGAACAACAGACCAGCCTGATTGCCGCCAGCCAGGCGTCGGTCAGCGCAGCCCAGGCGAACCTCGAGCGCAGCCAGGTCGACCTGTCGCGCGTCGAAGCGCTGCGCAAGCCCGGCTTCGTCTCGGAAGAACGGGTCACCACCCTGTCGGCCGATGCGCGGGTCGCCCGCTCGCAGCGGCAGAAGGCTGAAGCGGACCTGGCCGCCCAGCGCCAGCAGGTCGACACCCTGCAAGCCGATGTCAAACGCCTGCAGGCACAGATCGATGGCGCACGTGCGGAAATCGAGCGAGCCGAACTGAACGTGAGTCGCACCGAAATCCGTTCGCCCATCAGCGGTATCGTCGGCCAACGCTCGGCCCGCAACGGCCAGTACGTTTCGGTCGGTGCCTATCTGATGTCGATCGTTCCCGACGAAGACATCTGGGTACAGGCCAACTTCAAGGAAACCCAGATCGGCCACATGCAGGTCGGCCAGAGCGCCGAACTGACCTTCGACACCTTCCCCGATACACCCATCGAAGGTCGAGTCGAGAGCCTCTCCCCGGCCTCGGGTGCGCAGTTCAGCCTGCTGCCCCCAGACAACGCCACGGGTAACTTCACCAAGGTGGTTCAACGCATCCCGGTCAAGCTGACCTTCGCCAGCGACAATCCACTCAAGGGGCGTATCCGTCCTGGCATGTCGGTGGACGTGAAGATCGATCTCCGTGGCCGCTGATGCGCTGATTCGGCCGGATGGCGAACCCAGCCGGCGCGACTGGATCGCGGTGATGAGCGCCATGCTTGGCGCCTTCATGGCGGTGCTGGACATCCAGATCACCAACTCGTCGCTGAAAGACATCCAGGGCGCGCTGTCCGCGACCCTGGAGGAAGGCTCGTGGATTTCGACGTCCTATCTGGTGGCGGAAATCATCATGATTCCGCTGACCGCCTGGCTGGTCCAGCTGCTCTCGGCGCGCCGGCTGGCGGTGTGGGTATCGATAGGCTTTCTGATTTCGTCGCTGCTCTGCTCCTTCGCCTGGAATCTGCAGAGCATGATCGTGTTCCGCGCGATGCAAGGCTTTACCGGCGGCGCGCTGATTCCGCTGGCCTTCACCCTCACGCTGATCAAGCTGCCCGAGCACCATCGGGCCAAGGGCATGGCACTGTTCGCCATCACCGCCACCTTCGCGCCCTCGATCGGGCCCACCCTGGGTGGCTGGCTCACCGAAAACTGGGGCTGGGAGTACATCTTCTACATCAACGTGCCGCCCGGCCTGGTGATGATTGCCGGCCTGCTGTACGGCCTGGAAAAGAAACCACCGCACTGGGAGCTGCTGAAAAGTACCGACTATGCGGGCATCGTCACCTTGGCCATGGGACTCGGTTGTCTGCAGGTGTTTCTCGAGGAGGGTCATCGCAAGGACTGGCTGGAGTCGACACTGATCGTCCAGCTGGGCTCGGTGGCACTGGTCAGCCTGATCCTGTTCGTCATTCTGCAGCTGTCGCGCCCCAATCCGCTGATCAACCTGGGCATCCTGCGCGAACGCAACTTCGGCCTAACCAGCATCGCAAGCCTGGGTATGGGGCTTGGGCTCTACGGCTCCATCTACCTGTTGCCGCTGTATCTGGCGCAGATCCAGGACTACAACGCCCTGCAGATTGGCCAGGTGATCATGTGGATGGGCATCCCGCAGCTGTTCCTGATCCCGTTGGTGCCCAAGCTGATGAAGGTCATCGCGCCCAAGTGGCTTTGCGCCGCGGGCTTTGCCCTCTTTGGCCTGTCCAGCTTTGCCTCCGGCGCGCTCAATCCCGACTTCGCGGGGGACCAGTTCCACCCTATCCAGATCATCCGCGCGCTGGGCCAGCCAATGATCATGGTCACCGTCTCGCTGATCGCCACCGCCTACGTCCAGCCACAGGACGCTGGCTCGGCGTCGAGCCTGTTCAACATTCTGCGCAACCTTGGCGGCGCCATCGGCATCGCGCTGCTGGCCACGCTGCTCGACAGCCGCGCCAAGGTCTACTTCGACTACTTGCGCGAATCGGTGGTACCGAGCAATCCGGCCGTAGCCGAGCGCCTGACCATGCTGACCCAGCAATTGGGCAGCGAGCAGGCGGCGCTCGGAAGGCTCAGCGAGATCACGCATCAGCAGGCCATGATCATGGCCTACAACGATGCATTCCATTTCGTTGGCATAGCGCTCGCCGTAAGCATGGTTGCGGTACTGCTCACCCGCCCGTTACCGCAAAACACCCAGGCCGGCGCCGGCGGGCACTGAGCAAAACACCCGCACGCCCGTTTCATGTAGGAGCAGGTTCTGCCTGCGACCGCCACAGCGCCCGGCACTCCAGTCGCAGGCAGAGCCACCTCCTACAGATCGTGCAGACCGCCACCCACGCACCCGCACGCCCGTTGTAGGAGCAGGTTCTACCTGCGACCGCCACAGCGCCCGGCACTCCAGTCGCAGGCAGAGCCAGCTCCTACAGATCGTGCAGACCGCCACCCACGCACCCGCACGCCCGCTTCATGTAGGAGCAGGTTCTACCTGCGACCGCCACAGCGCCCGGCACTCCAGTCGCAGGCAGAGCCTGCTCCTACAGATCGGTGCAGACCGCCACCCACGCACCCGCACGCCCGCTTCATGTAGGAGCAGGTTCTACCTGCGACCGCCACAGCGCCCGGCACTCCAGTCGCAGGCAGAGCCTGCTCCTACAGGTTAGTGCAGACCCGTCACTACGAGCGGGTCAGAGCCAGACCGCATCCCATAACGGGTAGTCGCCCACCCGCTGAACCAAACCGGCGCGCAAGGGGTTGGCGATGACATAGCGTGCAATGGCGCGGATATCGTCTTCCCGGCGGATGGCCCGATCATGGAAGCCGCGCTGCCAGAGCTGTCCGCTGCGCCTTAGCGATGCGTTGACGGCCTTGGCGCTGCGGGACTTCACGCGCATCACAACCGCATCGAGCCGTTGCTCGCCGAGTTCGAAAAGCCAGTGGAAATGATCGGGCATCACGACGAAGGCGAGCGAACGAAGCCCGCCATCGGTATCCGCCGCACGCATCTGGTCGACCACCAGGCGGCCGAAACCCCAGTCCGTGAAGTGCGGCTCTCGCGCCTGAGTCACAGCCGTGACGAGGTAGATCCGGCCTGGCTCCGAATATCGCCCACGCCGCAGGCTCCTGGCGCCCGGTTTGATGTCTCGCATGTCCCTTGCTCCTTTTTCTGCCTTCCTGGCTCCCACTATCGGTACAGTCCGCCCACACGCTTTGTTCGTGTAGGAGCAGGTTTTACCTGCGACAGAGGCCACCACCCCTGCCCACGTTGGTCGCAGGCAGAGCCTGCTCCTACAGATTGTGAAGGCCGACCCAAACACCCGCACACCCGCTCCATGTAGGAGCAGGTTCTACCTGCGACAGAGGCCACCACCCCTGCCCACGTTGGTCGCAGGCAGAGCCTGCTCCTACAGCCGCTACACCTGCAGCAGGCGCTCGCGTAGCTTGTGGATTTCATCGCGGGTCTGCGCGGCGGCTTCGAATTCGAGGTCGCGCGCATAGGCGAGCATCTTCTCTTCCAACTGGCGGATCCGTTTGGTGATCTCGCTGGGCGAGCGCAGTTCGTTCTCGTAGCGCGCGGCCTCCTCCGCTGCTTTGGCTTCGCCGCGGCGTTTCTTGCTGCGCGACCCCGGTACGGTAGCGCCCTCGAGAATGTCCTTCACATCCTTGAACACGCCCTGAGGCACGATGCCGTTGGCTTCGTTGAAGGCGATCTGCTTGTTGCGCCGGCGCTCGGTTTCGCCGATGGCGCGCTCCATCGAGCCGGTCATGTTGTCGGCATAGAGAATCGCGCGCCCGTTGAGGTTGCGCGCCGCGCGGCCGATGGTCTGAATGAGCGAGCGCTCGGAGCGCAGGAACCCTTCCTTGTCCGCATCGAGAATGGCCACCAGCGACACCTCCGGCATGTCCAGACCTTCGCGCAGCAGGTTGATGCCCACCAGCACGTCGAACACACCCAGGCGCAGGTCGCGGATGATCTCGACACGCTCCACCGTATCGATGTCGGAATGCAGATAACGCACCCGGACCCCGTGATCGCCCAGGTAGTCGGTCAGATCCTCGGCCATGCGCTTGGTCAGCGTGGTGACCAGTACCCGCTCCTCCTTGGCCACGCACTTGTTGATTTCCGAGAGCAGATCGTCGACCTGGGTCAGCGCAGGTCGAATCTCCACCTGAGGGTCCACCAAGCCGGTAGGCCGTACCACCTGTTCGATCACACGCCCCGAATGCTCGGCCTCGTATGGCCCGGGAGTCGCCGAGACGAAAATCGTCTGCGGACTGATCGCCTCCCATTCATCGAAGCGCATGGGCCGGTTGTCCAGCGCCGAGGGCAGGCGGAAGCCGTATTCGACCAGCGTTTCCTTGCGGGATCGGTCGCCTTTGTACATGGCGCCGACTTGCGGGACGCTGACGTGGGACTCGTCGATCACCAGCAATGCATCAGCCGGCAGATAGTCGTACAGCGTGGGGGGGGCCTCACCCGACGCGCGTCCGGACAGGTAGCGTGAGTAGTTCTCGATGCCGTTGCAGTAGCCCAGCTCCATGATCATTTCCAGATCGAAGCGGGTGCGTTGTTCCAATCGCTGCGCCTCCACCAGCTTGTTGTTACTACGCAGGAAATCGAGGCGTTCCTTGAGCTCCGCCTTGATGTTCTCGATAGCGTCGAGCAGGGTCTCGCGCGGTGTCACGTAGTGGCTCTTGGGGTAGAAGGTAAAGCGCGGCAGTTTGCGAATCACCTCACCGGTCAGCGGGTCGAACGCGGACAGGCTTTCCACTTCGTCGTCGAACAGCTCGATGCGGATCGCCTCCAGATCGGATTCGGCCGGGAAGACATCGATGACGTCGCCGCGCACCCGGAACGTCGCCCGGGCGAAGTCCATGTCGTTGCGGGTGTATTGCAGGCCCGTGAGCCGGCGCAACAACTCGCGCTGATCGAGCCGGTCGCCGCGATCCACATGCAGCACCATCTTCAAATACGACTGCGGATCGCCCAGGCCGTAGATGCAGGAAACGGTGGTGACGATGATCGCATCCGGCCGCTCCAGCAGCGCCTTGGTCGCCGACAACCGCATCTGCTCGATGTGATCGTTGATCGAGGCATCCTTTTCGATGAAGGTGTCCGATGACGGCACGTAGGCTTCGGGCTGGTAGTAGTCGTAGTAGGAAACGAAATACTCCACCGCGTTGTTCGGGAAAAACGCCTTGAACTCGCCATACAGCTGAGCGGCCAGCGTCTTGTTCGGCGCCAGCACCAGCGTCGGGCGCTGCACGTGGGCGATGACGTTGGCGATGCTGAAGGTCTTGCCGGAGCCCGTCACACCGAGCAGGGTCTGATGCGACAACCCCGCCTCGATGCCCTCGATCATCTGCCGGATCGCTTCAGGCTGGTCCCCGGCGGGCTTGAAGCGCGTGACCAATTCGAACTTCGACATATCGACCTCTTCAAATAGCGTGACGACTCGAAAGCCGAACGGTGGTGCTGATCCGTCGCGGACAAGGCGAACGGCTGACGTGGCCCTTTCAATGCGGTCGCCCCCGACGATATCAAGTGCCCAACCGGACAGACAGACGAAGCAAGGTGAGATCGCAACCAGGCGGGCGTGAATCGGTAAGAAAAAACCGCCCTAGCATATCGCGACGCAACCGTCGGCCCGCTATACTCTTGCCCCGTTTGCGCACCGCCCTCAGCGCGAAGCGAGGGTGCTGCATCAGCCACCTCCTCTCTTCGAGCTTCCCCACCATGAGTTTGTTCTCCGCTGTCGAAATGGCGCCGCGCGATCCGATCCTCGGCCTCAATGAAGCCTTCAATGCCGACACCCGGCAGAACAAGGTCAACCTGGGGGTTGGCGTCTACTACAACGAAGAAGGTCGAATTCCGCTGCTGCGCGCCGTTGCAGCCGCCGAGATGGCGCGCCTGGAGCTCAACGCCCCGCGTGGCTATCTGCCGATCGAGGGCATCGCCAGCTATGACATGGCCGTGCAAGGTTTGCTGTTCGGCGCTGACTCGGCGCTGGTCGCCGACGGTCGAGTGGTGACCACCCAGGCCCTGGGCGGCACTGGCGCACTGAAGATCGGCGCGGATTTCCTCAAGCGCATGCTGCCCGACGCCGTCGTGGCGATCACCAATCCCAGCTGGGAAAACCACCGCGCCCTGTTCGAGTCTGCCGGTTTTCCGGTACAGAACTACCGCTACTACGACGCAGCCAGCCACGGGATCGACCGCGCCGGCCTGCTCGAGGATCTGAAGAACCTGCCGCCCCGCTCGATCGTCGTGCTGCATGCCTGCTGCCACAACCCGACCGGCGTCGACTTGCAACCCGAGGACTGGCAGCACATCCTCGACGTACTGCGCGCCAATGATCACGTGCCGTTCATCGACATTGCCTACCAAGGCTTTGGCGACAGCATCGAGGAAGACGCCGCTGCAGTCCGCCTGTTCGCCGAATCGGGCATGAGCTTCTTCGTCTCCAGTTCGTTCTCCAAGTCGTTCTCGCTCTATGGCGAGCGTGTCGGCGCCCTGTCGATGGTCACGCAGAACCGCGACGAGTCGGCGCGCGTGCTGTCGCAGATCAAACGCGTGATTCGCACCAACTACTCCAACCCGCCGACGCACGGCGCTACTGTGGTTTCCGCCGTACTGAACAGTCCGGAGCTGCGTGCGATGTGGGAAACCGAGCTTGGCGAGATGCGCACTCGCATCCAGGACATGCGCCTGAGCATGGTTCGCAAACTGGCTGAAAAGGGCGCCAAACAGGACTTCAGCTTCGTCGCCAAGCAGCGCGGAATGTTCTCCTACTCGGGACTCTCCGCAGCACAGGTCGAGCGCCTGCGCGTCGAATTCGGCGTCTACGCGATCGGTACCGGGCGCATCTGCGCCGCCGCGCTGAACCACAGCAATCTGGACCATGTCACCGACGCCATCGTCCAGGTCCTCTGATCCGCAAGGGGTTGACTTCCCCTTAACAAACAGTAGGATACGCACCGCTGTTCCGCGATAGCTCAGTCGGTAGAGCAAATGACTGTTAATCATTGGGTCCCTGGTTCGAGTCCAGGTCGCGGAGCCAACTTCAAAGCCTCAGGTGAACACCTGGGGCTTTTTTGTATCCGCCGGACGCTCACCAGGGACTGTGTCCCAGGTTATTCGCTTCGCTCACCCCTTCGGGGCCGCGCTGAAGCGCGTTCTGCTGCGCAGTCGAGTCCAGGTCGCGGAGCCAACTTCAAAGCCTCAGGTGAAAACCTGGGGCTTTTTTGTATCCGCCGGACGCTCACCAGGGACTGTGTCCCAGGTTATTCGCTTCGCTCACCCCTTCGGGGCCGCGCTGAAGCGCGTTCTGCTGCGCAGTCGAGTCCAGGTCGCGGAGCCAACTTCAAAGCCTCAGATGAAAACCTGGGGATTTTTTGTATCCGCCGGACTCTCACCAGGGACTGTGTCCCAGGTTATTCGGTGAGCTGCCCTCCCTTTGTACCGCCTCGATCAGGCTATCTCGCGCAGCCAGGCCAACAGATCGGCCTGCGGGCCGCAGGTTTGCAAAGGTTGCGGCGACAGCAGACAGTAGCGTGAGCCATCTTCGACGAACCCCAGCGGGGCGACCAGCACGCCACTGTGCAGATCGTCACGCACCAAGTGCCAGGGGCCGATGGCGACGCCCAGACCGGCGACAGCCGCTTGCAAACTGAAGAAAAAATGATCGAAGGTCTGCCCTGGCGCCTCGGGAAAGCGCCGACCCGCCGCCAAGGCCCAGTCCTGCCACGCCGACGGCCGTGTCCGGGCGTGAAGGCAAGGCGCACCGGCCTGCAACGCTTCACCGTCGCACTCCCGGCGAAGCCAGAGCGCCGCCTTGTCCGGCCGACAGACCGGGCCAACCCGCTCTACGAACAACGGCTCGGCATGGTAGTTGCCAGGCCACCGGAAATCGTTACGACGGATCGCCAGGTCGATCCCGTCCGCGAAGGAGAACGGTCCGCCGCCAGCGACCAGATGCACCTCAATCCCCGGATGCCTGGCCTGGAAGTCCGGCCAGCGAGGAATAAGCCATCGCATCAGCAACGTGGGTTCGCAAGACAATACCCAGCGCCGTGCCTGGCGACTACTGGCGCGCAGTTCTGCAACAGCCTGCCGCATCAGGCCAAAGCCCCCGCTCACCGCCCGCGCCAGGGTACGCCCGGAGTCGGTCAGGAGCACACGACGACCACGCCGTTCGAACAGCGTCACGCCCAGTTCATCTTCGAGTAGGCGCACAGCCCGGCTGACCGCCCCATGGGTCAGGTGCAACTCATCGGCGGCGCGGCTGAAATTCTCCAGGCGAGCCGCGACTTCGAAGCAACGCAGCGCCAGTAACGAGGGTAGAGGCCGAATGGCGGCTTGTGAGCCTGTCTCACCAACACTGTCAGAAAACATCGTTATTCACCCAGAAGCACCTTGGCTAGCATCCTGTTTCTCTCCACCAGCCGACAGGATACGTCATGAATGAACTGATAGCCGTGATCACAATAACCCTGCTCGCCGTGATCAGTCCGGGACCGGACTTCGCGATGGTCACTCGCAACAGCCTGACCCTGTCGCGCCGCGCCGGCGTGCTGACGTCTCTAGGTGTTGGCCTGGGCGTACTGGTCCACCTGTCTTACACCCTTCTGAGCGTCGGCCTGCTGATCGAGCAGTCGCTTTGGCTATTCAATGTCATCAAGCTGGTCGGTGCCGCCTACCTGATCTATCTCGGCGTGACGATGCTGCGCGTAAATTCAGGTGGCGCGCCGGCCGACGGCACCGCACCGTCACTCTCCAACTGGGACGCGCTGCGTACCGGTTTTCTAACCAATGCCTTGAATCCGAAGACCACAGTATTCATCGTCAGCCTGTTCATCCAGGTGGTGCATCCGGATACGCCACTGGCGGTACAGATCTGCTATGGCGTCTTCATCTCGATGGCACACGTGGCTTGGTTCAGCCTGGTCGCGCTGTGCTTTTCAGCCGGTGCCATGCGCGAGCGCATCCTGGCCGTTCGCCCCTGGATAGACTGCACATTCGGTGGACTGCTGGTCGCATTCGGCGTGCTGCTGGCGACCGCTCGCGGAACGCACTAAGCGCGCACGCAGCCCGCTTCGACGGCGCGTGCGAGAGCAACCCGGGCGTGGCGGCCAGAAACGAAAACGCCCCGCATAAGCGGGGCGTTTCGATACCGCGAAGCGATTACTGCTTGTCGGTCTCTTCCGCAGCTTCAGGCTCGACTTCGGCAGCCGGCGCCGCTGCGTTCTCGTCACCCTTGATACCCAGCAGCTCTAGGTCGAAGACCAGCACCGAATTGGCGGGAATCAGCGGGCTCGGGCTCTGCTCGCCGTAGGCCAGTTCGCTCGGGATGTACAGCTTGTACTTTTCGCCCACGTGCATCAATTGCAGACCTTCGACCCATCCCGGAATCACGCCACCAACCGGCAGATCGATCGGGGTGCCGCGCTTGATCGAGCTGTCGAAGACAGTCCCATCGGTCAGGCTGCCCTCGTAGTGAACGGTCACGACGTCATCCGGGCCCGGTTGCGGGCCATCGGCGGCTTTGATCACTTCATATTGAAGACCGGACTCGGTGGTCTTCACGCCTTCTCGCTTGGCGTTTTCTTCGAGGAATTTCTTGCCGGCCGCGACGGCCTCTTTGTTCATTTCAGCCATGCGTTCTTCGGCGCGCTTCTGCAAGGAGCTGAACGCTTCCATCAGTTGCTCGTCGGTCAGCTTTTGCTCTTTCTTGCCGATGGCATCGTCGATGCCCTGCGCAACGGCTTTCGAATCGAGATCGGCCATGCCCTCTTGCGCCAGGCTCTTGCCCATGTTCAGGCCGATGCCATAGGACGCTTTTTGTGCCGGGGTTTCCAGCTTGGCGCTGGTTTCCGAATCACAGCCCGCCAGAACCAGGCCAACCAGGGCAATCGCCGACGCCAAACGATGATGTCTCATTCTGTTTCCTTTAATTACGCGTAAGGGGTGAAGCAAAAACGATGACCGGAGCTTAACAGCCACCTCATACAGTGACTACCGAGCACGCCGCGGTAATAGGTAAAGACAATGCAAAGTCCAGAAGTGCCGCACGAAACGCAGAAAGATGACGACCAGAACATCAGGCAAAAAAAAAGCGACCCTAAGGTCGCTTTCTTCGTGCTATCAAGGCGTTCAGTGTTCCTTGATGGCTAATATGGCGCAGCGGACGGGACTCGAACCCGCGACCCCCGGCGTGACAGGCCGGTATTCTAACCGACTGAACTACCGCTGCGCTAAACCTCGAGTGGTGGGTGATGACGGGATCGAACCGCCGACCCTCTGCTTGTAAGGCAGATGCTCTCCCAGCTGAGCTAATCACCCGTTTGCTCTCGAAGTGGGGCGCATTCTAGAGAGGGTTCTTAACCTTGGCAACCCCCTTTTGAAAAAAAAATTGAAGAACTTACAACGACTTAGGAAACCCACTGTTTATTGGCAAAAACGAGCTCGCATCGGCGCCGCAGGGTTGGCCTGCGTTACCGGGACGGGAATAATGCGCGCTTTGCTTTTACCGGAGTCTCAATCGTCATGTGGTTTCGCAACCTGCTCGTCTACCGTCTCACCCAGACCGTCCCGTTCGATGCCGAGACACTTGAAACCGCATTGGCCGCCAAGCCCGCCCGCCCCTGCGCCAGCCAGGAGGTGAGCACCTACGGTTTCGTCGCGCCCTTCGGCAAGGGCGAAGATGCACCTCTGGTGCATGCGAGCCAGGGCTTCCTGTTGATTTCGACACGCAAGGAAGAACGCATCCTGCCCGGCAGCGTGGTCAAGGACGCGCTGAAGGAAAAGGTCGACGAGATCGAAAACGAGCAGATGCGCAAGGTCTACAAGAAAGAACGCGACCAGCTCAAGGACGACATCATTCAGGCCTTCCTGCCCCGTGCCTTCATCCGCAAGTCCGGCACCTTCGCGGCCATCGCGCCGGAGCAGGGCCTGATTCTGGTCGACTCTTCCAGCCCCAAGCGCGCCGAAGACCTGCTCTCCACGCTGCGTGAAGCCATCGGCTCGCTGCCGGTACGCCCGCTGACGGTGAAAATTGCTCCTTCGGCAACCATGACCGACTGGGTCAAGACACAAAAGGCGGCCGATGACTTCTTCGTGCTCGACGAGTGCGAGCTGCGCGACACCCATGAAGACGGCGGTGTGGTCCGCTGCAAGCGTCAGGACCTGACCAGCGACGAGATCCAGCAGCATCTGGAAGTGGGCAAGCAGATCACTCAATTGTCGCTGGGCTGGCAGGACAAGCTCTCCTTCGTGCTCGACGACAAGCTGGTGATCAAGCGCCTGCGCTTCGAAGAGCTGCTGCAGGATCAGGCCGAACAGGATGGCGGTGACGACGACCTCGGCCAGCAGGACGCCAGCTTCGTGCTGATGATGCTGACCTTCAAGGAATTCCTGCCCGCGCTGTTCGAAGCCCTGGGTGGCGAGGAGATTCCGCAGGGCATCTAAACTGCCTCTGGCCGTCAGCCGAGGCTGACGGCCCCTCTCCAATGACAACAAGGTAAGCCCGATGCGTGCCCTCGCCGCCTTCAGCCGCTTTGTCGGCAACACCTTCGCCCTCTGGGTCCTGCTGTTCGCCGTCCTCGCTTTCTTTCAGCCCAGCTGGTTCCTGCCAGCCACCGCCTGGATCGTCCCGTTGCTCGGCCTGATCATGTTCGGCATGGGCCTGACCCTGAAAGCCGCAGACTTCGCCGAGGTCGCACGCCGTCCACTCTGGGTGGCGCTGGGTGTCGGGGCACAATTTCTGATCATGCCCGCCCTCGCCTGGCTGCTCTGCCAACTGCTGGGTCTGCCGGCGGAAATTGCCGTCGGGGTGATCCTGGTGGGCTGTTGCCCGGGCGGCACGGCGTCCAACGTCATCGCCTGGTTCTCCCGCGGCGACGTAGCGCTGTCCGTGGCGATTACCGCTGTCACGACGCTGCTCGCCCCGCTGGTCACACCCGCACTGATCTGGCTGCTGGCCTCGGCCTGGCTACCGGTCAATTTCGGCGCGCTGTTCATGTCCATCGTGCAGATCGTGCTGGTGCCGATCGCCCTCGGCCTGGTCGCCCGGCGTTTGCTGGGCAACAGGGTGCATCAGGTGGTCGACATCCTGCCGCTGGTCTCGGTGGTGAGCATCGTGATCATCGTTGCCGCGGTAGTCGCTGCGAGCCAGGCGAAGATCGCCGAGTCGGGCCTGTTGATCATGGCCGTGGTCGTGCTGCACAACAGCCTGGGGCTCGGCATCGGCTATCTGGTCGGACGCCTGTTCGGCCTGCCGCTGGCGCAGCGCAAGACCCTGTCGATCGAAGTTGGCATGCAGAACTCGGGGCTCGGGGCGGCCCTGGCCAGCGCTCACTTTTCGCCGCTGGCAGCGGTGCCCAGCGCGTTGTTCAGCGTCTGGCACAACCTCTCCGGGGCGCTGCTGGCGACGGTCTATCGAAGAATGAAGGACGGCTCTGACGCCCCCTGATACGCTTGCGCCGGTCCGAGGCAGTTGCCCGGACCGTGCAGCTGTGGACAATAGCGCACGCTGAGGACGACCTCAGGCGGCACACATCACCGGGGACGGCCCCACCCTTATCACCGTCCCGTGGAGGTGCGTATGTCCTGGATCATCCTGTTTGTTGCCGGCCTGTTCGAGGTCGGCTGGGCCGTTGGCCTGAAGTACACCGAAGGCTTCACCCGCCCGCTTCCCACCGTGCTCACGGTTGCCGCCATGCTCGCCAGCCTGGCGTTGCTGGGCATCGCCATGAAAGAGCTGCCGCTGGGCACTGCCTACGCCGTCTGGACGGGCATCGGAGCGGTCGGAACGGTGGTCGTGGGCATTCTGCTGTTCGGCGAGTCGGCAGCCCTGCTCCGCCTGGCCAGCGTGATGCTGATCTGCGTCGGCCTGGTGGGGCTGAAACTGAGCCATTGATAAGCGCCGCGGCAGCCGGATCCGGCTGCCGCAGGCTGCATCAACCGTGCAGCGCGGGCTCGCGATAGTGCCGCGCGCAGGCTTCACCATCGGCGCGGAACAGGTGGCACTTGTTGGCTTGCAGGCCGGTCGCGAAGATCTGGCCAACCGACACTCGACGATTGCCATCGCTGGCCACCGCCACCATCGAGTCGACCCCCTCGAGGTTCAGGTGCAGCAGGTTGTGATCGCCAAGCCGCTCGGCCACCGCGAT
Organism: Stutzerimonas stutzeri; assembly: GCF_019090095.1. Lineage (NCBI taxonomy): Bacteria > Pseudomonadati > Pseudomonadota > Gammaproteobacteria > Pseudomonadales > Pseudomonadaceae > Stutzerimonas > Stutzerimonas stutzeri. The sequence continues at coordinate 1,895,071 of NZ_JAGQFP010000002.1, read as the reverse complement.
TTCGCCGTTGAAGACGAAATCCGCCTGTTCGGCGTCAACGAAATGCTCGGGGCGAGCACCCAGGGTCAGCGCATCGCCTGGATTGACCTTCCTGCCATCCACCGGCACCCACATGGTGCTGCCGCCGGGCATCTCGACCTCCACCGAGTCCGCATCGGCGCGCAAGGCGCGCACCGGCAGAAAATTCATCTGCGGCGAGCCAATGAACCCGGCGACGAACTGGTTATGCGGGTAGTGATACAGCTCCAGCGGCGGGCCAACCTGGGCGATGCGCCCGGCGTTGAGCACCACGATCTTGTCGGCCAGGGTCATGGCCTCGACCTGGTCATGGGTGACATAGATCATCGTGGCCTTGAGGCGCTGGTGCAGGCGCGAGATTTCGATACGCATCTGCACCCGAAGGAACGCGTCCAGATTGGACAGTGGCTCGTCGAACAGGAACACCTTGGGCTCGCGAACCATCGTGCGGCCGATCGCGACGCGCTGGCGTTGCCCGCCAGACAGATCCTTGGGTTTGCGTTCGAGCAGGTGATCGAGCTGGAGGATCTTGGCGACCGACTCGACGCGGCGGTTGATCTCGACCTTGCTGACCTTGGCCAGCTTGAGACCGAATGCCATGTTCTCCGCCACGTTCATGTGCGGATAAAGGGCGTAGGACTGGAAGACCATCCCCACCGAGCGATCCATCGGAGGCAGCTCGTTGACCCGCTCACCATCGATCTGCAATTCGCCGTCGGTGATGTCTTCGAGGCCTGCGATCAGCCGCAGCAAGGTTGACTTGCCGCATCCCGACGGCCCGACGAACACCACGAACTCGCCGTCGGCAATGTCCAGATCGACGTTGCGGGTGATGGGGACCTCGTCATAACTCTTGCAAATATTCCGCAGGGTTACACTGGCCATTATTGTTGTTCTCCTTCAAAACAGCTGCCGCGACGAGTCACGGCGAGCATAGCGAGCGGCGACGGGCCGGTCGAGACGATGCATCCGTCTCGTCCCGGCCCGGGACTTAGCCGAGCCGGCGGGCGAAGCCGAAGCCGTGCGCCGGCAGATGTACGCCCTGACCATCGAATACCGCGGTGGCCGATGGCACGTCGAGCCCTTCGACCGGTGCAGACAGGTCATAGTGCCGGGCACTGTCGCTCATGTTGAACAAACACACCCAGACTTCATCATCCAGGCGCCGCTCGTACACCAGCAGGGCGTCGTCGTGATAGACGGTGCGCATGCTGCCTTCGACCAGAAGACGCTGATCCTGGCGCCACGCGAGGAAGCGGCGATAGATGTTGAGCATTGAGTTCGGATCCGGCTCCTGCGCGGCCACCGAGAGCGGCAGATGCTTGTCGGCCAGCGGCAACCAGGGCTGTTCGCGGCTGAAGCCACCGTGCGGGTCCTGATCGTGCCAGGGCATCGGCGTCCGGCAGCCGTCGCGCCCCTTGAATTCGGGCCAGAAGCGGATGCCGTAGGGGTCGACCAGTTGCTCGAATTGCAGCTCGGCCTCGTCCAGCCCCAACTCTTCACCCTGATAGAGGCAGACGCTGCCGCGCATGCTCAGCAGCATCGCCATGAACATGCGGCCACGGGCATGATCCGGCTGGTTGGCCAGCGCCCAGCGGCTCATCACCCGCACCACGTCGTGGTTGCCGATCGACCAGCAGGGCCAGCCGTCGACCAGCTCGCGCTCCACGCAATCGATGGTGTGGCGCAGGAAGCTCGGGCTGCACTGCTCGGTCAGCAGGTCGAACGAGTAGGCCATGTGCAGGGTATCGCTGCCGCCCGTGTACGCGGCCATGGTCCTCAGCGAATGATCGCAACCGATCTCTGCGACGGTCGCGCTGCCTGGATAACGCTCGAGCAACTGCCGGATCCGCCGCAGGAATCCGATGTTTTCCGGCTGGGTCTTGTCGAAGACGTGCTGCTGGAAGGCATAGGGGTTATCGGCGCGCACACCGATGCTACCTTCTCGAATCTCATGATTCGGCGGGTTGTCGCGCAGCTCACGATCATGAAAGTAGAAGTTCGCGGCATCCAGGCGGAAACCGTCGACCCCCAGCTTCAACCAGAACTCCATGTCGTCGAGCAGCTGCTGCTGGACCTCCTCGCAATGGAAGTTGAGATCCGGCTGGCTGGACAGGAAGTTGTGCAGGTAATACTGCTTGCGGCGGCTGTCCCAGGTCCAGGCGGGCCCGCCGAAGACCGACAGCCAGTTGTTGGGTACGGTGCCGTCGTCCTTCGGATCGGCCCAGACGTACCAGTCCGCTTTCGGGTTGTCGCGGCTGGAGCGGCTTTCCTTGAACCAGGCGTGCTGGTCCGAGGAATGGTTGAGCACCTGATCGATGAGAATACGAATGCCACGCGCATGGGCGACGTCGATGACCTGCTTGAAGTCGTTCAGCGTGCCGAACAGCGGATCGACGTCACGGTAATCGGACACGTCATAGCCGAAGTCTTTCATCGGCGAGGTGAAGAATGGCGACAGCCAGATGGCATCGACGTTGAGGCTGGCGATGTAGTCGATCTTCTCGACCACACCGAGCAGATCGCCGACCCCGTCGCCGTTGCTATCGAAAAAGCTGCGCGGGTAAACCTGATAAATGACGCCGCCGCGCCACCAGTCGTTGCGATTCATACAACCCACCTTCGATGTTTGGGGGAACACGCCGCCACTCTAGGTGCGGCAACCCGCCGCAACATCCTCCGCCGCCAGCAATAACGAGGCGTATGAACCAGGCGTAGAGCCACCTCCTGCCGGGGGCGTAGTGCACACGCCTCCCCCCACGGTCCGAGCGCTCATGCAATCCGGCAGCCGTGCCTGCCGCCCATCGCCATAAAAACGTCGACACAACGCTGATTCGACATTATTTTGTCACGAGGCCTTCCTAGGATCGGGGTAGTTCCGCGACCGACACCGTCGTAGCTGCAGCCTCCGGCTAAAGCCAGACGCAGCCGCGCCAGTCAGGAACGACACGCCCCTACCCCCATGGAGAGACGACATGTTCAAGTGCAAGCCCCTCGCAGCCGCCATCATTGCGATCCTGGCGACCCAGGCCTACGCCGACGATAACCGCGCGGAACAGAATCAGTCCGGTACCGACAATATCGCCGAAGCCACCCAGAGCGGCGGGCGGGACAACCTGTCCTATCAGTCGCAGATCGGCGCCGGCAACGACGGCAAGGTGACCCAGACGCAAGCAACCCTGTCCGACGCGGTGCAGACCCAGGGCGGCAACCTGAACGTTGCCGCGATCAGCCAGACCTCGACCGACCAGAGCGAGGCGATCCAGGAGCAGTACGGCGACAACAACGATGCCAGCATCGTCCAGAACGACTCCTTCGGCGCCAGCGCCCGGCAATACCAGGACGGCACGTTCAACGTCTCGATCACCGAGCAGAACGCGGCGGACATGAGCACGGCGGTGACAGAGCAAAGTGGCAACGACAACTTCGCTGAAAGCGTGCAGAGCAACACCGAGGCGAGCGTCTCGGAACAGCGCCAAACGGGGGATGAGAACGTCTCGCTGGTCTGGCAGGACGGCGGCGCCCGCAACACCGCCAGCGTCGACCAGCAGGGCAACTTCAACGATGCGAGCGTCTATCAGACCAATGCCTTCGACTCACGCGCCGAGATCGAACAGCAGGGCGACTCGCAGGTCGCCTCGGTGACGCAGCAAGGTTCCGATCACACCGCCAGCATCCGGTCTTCCGGGACGATGAACGAAGCCTACGTTGACCAGAGCGGCTCGTTGCAAACCGCGGCGATTTACCAGAACGGCGTGGCCAACAGCACCGATGTTTTCCAGGCCGGCGATGGCAATAACGCCACGGCCGAGCAGACCGGCAATAACAACTACCTCACCATCGACCAGCTCGATGGCAACTTCCAGACGGCCTCGCTTCAACAGACCGGCGAATACAACCAGGCCTATGTCACTCAGCAAGGCGCCGATCACCTGATCGATTTCGCCCAGGACGGCTCCGACAACCTGCTGACCGTCAGCCAGACCGGCAATGGTAACGAATTGACCGGCTCGAGCTACGGCGACAACAACCGGGTGGACGTGATGCAGGACGGCAACCTCAACGTCGCCGATATCCAGCAGATCTATGGCGCGGACAACGAAGTCGCCCTTTCCCAGACCGGCGAAGGCCATCTGGCGCAAGTGCTGCAAGGGGGTACCGCCAACCAGGCGATCCTCGACCAGAGCGGCATGGGCAACGCCGCCATGGTGTCGCAAATGGGCTCGGGCAACATGGCCATCGTGACCCAGCAATAAGCGCGGTCGACAGCCGGCCCTGGTCGGCTGTCATTCCCGGCAAGGTTGTCGCCTATCCCAAGGTCACCGGGCCAACGACAACTGGCCTACCGCAGCGGCATTGGCACGTCGCCTCGCACTTCGGCGCGTTCAGCGACTGCGGGCCGGATTCCCCATCACGGTCGCGCCCGCCGCGACGTCTCGAGTCACCACACTGCCGGCACCGATCACGGCGCCATCGCCGATGGTCACGCCTGGCAGAATGATTGCGCCGCCCCCGATCCAGACATGCTCGCCAATCATCACCGGCCGGCCGAATTCCAGACCGCTGCGACGCTCCTCGGCACCGCGCGGATGATCCGCCGCATAGATCTGCACCGCCGGGCCAATCTGCGTGCCGGCACCGATGCGCACCTCGGCCACGTCCAGAATCACGCAGTTGAAGTTGAAGAACACCTCGTCGCCAAGGTGGATGTTGTAGCCGTAATCACAATGAAACGGCGGCCGCACCACCGCACCGTCGCCGACACTGCCCAGCAGCTCCTTGAGTAAGGCCCGGCGCACCGCCGGCGTCTCGCCGAGGGCCGCGTTGTAGCGCACCATCCAGGCCTTGGCGGTGGCCTGATCGGCCTGCAGCTCGGGGTCGCCGGGGCGATACAGCTCACCGGCCAGCATCTTCTGTTTCTCGGTCATCGTCATCTTCGGCTCTCGCTACGCGTGAAAGCACCCACCGACGCGGTCGGGTGCACACAGGTTGCAGCAAACAATGCTTACTCGCCCTGGATCTTGCTCAGCAGACTGCGCGCCAACTGCACCGCCTCGTTGCGATGGGTGATGTTGAGCTTCTGATACAGGCTGCGGATGTGTGTCTTGATGGTGGTCGGTGCGACGTTGAGGTGCTCGGCGATCTGCTCGTTCGACTGCCCGGCATGGATCAGGCTGAGCACCTGCCACTCGCGCCGGGTCAGCGGCGAATGGCGGATCAGCTCGGGCACGTCGGGACGGTTGATGATGTCCTGGATCACCGCCTCGTCGAGGGTGATGCGGATCGCCCGGCTGAAGTCGCGTTGCTGTTGCGCCAGCTGGATCAGCCGATCGGCACGCTGGGCCTCGAGCTCACCGAGCGTGCGCTCGTGCTGCAACGCCTTGAGCATGACGATGATCAGCTTGCCGATGCGCAGAAAGCTGCCAATGGCGCCGGTGCTGGTGGCCAGCGTCAGTGCCTGCTGCAGGTGGTCCAGCGCCTGCTGGCGCTCCTCGCGCTGCCAATGCAGTTGCGCCAGGAGGATATGGTTGCGGTTCAGATCCATCACCAGGCCGTGCTGCTCGGCATCGCTTTGCAGCTGGCGCAGGATGGGCAGGGCCTTTTCCGGCTGCTGCAGTGACAGGTGCGCACGCGCGTGGTTGCGGCCGTTGTACTGAGCGAAGTGATTGAGACCCCGCTCCAGCGCGGGTGCGGTAAGCAGCCACTGCTGGATCGCCGTCTTGTCCTGCGTCGAATCCCAGTAGCTGAGCATGACCGCATGCGCATTGGCGAGCCAATCGACGTGGTAATTGTCGCCCGCCAACATGCCCTGGATCTTGCCGACATAGTCCGCGCAGACATTCTGCTGGCCGCGCGCATGGGCGACGCCCGCCAGCAACGCGTAGCACTGCATCAACCAGCGGTCACCCACGTCTTCGAGGATCTGGATACCCTGCAACGCGCATTGCTCGGCGGCGTCCAGGTGGTGCCACTCGAGCAGGACCTGACCGCGCACGCGGTAGATGAATTCCATGATCGGCGTGGCCTGCAGCTCCGCCTGTTCGACGTACTGAATCGCCCGCTCCTGCAACGAGTAGGCCTTCTGCAGAAAGCCTTGGGCGATGGCGATCTCCGAGAGCTGCCCGAGGTTCCACACCACCAGATGCGAGGCTCGAATTTCCCGCGCGCGGCGTTCGGCCTCCTGGTACTGCTGTTGCGCCTGTGGCAGCAGCCCCTGCACGAAATGCGCTTCGGCCAGACCCGACAGCGCGGCAACCTTCGAGGTCCGCATGATCAGCGGTTCGCGGACCAACGCCTCGCGAGCCAGGGCGATGGCCTGCTGCTCGTCCCCCTTGTTCATCGCCACCTGCGCGCGCACGGCATTGAACTCGCCGACAATACGCGCCCAGTCCTCTTCCGAGCAGCTGTGCTGCAGCGCCTGCTCGCCGGCCTTGAACCAGCGCTCGACCTGATCGAACTGGTAGGAATTCTGTGACACCCACGCCTGTAGCAGCGTGAACAAGGGCGATCCGGCGATGACCGTCTCTGGCAGGGTTTCCAGGCATTGCTGCAACAACCCCAGTCGTCCCTGGCGGTAGAACTGCCGACCAAAACGCTCCAACACCTCGCCGACACGCGTCGGGCAGCGCGCCTGCACGGCGTGGCGTGCGGCCTCCTCCGGCATGCTCTCGGCCATCAGCGCGCCGGCCGCGCGCAGATGCAACTCGGCAACGCGCTGCGGCTGGCGGGTGTGCAGCTCGCCCTGCAGGAAGACGGCGAACAGCGGATGGTAGGCGTACCACTGACGCAAGCTGTCGAGCGGCTGCACGAACAGGCCGTTCCGTTCGAGCTGCTCGAGCATGTCGCGGGAATTGCTACCCTGGGTCAGGTGATTGGCCAGAGACGCATTGAAACGCTCCAACAGACAGGTCGCCTGGAGGAACTCGACCGTTGCCGGGTCCAGCTGGCTCAAGACCTGCTCGCGCAGGTAGTCGCGGACGAAGGGATGGCCGAGCTGGAGGCTTTCGAGAAAGACGTCCATGCCACGGCTGGTCTGTACCTCTTGCAGCGCCAGCTGCAACGCGCAGGGCCAGCCACCGATGCGGCGATTGAGTCGTTCCACCTGCTCGCGGTTGACCGTCACCGGCAACCCTTCGTTGAGCAAGGCTTCGACTTCGTCGGTTTCGAACGCCAGTTGCGCCGCATCCACTGTCAGCAACTGGTGCTTGACCCGCAGTTCGGCGACGCCGAGTTCAGGCAGACCGCGACTGCAGACCAGCAGCGTCAGCCAGGACGGCATGTTGCGCAGGAAAAAGCGCAACACCGCGATGACCTCCGGGTTGACCAAGGCCTCGAAGTCATCGAGCACCAGCAGCAGCGGTTCGTTCTCGGCGGGTAGCTCCGCCAGTAGATGGGTGAGCAGAACGTCGAAAGGCTCGGCCCCCTGCTCTGCGAGCAGCAAGCTGCGCGGGCAGCCCTGCTCCAGCTGCGCATCGAGCACGTGCAGCAGGTAGCGAGCCAGCTGCCGCGGATCGTTATCCGCCGGATGCAGCTGCAGCCAGGCCACCTGCCCGGCAAATGCCCGCGCCCACTGACATGCCAGGGTGGTCTTGCCGAAGCCGCTCGGCGCATGCAGCACCGCCAGGCGCACATCCCCGAGGCGCTGCAGCCACTCGTCCAGCCGTGGCCGCGAGAGAAGACCTTTGGGCAGGGGCGGCATGCTCAGCTTGGCCGGTATGAGCGGCAAGGGCTCAGGTATTGCGACATTCATGGTCATCTCCCGTGCTTCGTTCCCTGGTCGGGTCACCTGCTCCATCGATCTCGGCTGCGCGAGCCCTACCCCTTCACGCCACCAGCGGTCAGTCCGCCCACGATCCACCGCTGACAGTACAGGAACACCACCGTGATCGGCAGGCCTGACAGCACCGCGGCCGCGGCGAAGTCGCCCCAGAGGTAGTTCTGCGGATACAGGTATTGCTGCGCCCCGACGGCCAGGGTCAGCTTGTCGACATCCATCAGCAGCACCGAGGCGATCGGGTACTCGGTCACGCTGGTGATGAAGGCGAGGATGAACACCACCGCCAGAATCGGCACGCTCATCGGCAGCAGAATATGGAAGAACGCCTGCCAGGTGGTCGCACCGTCGACGATGGCCGCTTCTTCCAGCGAACCGTCGATGCTTTCGAAATAGCCCTTGATCGTCCAGATATGCAGCGCCATGCCGCCCAGCGAAGCGACGATCACCGCCCCGTGACTGTTCACGCCGAGCCAGGAAACGTGCTGGCCGAGCTGATCGAACAAGGCATAGATGGCGACCAGTGACAGGACCGGCGGGAACATCTGGAAAATCAGCATGCCCTTGAGGATCGGCGCCTTGCCACGGAAGCGCATGCGGGCGAAGGCGTAGGCGCTGGTGGTCGAGAGCATCAGGATCAGCACCGAACTGATCAACGCGATCTTCAACGAGTTCCACAACCACAACAGCACCGGGAACGGCGGCTGGGTCACCGTGCCGTCGGCGTGCGTGTAGGGGATGCCCAGCGCCAGCGACCAATGCTCGAGCGTGGGATGGTCGGGAAACAGGCTGCCGGTGGCGAAGTTTCCTTCACGGAACGAGATCGACACCACCATCAGCAACGGAAACACGATCAATGCGATGAAGACGAGCAGCGAAGCGTGCGCCAGCCAGAGGCGGTATTTGACGGATTTAGCTTGAACGATGGCCATGTCCGGTTTTCCTCACACTTTCACTTTCGAGAGTTTCAGGTTCAGCCAGGCCATGGCACCGACCAGCAGGAAGATCAGCGTGGAGATGGCGGCCGCCAGGGCGAAGTTCTGTCCAGAGTCCTGGAAAGCGATGCGGTAGGTGTAGCTGACCAGCAGATCGGTGGTACCGGCCGGCGTGGTCGCGCCGATGATGTCGGGCCCGCCGCGGGTCAGCAGGGTGATCAGCACGAAATTATTGAAATTGAACGCGAAGCTCGCGATCAGCAAGGGAGCCAGCGGCTTGATCAGCAGCGGCAGGGTGATCTTCAGCAGGTTGTCCAACGGCGTCGCGCCATCCATCGCCGAGGCCTCGTAAAGATCGCGCGGGATGGCCTGCAGCAAGCCCATGCACAGCAGCAGCATGTACGGATAACCGAGCCAGGTGTTGACGATGAGGATCATGCCGCGTGCCAGCGTGGGGTCGCTGAACCAGTCCGGGCGAATCCCGAACAGCGTGTCGAGCAGCAGGTTGATCTCGCCGAAGTTCTGGTTGAACAGGCCGCGGAAGACCAGGATCGAGATGAATGCCGGCACAGCGTAAGGCAGGATCAGCATGACCCGGTAGAACGGCTTGCCACGCACCATGTCCCACTGCAGCAGGCTCGCCAGCACCAGGCCGACGGCCAGGGTGAAGAGTACCGTCAGGGCGGCGAAGGCCACCGTCCAGATGAAGATCTGCACGAAGGGTTCGCGAATACTCGGATCCGTCAATACCTTGGTGAAGTTGTCGAAGCCAGTGAACACCGCGAAGCCAGGCGCCAGCGGTTTGCCGTCGCCGTCGACATAGAAGCCGGTTTCCAGGTTCGGCGTCAGTTGCTCGCCGGTCTTGTTATTGATCAGCACGCCGTCCTCGGCCTGCCGGTAGAGCGGCTGCACCGCGGCGACTTCGCGCAGGCCATACAGGCGCAGCAGGCTGCCGTCCGGGCCGCGCATGACCCACTGTTGCAATTGCTCGCGGCGCTGGATGACATCGCGCAGCGGCAATGCCTTGCCCAGATCGGCGACCTGATCGGCCGGCTGCATCGCCAGGGGCTCTTCAGCATTCGGCTCGCCGGTCAGCGGATCGCTGACGAACACACCCTGCTCGCCCTTGTCGACGCGAAAGCGGTCACCCTCGGGGCTGGAAAACAGGCTGAACCGGTAGCGCTCGCCGGCCAGGTAGGTCTGATTCAGATGATACTGCTTGACCTGCTCCTGGCTCAGCAGGTTACTGCCGCTGAAGTTGGTGAAACCGATGCCCACCGTGTACAGCAGCGGAAAGATGACGAACACCAGCATCCCCGCCACCGCCGGATAGATATAGCGATGGGCATAGGTACGGCGGCTGATGAACACGAAACTGGCGATTCCCGTCACGACCAGACCGAGCAGGGCGAATGCCAGCTGTTGCTGGGCATACAGCGCCACGACCAGGTACAGCGAGAGCGCGTTGAAGGTAAGCCAGACCAGCCAGCGCAGCCCGGCTTTCAACGAGGGATGAAGCGTCCTTGTATGGGTAGTCATGGCAGGGCTGGGCAACTCGGCAAGGGCATTCACGACGGGGAACCTTTCTAACCTGGAGAGTAGATCGCCGGTCGCGATACGGCGACCGGTGATCGGCGACGATGTCAGCGGGTGATGCGCTTGGCGGCATCATCCAGGGCGGCATCGACAGTCTGCCGGCCCGAGGTGATGTTGGTCAGCGCGGCCGCCATGGACGACCAGAAGATCCCCATCTCCGGAACGTTCGGCATGGGCTCGCCCATTTGCGCGTTCTCGAAGGTCGCCTTGATGTGCGGGTTGCTCGACAGCTCGTCCATGTAGGCCTTGTTCGCCACGGCTCCCAACGGAACATCGGCGTTTACGGTCTGCAGGCCGTCTACCTCGAGCAGGTAGTTCTCCAGGAACTCGACCGCCAGGTCCTTGTTCGGACTGGCTGCATTGAGGGTCGCAGCCGTGACACCCACGAAAGGTTTGCCGGGCTCGCCATTGATCGACGGGATCGGCGCCACGCCGAAGTCGATGCCACTCTTCTCGATGTTGCTCCAGGCCCACGGCCCGCTGATGATCATGGCCGAGTCACCCTTGTTGAAGGCTGCTTCGGCGACGCTGTAGTCAGCGCCTTTGGGCATCACACCCTTCTCGATCAGCTCGGCGAGCACCTTGCCGCCCTGCTTGGCGCCGGCATTGTTTACGCCGGTCGATTTGACGTCCAGGCCAGCGTCGGTCTTCTCGAATACGTAGCCGCCGTTGGCTGCCAGCAACGGCCAGGTGAAGTAGGTGTTGTTGTAGTCCCAGAGGATGGCGCGCTTGCCGTTGGCAGCGAGCTTTTCATTGAGCGCGAAGACTTCATCGAAGCTCTTCGGCGGCGTGTCGACCAGCGCCTTGTTGTAGATCAGGCCGATGGTTTCCACGGAGATCGGGTAGCCCCACAGCTTGTTGCCGTAGCTCACCGCGTCCCAGGCGAAATCAGCCACTTCGCTCTTGGTTTCTCCACTCGGCGTGATCGGCGTGATCAGCCCGCTCTTGGCCCACTCACCGATGCGGTCGTGTGCCCAGATGAAGATGTCGGGGCCGTTACCGGTTGCCGCGGCCTGCTGAAACTTGTCGGTGGCACTGTCCGGGTGCGCCACTTCGACTGGGATACCGGTTTCGGCGGTGAACTTCTGGCCGACCTTTTCCAATCCCTTGTAGCCTTTGTCACCGTTGATCCAGATGACCAGCTTGCCTTCCTCGATCGCGGCCATTGCCGGCAGCGGAAGACTGAAGGTCGCAGCCAGACCCATCGCGGCCATACCCCACAGCGTTTTGTTCATTTCCTGTTCCTCGTGGCTTCTTATTGTTGATCCCACACGCTGCAGCCCTTGGGCATTCGCAGTTCCCGCATAATCGGCCAGCGACCCGGGGCGCACATCCTCCCCCGCCTGCCCAGGGAGGGCGTAGAGACAGGGCGTAGACCGCGTCTGGGATGAAGACAAATTCCGCCTGCGAAATGCCGCGTTACGCCTGCACTTGGTTGGCAGTCGGATGTTAAATGTTGCGAAAACAACAAAACGGACCGACACCATGCACCGCCGGACGCCCGCTTGTCACCTGCTCGCCTTAGCCATTGCCCTTCCCGCCCAGCTGGCCTTGGCCGAGCCCTCGATCACGGCGCGTATCGCCGACCAACCCATTGACCTTCGCTGGCGCGAAATGCAGCCCGAGCGCTACAGCACCGAGTTGACGCTGCCCGTTGGCAGGCTCGAACTGGGCGCCACCGATGCGGAACGGTCGCAGCCGCTGACGCCCTACCGCAAGCAGACGCTGGACAAAGACACTGCGTTGCGCTTCGACGTTCCCGCACCGGGGCGGTATCGGCTGATCGTCGAAACCGGCGAAAACGCGAGCCTGCGTCTGCTGCCCATAAAGGAAGCCAAACCCGCCAAGCCGGGTATCACCTGCGCGGTCTGGCAGGGCGAGCCGGTGAGCCTCAAGGTCGATGGCGTGTTCGCCGAAGGCGAACGGGTTCGCGACGCCTACAGCGGCCAGGCCACGACGGTGCGTGACGGCCGGGTCACCCTGACCCCGGCCGCCGGCAGCGATGGCCTGCTACTGCTCGAGGCGGCCGACGCGCCTGCCGAAGCCGCCCATGACTGGCGTAACGCGACCGTCTACTTCGTCATTACCGACCGCTTTGCCAATGGCGACCCGTCCAACGACCACAGCTATGGCCGCGATCCGAACGGAGCAGAGGAAATCGGCACCTTTCACGGCGGCGACCTGAAGGGCCTGACCAGCAAGCTCGATTACCTGGCCGAACTCGGCGTCAGCGCCGTCTGGATCACCGCCCCCTACGAGCAGATTCATGGCTGGGTCGGCGGCGGCGACAAGGGCGACTTCCGCCACTATGGCTACCACGGCTATTACGCGCTCGATTACACCGAGCTGGACGCCAACATGGGCAGCGAGGCCGACCTGCGAAACCTGATGGCCGAAGCACACGCCCGCGGCATCCGCGTGCTGTTCGACGTGGTGATGAACCATCCCGGTTACTCGACCCTGGCCGACATGCAGACGTTCGGCTTCGGCGGACTGCGCGACGGCATGGCGCAATACCTGCCCGCGCAATGGACGCGCTGGCAACCCGAGCCCCACGAAAACCTCCACGCCTACCACAACCTGATCGACTACCAGCACCCGGACTGGGTCAAGTGGTGGGGCAAGGACTGGGTGCGGTCGGGCCTCGGTGACTACGACCAGCCACCCAGCGCCCTGGTCGACCCGGTCAAGGGCTCGCTGAGCTTCTTGCCCGACTTCAAGACCGAACGCGACGAGCCCGTCGGGCTGCCGGTCTTCCTGCAGCACAAGCAACCCACCGGTGCGGTAGCGCGCGACGGCTATCGGGTCCGCGACTACCTGGTCGAATGGCTGACCGACTGGGTACGCGAATACGGCGTCGACGGCTTTCGCGCCGATACGGTGATGCATGTCGAACCGGCGGCCTGGGCCGAGCTGCGCCAGGCCGCGGACCGCGCCCGTGCCGAATGGTCGGCTGCGCACCCGGACGACCGCTTCGCCGGCTCGCCGTTCTGGATGGTCGGTGAAGTGTTCGGCCATGGCCCCGAAACCAGCGCCTACCAGGACAACGGCTTCGACGCGCTGATCAACTTCGCCTTCCAGACCGACGCAGCGCCAGCGGCCAGCGAATGCCTGGCCAAGGCCGAGCCGACGTACGCGGCCTACGCCAGCCTGCTGGCCGAGCATCCCGACCACAACTTCATGAACTACGGCTCATCCCACGATACGGCGCTGTTCTCCCAACAGGCCGGTAACGACCTGGCGCTGCAACGCGGGCTGGCCAATGCCCTGCTTTTGGCGCCGGGCACCGCGCAAATCTTCTATGGCGACGAAAGCGCCCGTCGGTTCGGCCCGACGGGTTCGGATCCCTTCCAGGGCACCCGCTCGGACATGAACTGGGCGCAGCAGGCCCAACCGGACGTCGCGGCACTGCTCGACCATTGGCGCGCACTGGGCCAGTTCCGCGCCCGCCACCCGGCCATCGGCGCCGGACGCCATGCGCGGCTGTCGACCCAGCCCTACGCCTTCTCGCGAGTCCTCGGCGCGGATCGCGTGGTCGTCGTACAGGCCGGCGCGTCAGTCCACCGTTGAGCGCGCACGCCTTGCGGCCCCGGCAGCGGGGCTGCGGGGCTTCCCGCCACGACGCGACACACCGCCAAACCCCGCTTGCAGTCCATCCGGCCACGCGCCGGCCCTGAATAGCCGCACCGATCGGAGAATGCCTCGTCATGAACGCAACCCTTAACGCCCGCCAGCAAGCTCAACTGGCCTTCGTCAGCAGCGGTGCGGAGCTGGAGGTCGGCCACCCGGACGACTGCCCGCTGCCCCTCGCCACGTTGGCCTCGACCGACGGCAGTGAAGCCTATGTCAGCCGGGTCCTGTCCGGCGGGCTTACCGCGCACGTCTACCGGGTCGAAGCACAGGGGCGCAGCTGGACGCTCAAGCGCGCCCGCGAACGCTGCCTGGTACAGAACGCCGACGGTCAGACCTCGTTCCTCAACGAGGTCCAGCGGCGTGCGGACCTGCGCGCGCTCAAGGCACGGCCGGAACTGGCCGAACGGCTCGCGGGTATCGTCGACACCTGCTACGCCAGCTTCAGACACGGCGTACTGCTGTCGCCCTGGATCGATGGCGAGGTGGTCGCCGACTGGAACGAAGCGCGCCTGACCGACCTGTTCGACACCGTCATCACCCTCGCCTCCCACGGTCTGTTCGAGTGGGACCTGTGCCCTGGCAACGTGCTCGATGACGGGCGTATCCGCCTGTTCGATTTCGGCTACCTGTACCGCTTCGACCCCTTGCGCGAGTTCAACAGCGACGGCCTCGCCGGGCCGGGCTTCCACCCGGTCGAGCGGTTCGAAACACGGCAGTTCTTCGCCTGGCTGCTGGGGCAGGAACGGCTGGGCAGCGACCGCGCCCTGGCGGCATTCCGCCTGGAAAAATCCATCGCCCTGGAGCACTACCAGCGCTGGCGCCATGAACTGGATCAGCGGGGTGCGACGCCCGCCGTGCTCGAGCGGCTGGACGCTGTCATCGCGCGTTGGCAAAGCGCATTGTCCGGCTCGGCGGAAGCGCTATACCTGTGCGAGGCATGGCGCTCGCATCGCCTGGATCTGGCCGATGACCTGGACGGCCAGACCTGCACACCCCTGACGCTGCAACGGCTCGCCTGGCTGCGCGAGATGGCCGACGCCCGCTACGACGATCTGCATCGCTGTGGCGCCCTGGCAGGCGAACAGGGCGCCAGCCGTACCGCCTTGCTGGCCCAGTTCGAGCGTGCAGAAGCGCAGGCGATCGGCTGGCAGGTGCCTGGCGCCACGCCGCAGCCGTGAACGAGCGAGTCGCTCACCCGTTGAGCGACTCGGCCCCGGCCATTAGCGAAGCGATCGAACTGACGAAAGGACCTAGGGCCTCAACCCATCGGCGCCGCCTGGCGCACCTTGGCTGGCCATCATCGCCATACCGCTGCCGGGATCAGGTGTAGTAGCGCGCGCAGAGCGCCTGCTGTTCGGCCGACATGCGCGCCTGGCGATCGCTGCTCTGGCTGATCGCCACGACGCTGCCCATGTTCTGCTCGGCCGCAGCGTCGATCTCATGCATTCCACGCGAGACTTCCTCGGCGGCAAGACGCTGCTGCCCGGTCGCCGAGTCGATCTCGCGGGACATGGTGGCGATGTGCTCTACCTGCTGGCGGATGTCCTGCATCAGCTGGTCGGCCGTACCGACCTGATCCAGGTTGGCCTGCATCTGCACCCGGCTCTTCTCCACTGATTGCACCGCCGAGGCGATGCCCTGCGCCAGGCGTTCGATGCGCTGCTGGATCTCTCCCGTCGACTTCGCCGTGCGCTGCGCCAGTCCGCGCACCTCGTCGGCCACCACGGCGAAGCCGCGTCCCTGCTCGCCCGCGCGCGCCGCCTCGATGGCTGCGTTGAGTGCCAGCAGATTGGTCTGGTCGGCGATGCCGCGGATGACGACGAGAATTTCTCCAATCTGTTCGCTCAGCACCTCGACATTGGCGATCTCGTCCACGCTCGCCTCCAACTGGCGCGCCAGGCTGGCCGTGCTCTCGCGGGTGTCGCTCATCAGTTCACTGCCCTGACGGGCCAGGGTTTCGACGCTGCCGACCCGCGCTGCCGTCTCGCCGGCGTGATGAGCGACCTCGCCGAAGCTGGTTTCCAGCTCGGTCAGGCTGGCGACCAGCGCCCCGATGCTGCTGCGCTGCTGCTCGAGGCCGGCGCGCGCCTGGTTGCAGGCCTCTGCATTGCGCCGCGCGATTTCGTCCTGCTCGTCGGCGTTGCGCCCGAGCTGCGCCAGTGCATCGCGCATGTTGGCGGCGACCCGATTGACGTGCTCGCTGACGCGACCGAACTCGTCGGCCTTGCGGTAGCTGCATTGGTCGCGCAGGTCGCCTGAGGCCAGGTGCTGCAAGGTACCGGTGACGGCACCCAGCGCAACGCGCATGGTGCGGCTCAGCCACAGGCCCATGAACAGCGCGATCCCGATCGATAGCGCAGCCATCCAGAGCAGCCGGATCACACCCAGCCGATAGGTGTCCTGTGCCCGGGCAAGCTGTTCGTCGCTGGCCTGCTGGGCACTGGCGATGAGCGTGCCGATATCGTCGCGGGCCTGGCGTTGCAAGCCGCTGAGCTGGTCCTTCTGCTCGCGGTTGGCCTGCTTGTCGCGAAGCCAAGCGTAGTACTGCCCGACCGCGCCCTGCCCGGTGACCTCAAGCTGGCGCTGGATGGCGTCGAACGGCGGGCGGAAGCTGTGCGCGTAATCGGTGCGGCTGTCCTGGTGCGGGGCCAGGTCCATCAGCACGTTGTCGAGCTTCTTCTGCAAGTCGGGCAAGCGTGCGGCCACCGTGGCGGCCGCTTCGTCGAGCTTGCTGGGCGAGGCGCTGCCGATCGCATCGAACATCGTCGCCTCGACCTGCTCGAGCGGGATGATGAACTGCTTGATCGAATAGGCCACCAGGTCGTCGTGGGTGACGAACTGGGCCTGCAACAGATCCTGCTTGAGGCGCGAGAACTCCAACTGAAGGTCACGCAGGCCAACGGCATTGTGCTCGACGCGCTGGAGCAGGCCACGGTGCGCGTCGATCAGCGCCAGGCTGCGACGGTCGAGCTCCGGCAACAACTCGCTCAGCCGTTGCTTGGCATCGGTGTGGCCCGGTGTCAGACCATCGAGTTCGTCGAGCTTTTCGACCGCCCGCTGATGCAGGTCGCGGTGGCGCTCGATAAAGGCATCGAGCTGCTCCGGCCGGTCCTCGGCGAGCGCGTCGGACAGGTTTTGCGTCAGGCTCTGCAAGGTGCTGAAAAAACTCTCGCTGACCAGCAGGCGTGAGGCCGTGGTGGAGATTTGCCCGGCGTTGTCCTGCAACCGGCCGATCGCCACCAGGCTGGAACCGGTCACCAGCATGAGCAAGACGACGAGTGCGGCAATCAGCAGATAGAGGCGCGGCAGGAAGCCGAGTCGAAAGAGGGAAAAACGCAATTGGGCGGACATGAAAGCTCCTGGCGCGACAGCGAACGCGACGACTTGTTGTTGTCGCGCCAGAATCCTTTGGGCCGGGCATCCACACATCCTCCCCCCGCCACCCCTGAAGGGAGGAGCACCCAGGCGTAGGGCAGGCGTACTGGATGGCGAATCTCCACCCTGACCGGCCCATGCAGCGGTTCCGGCCAGCAGACGGTCGCGCCGACCGGAGCCGGCGCGCGTCGGTTAGAAGGAACCGCTGGTGCTGGCGCCCGCCGCACTGGTGAAGCGGGTGTTGCCGCCCGGCTGCCAGCGCTTGACCTGGGTCGGATTGGCTTCGCTGCGCACGATGCACTTCCATTCCACCGCCTGCTGCGCCGGCAGGCTGATGCTGCCCTTCCAGGTCGGGTAGTTGCTGACATCGGTGAGGCGGACCGCATTGGCCGGGTTCCAGTTGCCCAGCTGCGTCAGGTTGCCGATCGCGTAGACGCTATCGCCCATCTGGGTGACGCCGTTGTCACAACGGAAGTTGACGCTGACCAGCGCGCCGTTGTCGCCGCCGTCTTCACCGCCATCGCCGTCGTTGTCGCCAGTGGTCCAGATCCGCACCTGACCATTGTCCTGGCTCAGCGCCTGATTGAAGCTGCCGCTGCTGACCTGGCCCGGGTTGTCCAGGTTCGAGCCCAGGGCGATCACCAGAGTGTGCGCCGTGCCCTGCACCGTCGCGACCAGGCCCGAGTACTCACTGTGGAACTCGATGGCCGAGTCCGCCCGGATGCCCGCGGCGCGGCGGATCTGGATCAGTTGACGGATCAGCGGAGCCTGTCCCCAGTCGTACATGTGCGACCAGTACACCACCGGCGTACCGGGGCTGGAGAGGATATAGGCATAGGCCTGGCGCACCAGATCGTCACGCAGCGCCCAGTGATGCTGGCCACCGTTCTGCCCCGGCGAGTAGCCGGTGTCGTGGTTGTCGATGAAGGTCACCGCCACTTCGCGCCAGCGCGGGTCGGGATTGCCATTGAGGCCGTTCTTCCAGTCGGCGATCGAGCCGTTCTGCATCCGCTCCTTGAGGGCGAAGTCGAACACCGGGCACTTGGCCCGGTCGGACCAGTCCTTGATCACCTGTTGCCAGCTGGCCGTGTTGCGCCAGTCCCAGCTCGGGTATTCGCTCGGCGACTTCCACAGCTCGCCCACGCAGAAGGCGTCGTCATGGGCCGCGCTCATCCAGCTGTCGACCCGCTCGCCGGCATACCCCCGGACGAAGTCGAAGCGAAAACCGCCGGCGCCGTAGTTCCCGCGCAGGTTGGCGAACTCGTCCCGGAACATGCCAAAGACCTGAGGGTTGGCCGTGTTGAGGTCCGCATCGCCGCCCATGAAGCGGTCGCCATCATCGCAATCGTTGGCATAGTTACCGGGGTCGTTGCAGTCGTTTCGCCAGAAGCCCTGGCCGGCCGGCAGGTTGATTTCCTTGTCCGGATAGCCGCGGTTCATGTGGTTGGGCACCACGTCGTAGAGCACCTTCACCTTCGCGGCGTTCAACGCGGCCGCCGCCTGCTTGAGCTGGCCATCGCTGCCGTAGCGGCCGTTCTTGTTGAAGTCGTGCCAGAAATAGCCTTCTCCGCCACCGGAGTTGGACCCGTCGCTCCAGCTGGAAAAGTCACGCCAGGGCACCGGCATCCAGATGGCACTGAAGCCGTCGGCGGCGATGGTCGGCGCCATCTCGCGGAGCCTGTCGTACCAGGCATTGGGTGCCTCACGCACCGTGTTCCAGTGAAAGCCCTGCAGGATGATTTCATCGCCGCCGTGGTAGCGCACGCCAGCCGGGCTCTTGCCGGCCAGATCGGCGGCGTGGGCCGTGCCCAGGGTCAGCAACAGGGAAGAAACCGCCAAGGCCAGGCGGGTCGAAGATAAAGCATGTCTCATCGAAGTAGCTCCACTCTTGTAGTTGTTGTGAGCACCCGACAACGGCCACCGGCTTCCCGGACGGCCGGGCGCAGTCGGTGACAACCCCATCACCGACCGCCACAGCCTGCCCCGCACGCCTGCCCGGCCATACCTCCCCAACCGGATTATTCGAGGCTTAGTGGCCAGGCGTAATCCGCGCGGCCGTCGCGTCGCCCGACCTCCTCCCCCGCTACGCCCTGCCGCTCCGCCTGAAAAAAAACCGCCCGGGAGGATGTCGCGATCTTCGCCGAATCGCAGGCTTTCAACCGCCGTCAGCCCAAACCGGTTTCACCCGGAGCGACCGTTGGCGCACGGCTGGCAAAACCTCGCCGGTCGCACTTGACCAACAAAAAGAACAAAGGACTTTCGCGATGACTCCGCAACAATCCGTGCGTTATCTAAAGCCCACCCTGCTCTGCACCGCCCTGCTGGCGGCGATGCCTTCGTACGCGGTGGATTTCCATGGCTACATGCGTTCCGGCGTCGGTGCGACCGCAGGGGGTGGCGATCAGGCCTGTTTCCAGGCAGCCGGCGCACCGGCCAAGTACCGTCTGGGCAACGAATGCGAAACCTACGCCGAGATCGGTCTTGGCCAGGAAGTCTGGAAGGAAGGCGAACAGAGCTTCTACGTCGACAGCATGATCGCCTACAACTCGCGCCAGGCGAACGACTGGGAAGCCACCCGTACTGACACCAATGGCGATGCCAACAACCCCTTCGATGAAGGCGGCGACGTTGCCATCCGCCAGTTCAACGTGGTGGGCAAGAACCTGATCTCCAGCCTGCCAGGCGCCGACATCTGGGCGGGCAAGCGTTACTACAAGCGCCACGACGTGCATATCAACGATTACTACTACTGGGACGTATCCGGCCCCGGTGCCGGTATCGAAGACATCGACCTGGGCTTCGGCAAGGCCAGCATCGCCTGGATCCGCAACACCGATGGTGAGTGGACCTATCAAGGCTCGGGAACCGGCACCAACATCGCCAACGACACCCTGGATTTCCGTGTCGCCGAAATCGACGTCAACCCCAACGGCAAGCTGGAAATCGGTTACGACTACGGCAAGGCCAACCTGACCGACCTGCAAGAGCGTGACGACGGCTATCAGGACCAGAAGGGCCACATGGTCACCCTCGAGCACACTCAGGGCAACTGGTTCGGCGGCTACAACAAGCTCGCCCTGCAGTACGGCACCGACGGCATCATCGGCAGCAGCGGTCGCAACAACACCGGCAACAGCGATGGCGACATGTTCCGCCTGGTCAACCAGGGCGTGGTCGGCCTGACCGACAACGTCGAAATGATGTACGTGCAGATCTACGAAGACAAAGACTTCGACAACGACTCCGGCCAGAAATGGCTCTCCTTTGGCGTGCGCCCGGTCTACAAGTGGAACGAGACCATGAGCACCGCGCTGGAATTCGGCTACGACCGTGTCGACCCGCAGGCCGATGGCGAGCGCAGCCGCGATCTGAAGAAACTCACCCTGGCCCAGCAATGGTCCGCCGGCCGCAGCTTCTGGGCCCGTCCGCAGATCCGCGTCTTCGCCACCTACGCCAAGTGGGACGGTGGCCGCTACCAGGCGGCTAGCGAGTCCATCGACGCCGGCGACGACGACGGCCTGACCTTCGGCGTACAAGCCGAGGCCTGGTGGTAAGCGCCTGACGGTCCGGCGGCGCGCAGCGGTCCCTCTCCTCCCGTTGCACGCCGCCCGGTCCGGCCACTCTCTCTTTTTTCGCTCCCACCGTTCCGGCGGTGCTTTTACCCCGACCATGGCTGGTCGGGGTCTTTTCGATTGGCGACTGGAGTGTTGATCATGAAAACGCTGCGATATTCCCTGCTGGGCCTGGCCGTGCTGCTGGCAGCCGGTTGCGGCAACCAACCGCTTCGCCGTGTGGATGCGCTGGCACAGACGCCCGCTCCACTGGACATGCCGATACACAGCGCTCGCCAGGCATTGGCTGACGCTCCGATCTGCTGCGACGCGATCAAGACCTTCCCCTTTCAACCGTTGCCGGCCAACTTCTCCGGTAACGTGACCCTGGATGCTTCCGCCCCGGCCTACCCCTTCAAGACCGGCAAGAGCTTCTTCCGCGCATTCGCCCTGCCGCGCGACAGCAAATCCTTCGAGATTCGCCTGTTCAGCCAGGCGGGCGACACGGTACTGGCGCCCAGCGTCATGCTGCTCGACAGTCAGTTCCGCATGACCCGCCTGCTCGACGCCGACGATTTCACCTACGTACCGGCCGAAGGCATGAAGGGCGACAGCCTCGATGCCCGCCTGCGGGTCGACCGGCTCTACCTGGACAACCCCGGCAACGAACGCTACCTGGTGATTTTCGCCTCGGAGCGCGACAGCGACGGCCAGACCACCCTGCAGCACCCGGCGAAGGCGTACGCCAAGGCGCTGGGCAACGAGCCGCCGAGCATCCCCGATCCGGTGGCGAAGCATTCGCCGGTCGGTGTGATCAAGATGGTATTGATCGAAGACCGCGCCGCCGGCCAAGAGGCCAACACCTACGTACCCGCCTACAGCATCGGCGGCGAGATGGGCAATCAGGTGCCCTCCACCCCCGCTCCGGCCGTCCTGCCGGAAACCCAGGCCTACTACCGCCAGGGCATCGACGCGGCCTTGGCCAGCCAGGACCTTGAACGCGCACTGCGCCTGGCGGACGAAGCGGTTCGCATCGGCGACAGCGAAGCGCGGGCCTATTTGCTGGAGCGCATCCAGATCAAATAGCCGGCGCCGCAAAACCCTCCACCCGGTCCCGGACAGGACCGGGTGCGTCGCTACCGAGCAAGGAGTTGCACATGATCAGGTTGCGCAATACCGCCTGGGTTTTGATGCTGGCCTGCCTGGCCACCACCGCGTCGGCCTTCGAACGCGGCAAGCTGCTGGTCTGGGTCAATCAGGACAAGGGCTACAACGGCGTCGCCAAGGTCGGCGAGCGCTTTCATACAGACACGGGCATCGAGGTCGAAGTCGCCACGCCGCAAGACCTCGCGGCGCGGTTCGACCGCCTCGCCGGGACCAGCAAAGGCCCCGACATCGTCATCTTCGCCCATGATCGCTTCGGCTCCTGGCTCGACGCTGGCCACCTCGCCCCGCTGAAGCCGAGCCCCGCCGCCCTCGAGCGCACCCCGGGGTTTACCTGGGAGGCGGTCAGCGTCGGCAATCGCATCTACGGCTACCCGTTATCCACCGAAGTCGTCAGCCTGATCTACAACCGCGACCTGGTCGCCTCGGCGCCGCGCACCTGGCGCGAAGTGATCGAGCTGGACCGACGTCTTCGCGAACAAGGCAAGCGCGCGATCGCCTGGGACTACGCCAACCTCTATTTCTCCTGGCCGATGATCGCCGGCAGTGGCGGCTACAGCGTGCGCAAGCACGACGGGCTGTACGACCTGAGCGATCTGGGTATCGGCAACCCGGGCGCCGTCGCCGGCTTCGAGCAACTGCGCCAGTTGCGCGAGCTAGGTGTGCTGGCACCGGAGGATGACTACGACAGCATGATGAAGGCGTTCAAGGCCGGCGAGCTGGCCATGATGGTCAATGGTCCCTGGGTGTGGAACGAGCTGCGTACGACCGGCATGCGCATCGGTATCGACGATGTGCCGGGGATCGATGCCGATCGGCGCGGCAAGCCCTTCGTCGGCATCATCGCGGCAGCGATCAACTCGCACAGCCCCAACCAGGCCCAGGCGCAGCGCTTTCTCGAGGACTACCTGACCACGGCCGACGGGCTACGCGCCATCGACGCGGACAAGCCCCTGGGTGCGGCCGCCAACCTCGAACTGCTGGAAACCCTGCAGCGCGACCCGTTGATCGCGCATACCTACCAGTCGGCCGCCAGCGGCGAGATCATGCCGGATATCCCGGAGATGAAACGCTTCTGGAGCCTGTTCCAGACGCGCCTGCGCCCGATGCTCAACGGCGAGCTGAACATTCCCACGACGCTCGAACAGATCAGCGCTCGCCTGAAGCGCCACGGCGAGATGCAGAGGGTGCGCCGCCGCTTCTACCCCGTCGCCAGCGCGACCGCGGCCGAGCGCTAGCCAAGCGCCCGCCGCCACCGGCGATGCCGCTTGCGCGACGGGTCAGGCCGTCGGCGGTGGCAACGGCCGGCGCAACAGCCAGTCGCGCAGACGCACCGCGAACTCCGGCACCGAATAGCATATCCAGCCGATCACCAGGACGTTCAGTAGCGCCACCGTGAGGAACAGTTGCGGGATCGTCAGTTTCACCAGGCTGAGCAGCACGATGGCGAAGATCGCCGAGATCACCATGAACAACGCGTTGAGAATGTTGTTCGCGGCCACCACCCTAGACCGCTCCTGCAGCGCCGTGCGGGACTGGATCAAGGCGTACAGCGGCACGATGTAGAGCCCGCCGAAGGTGCCCAGACCGAGAATGTCCAGCAGCACCCACCAGGCGTGTGGCTCGGCCAGCAGCGCCGACCAGTCCCTCACCGCCGCTGCGGCCGGCACGCTGCCGGCATGCCACCAGAGCAGCACGCCGAACAGCGTCAATCCGCTCGCGCCCAGCGGCACCAGGCCGAGCTCGACCCGGTGCCGTGCCAGCCGCTCGCAGAGCATCGAGCCCAGCGCAATGCCGATCGAGAACACCGCCAGGATGAGCGTCACCACCCCCTCGTCGCCCTGCAGCCAATCACGGGCGAAGGCCGGGATCTGGGTCAGGTACACCGCGCCGAGAAACCAGAACCAGGAATTGCCGATCATGGCCCGGGAGACGGCGCGCTGCTGCCCCAAGCCCAACTGCATGATGGTCAGTGACTGGCGCAACAGGTTCCAGTCCAGCCGCAGGCCCGGCAGCGCTGCCGCCGACAGCGGAATCGCCCGGCTGGCGAGGAACCCCACCGTAGCCAGCCCCACCACCGCCAGCGACACCCACAGCGCATAGTCGAGGTAGCCCATCAGGACGCCCGCGGCGATGGTGCCGCCGAGTATCGCCAGAAAGGTGCCCATCTCGACCAGCGCATTGCCGCCAACCAGCTCATCGGGCCGCAGTTGCTGCGGCAGGATCGCGTATTTCACCGGCCCGAACAGCGCCGATTGCGTGCCCATGCAGAACAGGACGGCGAGCAGCAACGGCAGGTTGCCCAGCCACAGGCCCACGGCGCCGACCAGCATGATCAGGATCTCGGCGAACTTGATGCGGCGGATCAACCAGGCCTTCTCGTATTTCTCGCCGAACTGGCCACCCAGCGCGGAAAACAGGAAGAACGGCAGGATGAACAACAGCGCGCAGAGGTTCACCAGCACGCTGACGTCGGCCGTGGTACCCAGCTTGAAGAGGATCGCCAGCACCAGCGCCTGCTTGAACACGTTGTCGTTGAAGGCGCCGAGCAGTTGGGTAAGAAAGAACGGCAGGAAGCGTCGGCTGCCGAGCAGGCCGAACTGCGAATGCGGGGTCATGGCGCGTCTCCGCGTTGATAGTCCGAAACAAGGCTGGCCAGCGCGGTCATAGCGGCAATTGCCCGAAGGCCCAGCGCATCACGAAGAAGCTCAGCAACCCGCCCGCGATGGTCGCCAGCAGATTGCGGGTCAAGGCGGCAACGCCGATCGACAGCAGCCCCGCCAACAGGTACGCGTTGTGCCAGTGCAACGCCCAGTCGCCCTCGGGCCGGAGCATGCCCGGCACCACGATGGCGGTGAGTACGGCGACCGGCACGTAATGCAGGCCCTGCTCCACCACGCGCGGAAAACGCAGGTCGGGCCAGGCGAAAAAGCTGTAGCGCGTCAGGAAGGTGATCGCCAGCATTCCAATGATCAGCAGCCAGGTCTGCATCAGTGCGCCTCCCGCAGTTGGCGCTCGGCGCGCCGCTCGAGCCAGACGCCGACGACGATACCGGCCAGCGCCGCAGCGATCAGGCCGAGTTTGTACGGCAGCTCCCAGGTCAACAGCGCCACGGCGGCGGCGACCAAGGCCGAGGCCACCTGCGGACGGGTGCGCATCATCGGCACGGCGATACCGATGAAGGTCGCGATCATGGCGAAATCCAGGCCCCAGCTGGCCACGTCCGGCACCGCCTGACCGAAGGCGATGCCGGCCAGGGTCGCCAGCTGCCAGGAGAGGTACATGGTCAACGCCGCGCCGAAGAAGAACCAGTGCTTGTACGGCGAGGCATCATCGCTGGCATAGCGATGCTGGATGACGGCGAAGGCCTCGTCGGTCAGCCAGAATGCCAGCGGCACCCGCCAGCGGCTCGACAGATGCCGCACAAAGGGTTGCAGCGCCGCGCTGTAGAGCGCATGGCGCAGGTTGACGACGAAGGTCGTCAGCAGCACCACTGCAGCCCCCACGCCTCCGGTAATCAGCGTGACCGCGATGAATTGCGCAGAGCCGGCGAAGACCAGCGCTGACATGCCGATGGTCTGCCAGGGCGACAGGCCGGCGCCGATGGCCAACGTGCCGAATATGATGCCGAATGGAATCGCGCCGACGATCAGCGGAAGGATATCGCGGCAGCCATGCAAGAATTCCTGCAAGCGGGACATCAAGGCTCCTTAAGTATGCACCGCAACCGATGCAGCGCTACACGCCGCTGACGGCCGAGGTGTAGAGCAAGACGAGAACGGGTTCGGGGCCGCGGCGCGGTCTGCCCGTGAAAACCGCCAACATTACCCTAAGCGGTGCCTCGTCGGCGACGGCCGTTGCCCTCGGCACCGTCCAGCTCCTTCCTGCCCGGTGCCGGCACAACCCGGTCACGAACCGGCCGAAGCCGCCTACTGATCTTGGCCGCGCGCGCCCAGCGCATCCCGGACGGCAGGCCATTCGAGATCGGTGATGCTGTAGAGCACCGTATCGTCCAGCCGCCCGTCGGCCAGACGACGGTGGTTACGCAGCACCCCCTCGCGCTGGGCGCCGAGCTTTTCGATGGCCCGTTGCGATCGCAGGTTGCTGGCTGCGGTTTTCAGTTGCAGCCGCACCAGCTGCCACTCTTCAAAGGCATGCCGAAGCAACAGCTGCTTGATCGAGGTGTTCAGACCGCTGCCGTGCTCGGCCTGGTCCAGCCAGGTCCAACCGAGTTCGGCGGCCGGCAATGCCGGATTGAAGTCAGCGAACCGGGTGGTGCCGACGATGCGATCGGCCATGCGCAGGGTAAACACGACCGCGCGGCCCTCGCGTTGCTCGGCGAGCGCCAGCCGATACCAGTCGGGGCGCAAGGGGCCATTGAGGTAGATGAGCTGGTCCTGATTGCGCCGGGCCAATGCGACCAGGTCCGGAATGTCCGCTTCGACAAGCGGCTCCAGGCGCAAGGCGCCCCGCTGCAAGGTGACCGGACGCGGCGTGAACATCGAAGGCTCTCCTGATATCGGCGGGATAACCCTGTGTGATGCTGGCGCAAGCGGGAAGTGCCCCAGGCGTGCCCGGCAATCCGCCAACCGGCGGTCACGGCACGCCGTTGTTGCAGCGCGCAGGCCAGGCGCTGTGTCACAGGCGCACGCCGAATGGCCGCGACCCGTCTGGCACGGCGCTATCACCGCTTCACTGCGGCGAACAGGCTCATGCGACGATGGTCGCAGCAGCAACACGCTTGACGCTTTTGCTGCGAAACTTTGCATACTCATCTACTGCTGAGCGAAACCGCCGATTGTCGTCATCCGTCGAGCCTGAGCAGTCGCACAAGGCATCGGTACAAGCAACCGCACCGGTGGATCTGATCGTCCGGCTGCGTCAGCCCCGGCGGCGTCGTTAGTCTCGACCGACACCGACTACGCGACAGCATCGGTATCGGTCGCTTTTCATCTGTTATCTGGAGTGTGCATGTCGTTGTCCGGTGGGCTGATCGCGCTGGCCGCGTTCGCATATATGGCTGTGTTGTTCGCCATCGCCTTCTATGGCGATCGCAACAGTGCGCCGATGTCGCCCCGTGTGCGCGCCTGGGTCTACAGCCTGTCGCTGGCGGTCTATTGCACCAGCTGGACCTTTTTTGGCGCGGTCGGCCAGGCGGCCGAGCAATTGTGGTCCTTCCTGCCGATCTACCTGGGGCCGATCCTGCTGATGCTGCTGGCGCCGCAGGTGATCCAGAAGACCATCATGATCAGCAAGCAGGAGAACATCACCTCGATCGCCGACTTCATCGCGGCGCGCTACGGCAAGTCGCAGCTGCTGGCCGTGGTCATCACGCTGATCTGCCTGGTCGGGGTGTTGCCCTATATCGCCCTGCAGCTCAAGGGCATCGTGCTCGGCGTGAACCTGCTGATCGGCAACCACAGCGAGGCCGCTGCCGGCTCCGGCACGCAGGACACCGCCTTGATCGTGTCGATGGTGCTGGCGCTGTTCACCGTGCTGTTCGGCACCCGCAACCTGGACGTGACCGAGCACCATCGCGGCATGGTCCTGGCGATCGCCTTCGAATCGCTGGTCAAGCTGTTCGCCTTCATCGCGGTAGGGGTCTTCGTCACCTTCGGCCTGTACGACGGCTTCGGCGACCTGTTCAACCAGGCCTATGCGTCATCGACCTTGACCGGCTATTGGGAAGAAACGGTGAACTGGCCTTCGATGCTGGTGCAGACCACCGTGGCGCTGATGGCGATCGTGTGTCTGCCGCGGCAGTTCCATGTGACGGTGGTGGAGAACATCGAGCCGCGCGACTTCCGTCTGGCGCGCTGGGTCTTCCCGCTTTACCTGGTGCTCGCCGCCGTGTTCGTCATTCCCATCGCGCTGGCCGGGCAGATGCTGCTGCCCAGTGGTGTCAGCTCCGACTCCTTCGTGATCAGCCTGCCGCTGGCCGAAGCGCACCCGGCGCTGGCGATGCTGGCGTTCATCGGCGGCGCCTCGGCGGCCACCGGCATGGTCATCGTCGCCAGCGTGGCGCTGTCGACCATGGTCTCCAACGACATGCTGCTGCCCTGGCTGTTGCGCCGCAAAGAGGCCGAGCAGCCATTCGAGGTGTTCCGTCACTGGATGCTTTCGGTGCGCCGCATCAGCATCGTCGCGATCCTGCTGCTGGCCTACGTCAGTTACCGGCTGCTCGGCTCCAGCGCCAGCCTGGCCACCATCGGCCAGATCGCCTTTGCTGCCCTGACCCAGGTGGCGCCCGCCATGGTCGGCGCGCTGTACTGGAAGCAGGCCAACCGCCGCGGTGTGTTCGCCGGCCTCACCGCCGGTGCGCTGATCTGGGTCTACACCCTGGTGCTGCCGCTGCTCGGCTGGCCGCTGGAGATGTTCCCCGGCCTGCAGTGGATGTACACCACCGAGCTGCCGTTCAACACCAGTGCGCTGACCCTGGGCGTCACGCTGTCGCTGGTCGGCAACGCGACGCTGTTCTTCTGGGTCTCGATCCTGTCGCAGACCCGCGTCGCCGAACACTGGCAGGCCAGCCGCTTCATCGGCCAGGAAATACACGCCACCCCCAACGCCCGCCGGCTGCTTGCCGTGCAGGTCGAGGACCTGCTTTCGCTGGCCTCGCGCTTCGTTGGCGCCGAGCGCGCGGAGTTGAGTTTCCAGCGTTTCGCCCGCCGTCACGGCCATGATTACTCGCCCAAGCAGCAGGCCGACGGGCAATGGATCGCGCATACCGAGCGCCTGCTCGCCGGTGTGCTGGGTGCGTCGTCGACGCGCGCCGTGGTGAAGGCCGCACTCGAAGGCCGCGACATGCAGGTCGACGATGTCGTGCGCATCGTCGGCGAGGCCTCCGAGGTGCTGCAGTTCAACCGCGCCCTGCTGCAAGGGGCGATCGAGAACATCACCCAGGGCATCAGCGTGGTCGACCAGTCGCTGCGGCTGGTGGCCTGGAACCACCGCTACCTGGAAATGTTCGAGTACCCGGAGGGCCTGGTTTACATCGGCTGCCCGATCGCCGACATCATCCGCTACAACGCCGAACGCGGCCTGTGCGGCCCCGGTGACGCCGATACCCACGTGGCCAAGCGCCTGTACTGGATGCGCCAGGGCCGAGCGCACACGTCCGAACGCACCTTTCCCAATGGCCGTGTGGTCGAGCTGATCGGCAATCCGATGCCCGGCGGCGGTTTCGTCATGAGTTTCAGTGACATCACCGCCTTCCGCGAAGCCGAACGTGCCCTCAAGGACGCCAACGAAGGTCTCGAACAGCGCGTCAGCGCGCGGACCCAGGAATTGTCGGAGCTGAACAAGGCGCTGACTGCCGCCAAGAGCACCGCCGAGGCGGCCAACCAGTCGAAGACGCGCTTTCTGGCGGCGGTCAGCCACGACCTGATGCAGCCCCTGAACGCCGCGCGCCTGTTTTCTGCCGCGTTGTCGCATCAGCATGACGCCCTGCCGGCCGAAGCCCGCGATCTGGTCCGCCATCTGGACAGTTCGCTGCGTTCGGCCGAGGACCTGATCTCCGATCTGCTGGACATCTCGCGCCTGGAGAATGGCCGTATCACCCCCGAGCGCAATCCGTTCCCGCTGGCGACGCTGTTCGACACGCTGGCCACCGAGTTCAGCATGCTGGCGGTCGAACAGGGCGTCGACTTCAAGGTCCATGGCAGCCGGTTGCGCGTCGACAGCGACATCCGCCTGTTGCGCCGCGTACTGCAGAACTTCCTGACCAACGCCTTCCGCTATGCCAAGGGTCGGGTAGTGCTCGGCGTGCGGCGTCA
The DNA here is from genome assembly GCF_019090095.1 of Stutzerimonas stutzeri. Lineage (NCBI taxonomy): Bacteria > Pseudomonadati > Pseudomonadota > Gammaproteobacteria > Pseudomonadales > Pseudomonadaceae > Stutzerimonas > Stutzerimonas stutzeri. The sequence continues at coordinate 1,865,250 of NZ_JAGQFP010000002.1, read as the reverse complement.
GGGTGCGTCCTTACGCCTCGAAGTCTGGGACCGCGGCCCGGGCATCGCCGAAGACAAGCTGCGCGTCATCTTCGAGGAGTTCAAACGTCTCGATAGCCACCAGACCCGCGCGGAAAAGGGCCTGGGACTGGGCCTGGCGATCGCCGATGGCTTCTGCCAAGTGCTCGATCATCCGCTCTCGGTACGGTCCTGGCCCGGCAAAGGCAGCGTGTTCAGCGTGACGGTACCGATCGCCAGCAACGTCGTGCGGCAGGCCAAGCCCAATGGCCACGGCGATACGCAGCAAACCTCGCTGACCGGCATCCAGGTGCTGTGCATCGACAACGAGGACAGCATTCTGGTCGGCATGCACAGCTTGTTGTCGCGCTGGGGTTGCCAGGTCTGGACCGCCAGCAACCGTGCCGAATGCGAGGCGCTGCTGAACGAGGACGTACGGCCGCAGTTGGTGCTGGTGGACTATCACCTGGACAACGGCGAAACCGGTTCGGAGCTGATGGCCTGGCTGCGCACCCGCCTCGGCGAACCGATACCCGGCGTGGTCATCAGCGCCGACGGCCGCCCCGAGCTGGTCGCTGCTATCCATGCCACGGGGTTGGACTACCTCGCCAAGCCGGTCAAGCCCGCCGCCCTGCGGGCGCTGATGAGCCGCCATGTGCCGCTGCACTGACGCGGCCTTGCGCCACGGCAAGTTCCGCTGACAGCGCGACGACTAGACTGAGCTTATCCCTGGCCGCCGGTGTGTCGCGCATATGCCCTATGAGTTGTCGTTGAACCTGGCCACCGCCCTCGGCGTCGGCCTGCTGATCGGTACGGAGCGCAGCTGGAGCGGTCGCGACAACGACCTGCAGGAGCTGGCCGGCATCCGTACCTTCGGCCTCGCCGGGCTCTTTGGCGGGCTGGCCGCGCTGAGCATCGAGTCGTTCGGCGCCTCCGCCTGGGTCGCCATGTTCGTTGTGCTGGGACTGCTGACCATTACCGGCTACCTGGTCGACTCCCGTTCCAACGCGGACCGCGGCATGACCACCGAGGTGGCCCTGTTGCTGACCTTCCTGCTCGGCAGTCTGGCTGTCGTCGAAAGCCGCCTGCTGGCAGCCTCCGTCGCCATCGTGGTGGCCTTGCTGTTGAGCCTGAAGGCACGCCTGCACGGAGCGCTGCATAAGCTCAGCGAGGCGGAGCTCAGCGGTGCACTGAAGCTGCTGTTCATCTCCGTGGTATTGCTGCCGGCGCTGCCCGACCAAGGCTATGGCCTGTGGCAGGCCTTCAACCCCTACCGAACCTGGTGGATGGTGGTACTGATCGCCGGCATCGGCTTTGCCGCCTATGTCGCCATCCGCTTGCTGGGCACCCGCCATGGGCTGATGATCACGGCCCTGCTCGGCGGTGTCGTCTCCTCCACTGCGATGACCGTCACCCTCGCCCGCCTGGACGCCGACAAGCTGCGCCCGGCCCTGGCGGCGGGTCTGCTGGCGACTTCGGCGCTGATGTTCCCGCGGGTATTGCTGGAAGTGGCGGTGATCAACCGGTCGCTGCTGCCGGCCCTGCTCGCACCGATGCTGACCTCCGGCCTGATCTATGCGGCGGGCGCGCTGTTTCTGTATCTGCGCGCGCGGCAGCAACCGGAGAGCCGTGCCGAACCGCCGCTGAAGAACCCCTTCGAACTGGGCCCGGCCTTGCGCTTTGCCGGGCTGCTGGTGGTGATCCTGTTCCTGGTCGAGGGCGCGCAGCAGTTGCTGGGCGATACGGGCATCTACCTGGTCTCGCTGGTGTCCGGGCTGACCGATGTCGACGCCATCACCCTGTCGCTGTCGAGCAGCGCGCAAAGCGACCTTGCTGAAACGGTCGCAGTCCGCGGGATCTTCCTCGCCGCGCTCAGCAATAGCCTGGTCAAAGCCGGACTGATCCTGTTCATCGGTGGACGGACGCTGGCGCTGCTGACAGTGCCGTTCATGGGGGCCGGCCTGCTCGCCGGGCTCGCGGTGCTGTGGTTGCCCTGAGCCCGCTCGCCGTCAGTCTTCGGCTTGCTCGAGGGGCGTGTCGGCGCCGGCGCGCTCCAGCCAGTCGACCGGCAGACGCTTGCTGGCCCGCGCGCCCAGAAGCTTCAACTGCTCGGCGCGGCCAACCAGATTGCCGCGCCCGTCGGTGAGCTTGTTGCGCGCACCGATATAGGCCTTGTCCAGCTGCTGCAAGCGGCTGCCGATCTCGTCCAGATCCTGGATGAACGCGGCGAACTTGTCGTAGAGCGCGCCGGCGCGCTCAGCGATCTCGCGGGCATTCTGGCTCTGCCGCTCCTGACGCCAGAGGCTGTCGATCACCCGCAGCGTGGCAAGTAATGTCGTCGGGCTGACGATCACGATGTGCTTGCTGTAGGCGTCCTGGAACAACTCCGGATCGCCCTGCAAGGCGGCGGCGAAGGCGGCCTCGATCGGCACGAACAACAAGACGAAATCCAGGCTCTGCAAACCTTCGAGGCGCTGATAGTCCTTGAGCGACAAGCCTTTGAGGTGGTTGCGCAAGGACAGCACATGCTGCTTGAGGGCCAGTGCGCGACTGGCCTCGTCCTCGGCGCAGGTAAGCGCCTGATAGGCCGTGAGACTGACCTTGGCATCGACCACCACCTGCTTGTCGCCGGGCAGCTGGATCAATACGTCGGGCTGGAAGCGTTCGCCGTCGGCGCTCTTCAGGCTGACTTGGGTGTGATATTCGCGACCCTTCTCCAGGCCGGCGTGTTCGAGCACCCGCTCGAGCACCAGCTCGCCCCAGTTGCCCTGGGTTTTCTGGCCCTGCAGGGCGCGGGTCAGGTTGGTCGCCTCATCGCCCAGCCGTTGGTTGAGCTGTTGCAGCCGCTCCAGCTCCTTGGCCAACGAGAATCGCTCGCGTGCCTCGTGCTGATAGCTCTCCTCGACACGCTTCTCGAACGCCTGGATACGCTCTTTCAACGGATCGAGCAGTTGCCCGAGACGCTCCTGGCTGGCGTCGGCGAACCGCTGTTCGCGCTCCTCGAAGATCTTGCCGGCCAACTCCGCGAACTGCGCGCGCAGCTCGTCGCGGGCACGCTGGAGATCTTCCAGACGCTGCTCGTGGGTCTTCTGCTGTTCATTGAGTTCGGCATTCACCGCCGCATGGGCGGCGCTCAGCGCGCGCAACTCGGCCTGCTGCGCGTCGCGCTCGGCCTGGAGATCGTCGATCAGTTCGCGGGTTTCCAGGCGCTGGGTCTGCAACCACTCGGTCTCGCGGCGCAGCACCGCCGCTTCGGCCTGCAGCGCAGCACGCGAGGCTTGCAGTTCGGCGTGCTCCAGACGACTGGTCTCCAGCTGGGCACCGAGACCTTCCTGAGCCATCAGCGCCTGGCTCAGCCGCTCATCGAGCAGCGACAACTCGGCCTGTTGCCGGGACAGGCGTCCCTGCATCACCGCCGCCGCCGCGGCCAGCAGCATGCAGAGCGCGCCTAGCCCGGCTGATAGATAGAGGGGATCGAGGGGCATGGGTCACTCCGGCTGAATTGCCGGGCAGTATAGC